>NZ_JAIZ01000493.1 GCF_000710465.2 Kitasatospora sp. MBT63 | reverse complement strand
GGTGTCCCTCGGTGACCGACTCCGAGGTGAACAGGCGGCGGGACATGGCTCTCCAGTCGATGGTGGGCGGAAGGTGCGGCGGTCAGACGGCGGCCGGGGCCAGCATCCGGGCGCCGAGCAGCAGTTCGGCGGCTGCCCGGTCGATCCGGGCGTCCAGCCGGGGTGCGGTGGCGCCGAGCAGGTCGGCGCGTTCGGCGATGACCTGGGTCGGGACGGTCCAGCCGCCGAGGGACCGGACCACCGCCCGCAGGTGGTCGCAGGCGGTGGCGCCGTGGTGCACGCTCGCGCCGGTGGCGGCGACCAGGACCGCCCGGTCGCGCAGGGCGGCCCGCGGTGCGTGGTCGAGCAGGTTCTTCAGGGCGCCCGCGTAACTGCCGTGCTGGACGGGGGTGATGAGGACGACGGCCCGGGCGGCCGCCAGACGGTCGGCCAGGTGGCGGACGTCCGGGTCGAGGGCGAGGGTGCCGTCGGTGTAGGCGTCCGCGTCCAGGCCGGGCAGTCGCAGCAGCCGGCGGTCGAGGTCGACGACCGAGCCGCCGGCGTCGCGCTGCTGCAGGTGGTGGCGGATCCGGGCGGCCAGCCGGGCGCTGCTGGAGGCCGGTGCCGTGCTGCCCGTGAGGATGAGCGTCTCCATGGTGGCGCCGCCTCCTCAGACGGTGGCGGGCCGGCGGTCCGGCCGGGGCAGGCCGAGCCGCTCACGCAGCGTGGTGCGGGCGGCGGCGCCGCCGAGCGGACCGGCGCCGAGCAGGCCGCGGCGGCGCAGCTCGGGGACGGCGGTGGTGAGGAACGGGTCGTCGGGCGCGGTGAGGGTGGCCACGAAGCCGTCCGCGGCCTGCTGTTCGGTCCACCGGGCGATCAGGTCCGCCGGGTCCGTGCCGGCCCCGGTGCGCAGGGTCGCGATGACCTTGACGTGGTCGGCGTCCCCGCCGCGTTCGGCGGCGTCCTGCCGGATCCGGGTCCGCAGGCGCCGGGCCTCGGCGGGGTCGGTGGTGTCCAGCAGGACGAGGTCGGCGCCGCCGGCGAGGGCGGGGTCGGTGACGGCGACCACGGGGTGGCCCTGGGGCGGGCGGGCGACGTTGAGCGGGCCGGCCACCGAGTAGTGCGGGCCGTCGTGGTCGAGCCGGTGGATCCGGTCGAGGTGCCAGTACTGCCCGCTCTCCCGGTCGTGGACGAAGGCGTCGGCGTCGAAGCTCTCCCACAGGCCCTTGACGACCTCCAGGTATTCGGCGGCCGCCGCCGTGCCCGGGCCGGTGCCGTCGGCGCACCAGCCGGCCCGGCCGCGGCCGAGGTGGTCGAGCGAGGCGGTGATCCGCGCCAGGTGGTAGGGCGCGAGGTCACCGGGCGGGGTGCGGACCAGCAGGCCGATGTGCTCGGTGACGGCGCACAGGGCGGCGGCCGCGGTGGTGGCCTCGAACCGGCCGGGGGCGGCGGGGGTGCCGTCGCCGAGCAGCAGGGCGTCCAGTCCGGCCTGCTCGGCCGCGCGGGCGAGCGCCTTGAGTTCGCGCAGGCCGGGTGCGGCGGTGCCGGGGCCGGTGGGGTTCGGGCCGATGGCCGCCAGGAGCAGCGGGGTGGTGGCTGTCGGTCGGCCGGCGGTCATGCGGCACCTGCTTTCCGGGTAGGGGCGGGGAGGTCCAGGCCGAGGTTCTCGCGCAGGGTGGTGCCCTGGTAGGCGGTCCGGTACAGGCCGCGGCGCTGGAGCTCGGGGACGACGTGGTCGACGAAGTCGTCGGCGGAGCCGGGGAGGTAGGGGAAGTCGATGTTGAAACCGTCCGCGCCGCCCTGGGTGAACCAGGACTCCATGTGGTCGGCGATCTGCTCGGGGGTGCCGGCGATGACGTCGCCCATCAGGCGCAGGGCGAGGCCGCGGATCGAGAGGTTCTCCCGGCGGGCGAGGCCGACCAGGCGTTCGGTGGTGCTCTGCGACTGGTTGGTGTACGGGATGTCGGGGACGGGGCCGTCGATGGGGTGGCCGGCCAGGTCGACGCCGAGGAAGTCCTGGAGGGTGCGCAGGGCGACGTGGTCGGGGACCAGGTCCTGGAGTTCGGCCAGGACCGCCAGGGCCTCGGCCTCGGTGGCGGCGACGATCGGGGCTAGGGTCGGCCAGACCAGGACCTGTTCGGGGTTGCGGCCGTGGGCGGCGACGCGGCTCTTGAGGTCGGTGTAGAAGTCCTGGGCGTCGGCGAGGCGGTTGTGCCGGGTGAAGATCACCTCGGCGTGCCGGGCGGCGAACTCGCGGCCGACCGGGGAGGATCCGGCCTGGATGATGACGGGCCGGCCCTGCGGCGGGCGGGCGACGTCGAGCGGCTCCGTGGTCTCGAAGTGCTCGCCGCGGTGGTGCAGGGGGGCGCCGGGCGTGCCGTCGCGGGCGTCGCCGCCGCTGTCCCACAGCTGCTTGACGACGTCGATGAACTCCTCGGCGCGCTGGTAGCGCCGGCCGTGCTCCAGGTGCTCGGGCCGGCCGAAGTTGACGGACTCCCAGGGCGCGGCGGAGGTGACCACGTTCCAGGCGGCGCGGCCGCCGCTGAGGTGGTCGAGGGAGGCGTAGCGGCGGGCGATGTGGTGCGGCTCGTTGTAGGTGGTGGTGGCGGTGGCGGCGAGGCCGATGTGCTCGGTGACGGCGGCGTAGGCGGCGAGCAGGGTGAGCGGTTCGAAGTGCTCGGTGCGGGAGGTGTGGCACAGGGAGTCGAGGTGGGTGCCCCAGACGGCGACGATGTCGGCGATGAACACGGCGTCGAACAGGCCGCGTTCGAGGGTCTGTGCGTTGCGGATGTGGAAGTCGAGGTCGAGCTGGGCGTCGGCCTTGGTGGCGGGGTGGCGCCAGGCGGCGGTGTGGCCGCCCGGTCCGTCGATGATGCCGGCGAGGGTCATTCGCCTGCGGGATGCTGCCATGGGTGCGGGCTCCTTGGGGCCTGGGG
>NZ_JAIZ01000492.1 GCF_000710465.2 Kitasatospora sp. MBT63 | reverse complement strand
TCAGCGGGCGCTGATCGCGGTGGCGCCGGCCGGGACCATGATCCCGTCCAGGGGCTGGGCCGCGGCGGCGGCGAGGGCCGCGGCGCGCCGGCGGCGGATCGCCCGGGCGCGCAGGGCGAGCAGGGCACCGGCCGTCATGCACAGCACGCCCGCGAGGGTGCCGGCCAGGCCCGCACCGCCCTTGTCGGCCGAGCCCGCCGGGACGGTCTGCGGGGTCTGCACGGGCTGGGCGATCTGGACCGGGTCGCGCTGGGCCGGTGCCGGCGAGGCGGCGGGCCGGGCGGGCTCCGGGGTCGGCGCGGTGCCCGGGTCCACCAGCCTGCCGACCGGGGTCACCTTCCCCGCCGCGGCGAAACCCCAGTCGAGCAGCTCCGCCGTCTCGTCGTAGACCCGCGAGCCGTTGTTCGGCCGCATCACGGTGACCAGCAGGGTCCGCCCGTCACGCACCGCCGCGCCGGTGAAGGTCGCGCCCGCATTGGTGGTGTAGCCGTTCTTGACCCCGATCAGGCCGGGGTAGCGCCCGAGCAGCCGGTCGGTGTTGGCGATGCCGAAGCTGCCGCGCTGGCCGCTGGCCTTGTCGAAGGCGCCCGGGAACTGGGCCTCCTTGGTCGAGCAGTACGCCCGGAAGTCCGGATTGCGCAGCCCCTCCCGGGCGAACAGCGTGAGGTCGTACGCGGAGGAGACCTGGCCGTCCTCGTCGTAGCCCTCGGGGGTGACCACGTGGGTGTCCAGCGCCCCCAGCCGCTGGGCCAGCGACTGCATCTGGGAGACGGTCTGCTGCACACCGCCGTTCATCGTGGCCAGCACCCGCACGGCGTCCGCGCCGGAGCTGAGGAACACCCCCCGCCACAGGTCGTCGACCCGGTAGTCCAGGTCCTCCTTGATGCCCACCAGGCTGCTGCCCGCCCCCATCCCCATCAGCTCCTCCGGGTCGACCTTGTGCATCGCCATCCGGTCCAGCCTGGGGAGCACCACATCGGCGAAGAGCATCTTCAGCGTGCTGGCGGGCGGCAGCTGCTGGTGCGCGTTGTACGAGGCCAGCACCTCTCCGGTGCCGCCGTCGGCGATCAGCCAGGACTGGCCGGTCAGGTCGCCGGGGAGCGCGGGTGCGCCCTCCTTCGGCATGACCTGCACGCCGGACCGGCCGAGCAGCTCACCGCCGACCGGAGGACGTTCAGGTGGCGGCCCGTCCTGCGGGGCGGCCACGGCGACGGGAGCGAGGCACAGCAGGCCGAGGGCCAGGGCCGTGCCGCTGTACGCGATGTGACGGACGCTCTGCATTGCGTGACCGTACCCGGCGGGGGCGCCGGTGGCCCGCCGCGCCGCCGCGGTCCTTCGAACGGGTGCCGGCGGCTGATCCGTCCGGCCGACTGCTCATACTGGCAGTCGGACCGCGACCACCCCGCCAGCAAGGACCGCCATGAAGCTCAGCCGCCCCGTCTCCTGGTTCCTCGCCGCCTTCGGCGTCTGGTCCCTGATCATCTGGAGCACCTTCGTAAAGAACCTCTGGAAGGACTCCGGCGGCCAGGCCTTCACCAACGGGGACCACTCCCAGCCGACCGCGTTCTTCTGGGTGCACCTGCTGCTCGCGGTCACCTCGCTCGTGCTGGGCGTCGGGATCGGCGTCATCGGGGTGCGCGGGGTGCGGGCGCTGAAGCGGGCCTGAACCCCGGCCCGGGAACGCCGAAGGCGGCGCCCACCGTCTCCACGGTGGGCGCCGCCTTTCGCGGTCCGGGGGACTCCCGGATCAGAAGCGGCGGGTCACCAGGGCCCGCTTCACTTCCTGGATCGCCTTGGTGACCTCGATGCCACGCGGGCAGGCCTCCGAGCAGTTGAAGGTGGTCCGGCAGCGCCAGACGCCCTCACGGTCGTTCAGGATCTCCAGGCGCTGCTCCGCGGCGTCGTCGCGCGAGTCGAAGATGAAGCGGTGCGCGTTGACGATCGCGGCCGGGCCGAAGTACTGGCCGTCGTTCCAGAAGACCGGGCAGGACGACGTGCACGCCGCGCACAGGATGCACTTGGTGGTGTCGTCGAAGCGCTCGCGCTCCTCGGCGGACTGCAGGCGCTCGCGGGTCGGCTGGTTCCCCTCGGTGATGAGGAACGGCATGACGTCCTTGTACGCCTGGAAGAACGGGTCCATGTCGACGATCAGGTCCTTGAGGACCGCGAGGCCCTTGATGGCCTCGACCGTGATCGGCTTCTCCGGGTTGACGTCCTTGATCAGGGTCTTGCACGCCAGCCGGTTGCGGCCGTTGATCCGCATGGCGTCCGAGCCGCAGATGCCGTGCGCGCAGGAACGGCGGTAGGTGAGGGTGCCGTCCTGCTCCCACTTGACCTTGTTCAGCGCGTCCAGGACGCGCTCCTTCGGGTCCATCTCCAGCTGGTAGTCGACCCACACCGGGTCCGCGTGCTCCTCCGGGTTGAACCGGCGGATCCGCAGGGTCACGGTGATCAGCTCGGTGCCGCCCGCCTCGGCCGCGTCCAGAGCGGCCGAGTGCTTCTCCACAGTCGGAGTGCTCATCAGTACTTACGCTCCATCGGCTGGTAGCGGGTCGTGACGACCGGCTTGTAGTCGAGGCGGATCGAGGTGGTGCCGTCCGCGGCAACCTCCTGGTACGCCATGGTGTGCTGCATGAACTTCACGTCGTCACGGGTCGGGAAGTCCTCGCGGTAGTGACCGCCGCGGGACTCCTCGCGGGCGAGCGCGGAGACGGCCAGCACCTCGGCCAGGTCGAGCAGGTTGCCGAGCTCCACGGCCTCCAGGAGGTCCGTGTTGTAGCGCATGCCCTTGTCCTGGATCGCGACGTTCTTGTAGCGCTCCTTGAGCGCCGCGATGTCGGTGACGGCCTGCTTGAGGGTGTCGCCGGTCCGGTACACCGAGGCGTTGGCGTCCATCGACTCCTGCAGCTCCTTGCGGATCTGCGCGACGGACTCGGTGCCGGTCGACTCGCGGAGGCCGTCGATCATGGCCTCGACCTTCTCGGCCGGGTTCGCGGGCAGCTCGACGTAGCCGGACTTGTCGGCGTACTCGGCGGCGGCGATGCCCGCGCGCCGGCCGAACACGTTGATGTCCAGCAGCGAGTTGGTGCCCAGGCGGTTGGCGCCGTGCACGGAGACGCAGGCGACCTCGCCGGCCGCGTACAGGCCCGGGATGATGTCCGTGTTGTTGGCCAGCACCTCACCCTCGACGTTGGTCGGGATGCCGCCCATCGCGTAGTGCGCGGTGGGCTGGATCGGGATCGGGTCCGTGTAGGGCTCGATGCCGAGGTAGGTGCGGGCGAACTCGGTGATGTCCGGGAGCTTGGCGTCCAGCTGCTCCGGCGGGAGGTGCGTCAGGTCCAGGTAGACGTGGTCGCCGTCGGGGCCGCAGCCGCGGCCGGCCCGGATCTCCGAGTAGATCGCGCGGGAGCACACGTCACGGGACGCCAGGTCCTTCATGACGGGGGCGTAGCGCTCCATGAAGCGCTCGCCGTCCTTGTTGCGCAGGATGCCGCCCTCGCCGCGGGCGCCCTCGGTGAGCAGGATGCCCATCCGCCAGATGCCCGTCGGGTGGAACTGGAAGAACTCCATGTCCTCCAGCGGCAGGCCGCGGCGCAGCGCCACCGCCTGGCCGTCACCGGTGAGGGTGTGGGCGTTGGAGGTGACCTTGAACATCTTGCCGGTGCCGCCGGAGGCGAAGACGACCGCCTTGGCCTGGAAGACGTGGATCTCGCCGGTGGCCAGCTCGTAGGCGACGACGCCCGCGGTCTTGCCCTCGTTGATCAGCAGGTCGAGGACGTAGAACTCGTTGAAGAACTCGACGCCGTGCTTGACGCAGTTCTGGAACAGCGTCTGGAGGATCATGTGACCGGTGCGGTCGGCCGCGTAGCAGGAGCGGCGGACGGGCGCCTCACCGTGGTTGCGGGAGTGCCCGCCGAAGCGGCGCTGGTCGATCCGGCCCTGCTCGGTCCGGGAGAAGGGCAGGCCCATCTTCTCCAGGTCGAGGACGGCGTCGATGGCCTCCTTGCACATGATCTCGGCGGCGTCCTGGTCGACCAGGTAGTCACCACCCTTGACCGTGTCGAAGGTGTGCCACTCCCAGTTGTCCTCCTCGACGTTGGCGAGGGCGGCGCACATGCCGCCCTGGGCCGCGCCGGTGTGGGACCGGGTGGGGTAGAGCTTGGTCAGCACGGCGGTACGGCTGCGCTGGGTCGACTCGATGGCCGCGCGCATGCCGGCGCCGCCCGCGCCGACGATGACGGTGTCGTACTGGTGAATCTGCATGGGGGTAGGTCGCCTCGTCCGGTTTCGTTACCGACTAGATGTTCGGGTCGAAGGTGAAGATCACCAGGGTGCCGAGGAGGACCGTGAAGACGGTCGTGACACCCAGGAGGCCCTTCAGCCACAGACGAGTGGCGTCCTTCTCCGCGTAGTCGTTGATGACCGTGCGCATGCCGTTGGAGCCGTGCAGCATCGCCAGCCACAGCATCAGCAGGTCCCAGAACTGCCAGAACGGCGAGGCCCACTTGCCGGCCACGAAGGCGAAGCTGATCTTCGAGACGCCGCCGTCGAGGACGATGTTGATCAGCAGGTGGCCGAGCACCAGCACCACCAGGACGACACCCGACAGGCGCATGAACAGCCAGGCGAGCATCTCGAAGTTGGTGCGGGTGCGGCGCGGGGTCCGCTTGGAGCGGGCCCGGGCCGGCTCGACCACCAGGGCGTCGGCGGGGTTGCCGGTGCCCAGGCCCTGGCCGGTGTGCGCCTGGAGGGAGGGGACCACCAGGTCGGCGGGAGTGTCGGTCGACATCGCGGATCAGCCCCCGAACCAGGTACGAAGCGTGTGCTGCAGGATCGGGTAGAACGCGCCGGCCATCAGGACGACCCAGACGCCGACGACGCTCCAGAGCATCTGGCGCTGGTACTTCGGGCCCTTGGACCAGAAGTCGACGGCGACGACCCGCAGGCCGTTCAGCGCGTGGAACAGGATGGCGGCGGTGAGGCCGTACTCCATCAGGTTCACGAGCGGCGTCTTGTACGTCGAGATGACGGAGTCGTACGCCTGGGGGGACACGCGCACCAGTGCGGTGTCGAGGACATGTGCGAACAGGAAGAAGAAGATGAGGACGCCGGTGACTCGGTGAGCCACCCAGCTCCACATGCCTTCCCGGCCGCGGTACAGCGTTCCAGCCGGCACGGAAAACCCTCCGGAAGCGGATTGGGGGCTCGGCCGGCTTCGGTGTCGGTCAGCCCGGCCGGGTACGGTCCACCGGCCGCCAGCATCCTATCGACGCCGTCCGGACAACCGCCCCCGGGGGCCTCAGGTGTGATCAAACAGGCACTCCCGGGCTAACGGCGCCGGGAATTGTCACTCTGAGTGGCCGATCGACCGCGCTAAGGTGCCCGGGTCCGCGCCGCACCCGCCTCCCGTCAGGACCACTCGTGCCCGACCGCACCGCCCGCCCGCTGCTGGGCGCCCTGCTGCTGCTCGCCACCGCCGGATGCACCACCGTCGCCCCCTCCGCCGACCGGGTGCCGGCCGGACGGGAGCTGGACGCGGCCGGGCTGCGGGCCGCCGCGCTGGCGGGGGCCGACCTCGGGCCCGGGTACACCGTGACCGTGATGGATCCCGGCCACGACACCGCCGCCGAGGGCCGGGAGAGCGCCGACGTCCCGGCCTGCCAGCCGGTGCTGGACGCCCTGGCCCCGGGCAAGGCGGCGTCCGGGCCCGCCGCGGAGACCGACCTGAGCGTGGTGCGGGACGGCCACCGGGACGCCGCGCTCTACACCGGGCTGCTGGCGTTCCCGGCGGGCCGGGCCGAGCGGCTGCAGACCGAGCTGGACCGGCTGCTGGCGCACTGCACGGCCTTCACCTCCGGGCTGGCCGCCGGGCCGGCCGGTGACCCGGCGCAGCCGGGAGGGCGGACCCGGCACCGGCTGGCCCGGGTCGACACGCCCACGCCGGAGGGAGCGGACGCCGCCACCGCGTTCACCCTGACGGATGAATCGGGGACGGTGGTGCTGGCCCAGCGGGCGCTGCTGGCCCGGGTCGGGACGGCGCTGGCGGTCTTCTCCACGGTCGGCGCGGGCCGCGAGCCGGCCGCCGAGCCCGACCCCGCGGTGGTCCGCGCCCAGCTGGCCAAGCTCCGCTCGGCCCAGCGGGGCTGAGCGGAGCGTCGAGCCCGGCGGGACCAGGGCCTGTCCGGCGGATCTTGTCGGATCGGCGTGCGGCGTCGGGCGCCCGTCCGGGCGTGCGCCCGAGTCGGCCTCGTACTGGACGTACTTGGGCGATTCGGGCGGGCGTCCAGGCGGGATGATCCGTCGTCGCGCGCCCGGCAAGGTCCGCCGGACAGGCCCTAGCGGGACGCCGGTGCGGAGTGGGTGGCGACCAGGTGTTCGAGGCGGGTGAGGGCGATCCGGCGCAGCTCGTCCGCTGCGGTCAGCCGCTCCTCGTCGGGCTCGTTGGCCAGCCGGGTGCGGATCGAGGTGAGCACGGTGTCGAGCATCTCCTCGGGCACCACGCCCTCCAGGCAGACCACGAAGACGTGGCCGAACCGGGCCTCGTACGCGGCGTGGGCGGCCCGCAGCGCGGTGTGCGCGGCCTGGCTGCCGGGGGCGCGCATGCCGAGCAGCGGCTGCGGCATCCAGCTCTCGTCGGCCAGCGCCTCGGCCAGGTCGGCCGGGCGCAGGTCGTAGGAGGCCTCGCTGGCGGCGGCGAGCAGGGACTCTATGTCGGGGTACGGGCGGTGGGCGGTGAGCCGGAGCGCCCAGCGGTGGCTGCCGCAGCAGGCCAGCAGGGCCTCCTCCGCAGCACCGGCGTCGGCCTCGTTGAAGCGGTGAAGCCCGAGCAGGGACGGTGCCGTCCGCGCGTCGAGACGCTGCGGCGGGATGTCGCTGGCCAGCGGGTCCTCCTCGTGAGGGCGGGAAGGGCGGTGCCGGGCCGTGGGCGAGCGCGGGCAGGCCGGGGCACCGGTGAACCGTGATGGCAGAGACGAAAGTAGGGCTGGCTGAGGGCAGGGAGTACCTGGGCGAAAGGGGTCGGGCCGACCGGTGGCGCGCCGGGCCGAGCAGCGGCACCACGGTAGTTGAGGCCTCATCAGTTGGGCAGAGGGCGCGCAGAATTCACTCGAACGAGCTATCAAGTTGTGACGTTGACACCTATGTGTCAGCGGACCGGGACGACCCGGGCACCGCGGTGCCCGGGCCGTCCCGGTGTCGCCTCACAGTTCGCGGTGCACCTTGTGGTTGGCCGCCTGGGCGCGCGGGCGGACCACCAGCAGGTCGATGTTGACGTGCGCGGGCCTGGTCACGGCCCAGGAGACGGTGTCGGCGACGTCCGCGGAGGAGAGCGGCTCGGCCACGCCCGCGTACACCGCGGCCGCCTTGGTCTCGTCGCCGCGGAACCGGGTCACCGCGAAGCCCTCGGACCTCACCATGCCGGGGGCGATCTCGATCACCCGGATCGGCTCGCCGACCAGTTCCAGCCGCAGCGTCGCGGCGATGGTGTGCGCGGCGTGCTTGGCCGCCACGTACCCGCCGCCGCCCTCGTACGCGGCCAGGGCGGCGGTGGAGCTGAGCACCAGCACGGTGCCGTCGCCGGTGGCGCGCAGCGCGGGCAGCAGCGCCTGGGTGACGTTGAGCACGCCGATCACGTTGACCTCGTACATCGCCCGCCAGTCGGCCGGGTCGCCGTCCTCGACGCTCTCCGCGCCGATCGCCCCGCCGGCGTTGTTCACCAGCACGTGCACCGGGCCGACCTCGGCGGCGAAGGCGTCCACCGCGGCCCGGTCGGTGACGTCCAGCGGGTACGCCCGGGCGGTGCCGCCGGCCGCCGCGATCTCCTTGGCCAGTGCCTCGATCCGGTCGGTGCGCCGCGCGGTGACCACCACCTCGAAGCCGTCCTGGGCCAGCCGGCGGGCGGTCGCCGCGCCGATCCCGCTGCTGGCACCGGTGACCACGGCCACCTTGTGCTCGGTCATTGCCACTCCTTGAGATGTCCGGGGTGCCCTGTGCCCCGCATCATCTCAAGGGCGCCCGCCCGGACGCCGGACGGCCCCGGCGCGCGGGTGCGCACCGGGGCCGTCCGAAGGGGCCGGTCAGTGGCGGGGCAGCTTGAAGGACTTGAAGAAGTCCTTGCCGGGGGTGCCGACGCCGGTCGCGGTGTCGTAGCCGCAGGTGGCCTTCAGGCCGTAGTCGGAGGCCAGCTTGTACAGGCGCACCCGCAGCGAGCCGCTGACCACGCCGAGGTCGACCACGTTGCCGAACTTGGTGTGCACGGCGGAGTCGTTCACGTCGCGGAAGGCGTCGCTGTGGGCCCGGTCGTAGATGGCCGGGTTGGCGAAGCCGATCGCCCGGCCGCCGCGCACCTCGATGGCGTCGGCGATCATCGCCGCGTACTCCGGGGAGGAGACCGAGGTGCCGCCGTAGCCGCCCTCGCTGTAGGTGCCGCCGGCGGTGAAGCCGACCAGGGTGGCGGCGACCAGGTCACCGCTCATCGCGACGTCCGGGGTGGCCCGCAGCGGGGTCGCGGACTTGGTGCCGTCGGCCGCGGTCTTCGCGATCGACTCCGG
This sequence comes from Kitasatospora sp. MBT63, assembly GCF_000710465.2. Taxonomy (GTDB): domain Bacteria; phylum Actinomycetota; class Actinomycetes; order Streptomycetales; family Streptomycetaceae; genus Kitasatospora. Next base: position 1,522 of record NZ_JAIZ01000492.1, on the reverse strand, counting down.
CACCACGCCGTGCTGGTACCAGGGCTGCGGGAAGTCCTTGGAGACGCCGCCGCCACCGCCGAAGTAGAAGAAGCCGGGGTACGGGTCCCAGGACTTCTGGTCGGCGGAGAGCACCGAGCGCTGGTCGCCCATCGAGACCTCGTGGCCGTAGCGGCCGGCCTTGTTGTCCAGCTCCAGCGCGGTGCCGCCGACCGAGGTGACCCACGGCGAGGCGGACGGCCAGTCGGCCTGCGCCTGGTTGCTGTCGGCCTGGCAGTTCACGCCGGTGGCCGCGGCGCCGGGGGAGCTGTCCCCGCAGTCGCCGCTGGAGAAGGTGAAGCCGATGCCCTGGACGGCACCGAGCTGGAACACCTGGTTGTCGGCGGCGACCACGGCGGGGTCGATGTCCCCGCTCTTGCCGTGCATGATCTCGCCCCAGGAGTTGGAGACCACGTCGGCCAGGTGCTCGTCGACGACCTTGGCCATCGCGGCGTTGAGGTCGTCGTCGTAGCAGGAGTTGGCACCCACGTAGGTGACCTGGGCGCCGGGCGCGAGGCCGTGCGCCATCTCGACGTCGAGCGCCTCCTCGCCGGCCCAGCCGTCCGGGCCGCCGCAGTCGTCCTGGTGCACCCACTTGTCCGGGGTGACGACCTCGCGGTACTGGCCGGCCGCGAACGGCTGGTCGCCGTGCACGGTCGAGAAGTGGTTCGCGTCCTGCTCCATGGTCGGCAGGCCGTAGGCGTCGATGATGGCGATCCGGGCGCCCTTGCCGGTGACCTTGGCGTCGGTCACGCCGTAGGCCTTGCGCAGCTGGCTCGGGGTGTACGAGCAGGGCGCGAAGGGCTCGTTCTTCTCGTAGCCGTCGGGCGCGCCCTTGGCGGTCTTCGAGCCGTAGCCGTCCTCGGAGCAGGTCGGCTCGGTCGGCAGGGTGGCGGCCGGCTTCTTGTCCGCGGTGACCCCGCGGGCGGCGAAGGCGGTGGCGGCCTGCGCGTCGGCCTTGGCCTCCGCGTCGCGGACGGATATCGCGTGCGAGACGTTGGTCTGCGTGCTCGTGCTGATCCCGCCCACCGCGAGCACCGAACCGGACACCTGGGCCGGCAGGGTGACGTCGGCGGCCGGCGCCCGGCGGCTGGAGCCGTCCGGCGTCCGGTAGGTGTGGAAGGCGGTGCCGAGCGCCTTGGCCAGCGCGCCCGTGCTGCCGGAGACCTGGAGGTAGTGCGGGGTGCTCTCGCCCACGGTCAGCCCGGCCGAGGTGAGCCAGGAGGTGACCGCCGCGACCTGCTCGGGGGTGGCCCCGAACCGGGCCTTGGTCTGCTCGGTGGTCAGGTACTGCCCGTAGGCGGGGGAGGACGGGTCCGAGAGCTGCCGGGCCAGGTCGGCGAGGCCCTTGGCGTCCCGGCCGGCGAGGTAGATGCGGGCGGTCGCGGGGGCGGAGTCGGCGACCGCACCCTGGTCGGCCTGCGCGGTGGCCCAGGCCGGGTGCGTCCCGGCGAGCTGCCGGGCGGCGGGCGCCGCGCCGCCGTCGGCCGGGGTGGCGGCGGTG
>NZ_JAIZ01000491.1 GCF_000710465.2 Kitasatospora sp. MBT63 | reverse complement strand
GAAACACGCCCGTCGCTATCGGTACGACAACGGCTTCTTACATGATTGATCGTCAGAACACTTGCTGATGAACAGAGAACGGCCCTCGATGCGGACCGCCAGCCGTGGACCGACCCGCCATACAACTGCGCTTGGTCATGCCCACGAGGCAGAACCTCGGCGGCATCCAGGGAGACACGGGGGCAGCACCCTTCGTGCGAGCGACCCGATGACCCCAGGCCCCTCCGCTAGCTGTGGGGCCTCCACCATCACGAGGAATGTGGCGTTCTCGACAGGGAGAAGCACTCCGTCCGTGCCCGCTCCGGGGGCGAGTGGTGTTCGCTGCAGGCTCTCGTATCCGGAGAGCCGGGGGTTTGCGCGTCAGGGGCGGCGGGTTGTGAGTCCGCGTGCCCGGTCGGTGCGGTGATGTGCCGGGGTCGGCGGCGGCGGGTTTCTGCGAGGAGCGCTCAACGGGTGGCGGGTGGGAGAGAGGAGAGGGTGTCGGAAGCGGTGAGGCGGGGCGTACCCGGTGGGGTGGCAAGCCTCCTCGCGTCGGGTGTTACTCCTGACGGCCTGTCAGTGATGCCACGTGATGGCACACAAGTGCACCGCCCGCGGTTCGTGGGCCCACGCGTGAGAGGCGCTACACAGAACTCCTGCCGAGATCGAACCCGGTGCACTCAGTTCACATCGCGAGCCGCAGAGCGTTCGGAGCGTGTCGGCGGCCTGGCGTTTTCACAGCTCAGAGCGTTGCCGACCTGCGGAAACGATGAGAGATCGAATCACGTTTCCGCAGGTCGGAGGCGCCCCTACAGGTCGTAGTACAGCTCGAACTCGTGCGGGTGGGGGCGCAGTGCGATCGGGGCGATCTCGTTGGTGCGCTTGAAGTCGATCCAGGTCTCGATCAGGTCGGGGGTGAAGACGCCGCCCGCGAGCAGGTACTCGTGGTCGGCCTCGAGCGCCTCCAGCACGGCCCCGAGCGAGGCGGGCACCTGCGGGACGGCGGCGTGCTCGTCCGGCGCGAGCTCGTACAGGTCCTTGTCGACCGGCTCCAGCGGCTCGATCTTGTTCTTGATGCCGTCCAGGCCGGCCATCAGCATCGCGGCGAAGGCCAGGTACGGGTTGGACGCCGGGTCGGGCGCGCGGAACTCGATGCGCTTGGCCTTGGCGTTGGAGCCGGTGATCGGGATCCGGATCGCGGCGGAGCGGTTGCGCTGTGAGTAGACCAGGTTGACCGGGGCCTCGAAGCCGGGCACCAGGCGGTGGTAGGAGTTCACCGACGGGTTGGTGAAGGCCAGCAGCGAGGGGGCGTGCCGCAGCAGGCCGCCGATGTAGTAGCGGGCGGTGTCGGACAGCCCCGCGTAGCCCTGCTCGTCGTAGAAGAGCGGCGAGCCCTCGGTCCACAGCGACTGGTGGACGTGCATGCCGGAGCCGTTGTCGCCGAAGATCGGCTTGGGCATGAAGGTGGCGGTCTTGCCGTTGCGCCACGCGACGTTCTTGATGATGTACTTGAACAGCATCAGGTCGTCGGCGGCGTGCAGCAGGGTGTTGAACTTGTAGTTGATCTCGGCCTGGCCGGCGGTGCCGACCTCGTGGTGCTGGCGTTCGACCTCCAGCCCCGCCTTGGCCAGTTCCAGCGACATCTCGGCGCGCAGGTCGGCGAAGTGGTCGACCGGGGGGATCGGGAAGTACCCGCCCTTGTACTTGACCTTGTAGCCGCGTGCGTCGCCCTCGGCGGAGCCGCTGTTCCAGGCGCCGGCCTCGGAGTCGATGTGGTAGTACGAGGCGTTGGCGCTGGTCTCGAAGCGCACCGAGTCGAAGACGTAGAACTCGGCCTCCGGGCCGAAGTACGCGGTGTCGGCGATGCCGGAGGAGGCCAGGAACGCCTCGGCCTTCTTGGCCACGTTGCGCGGGTCGCGGCTGTAGGCCTCGCCCGTGATCGGGTCCTGGATGAAGAAGTTGATGTTGAGGTGCTTCTCGGTCCGGAACGGGTCCAGCCGGGCGGTCGCCAGGTCCGGCACGAGTGCCATGTCGGACTCGTGGATGGCCTGGAAGCCGCGGATCGACGAGCCGTCGAACATCAGGGTCTCGGACGGATCGAAGGTCGCCGCGGGTACCGAGAAGTGCTGCATGACGCCCGGCAGGTCGCAGAACCGGACATCGACGAACTTGATGTCGTTGTCGGCGATGTACTGCTTCACCTCGTCGGCGTTGGTGAACATCCATCCTCCTCAGCGTGCGGTCTGGTGGCGCCCTAGGGCGGCTCACGTTAGAGCTGGGCCGTTTCCGGCCGGTGACTCCACCGTTTCCTGAATGTTAACCGGACCGCTCCACCGGGCGGCAAAGTCGTACGGTTTCGGACAAATCGCAGCCTCCGGCGGCCCGGTGGCCCATGAGTGGTCCAGACCACTTGCGGGGGCCGGGCGACACGGATTCACCCCTGCGGGGGGAGGGTGCCGAAGATCGCCCGACCGGTCCGGATACTGTGGATTCGTGGATACCAGAGAAGCGTTGGGATCGTGGATCGACGGGCCGAAGGCCGCCGCCGAGCGGATGGGCGCCGACTTCGGGTACCGCGGCGAGCGCCTCGGCCTGCCCAAGGAGGGCCCCGGCTCGATCGCCGGGCCGGGCCGCCGGATCGGCGCGCTGTTCGTCGACGGCTGGCTGGTCAGCCTGGTCGCGTACGGGCTGATCGCACGCGGTGACCAGGCGGCGGCCAACCTGTGGACCACCCCGCTGTTCTACGTCGTCACGGTGCTGCTGCTGGCCACGGCCGGCTTCACGGTCGGCAAGCGGATCTTCGGCCTGCGGGTGGTCCGCCTGGACGGCGGCCGGGCCACCATCCCGCAGATCCTGCTGCGCACGCTGCTGCTCTGCCTGCTGGTGCCCGCCCTGGTCTGGGACCGTGACACCCGCGGCCTGCACGACAAGGCGGTCGGCACGGTGGAGATCCGCGCCTGAACCACGGTGGAGATCCGCGCCTGAACAGCGTCCGCCCCGCCGCCCGCCCGCCCCGCC
>NZ_JAIZ01000490.1 GCF_000710465.2 Kitasatospora sp. MBT63 | reverse complement strand
TCGTAGCACGAGCCGCTACGCCCGGTGCTCGCTCTCATCCCCAAGTTGCTTGTATGGGTGCGGAATTGACTGGAGGTGTGTTCGCCACCACGGTCGCTGTGTGCGATGCGGCCCGGTTCCGGGCGGGCACGTCCGTGGGCCATGTGCAGTGCGTCGATGACCAGGTCGGCGCGGTGGTGGTCGGCCATCGCGTAGCCGACCACCTCGCGGGTGGCCAGGTCCGGCCAGCAGGCCGGACAGAGCCGGCCCTCGTCGGCAACGGACTGGGGGCGGGGAGTGTAGCGGGCGGATGACCTGTCAGGGGCGGTCTTCCTGGGACCGCCCCTCGATCGTGTGCAGGCGGCGTTGGTAGTGGCAGCGACGGGGGCAGCCTCCGGCCGTGATCAATCACCCGTGCTTTTCTCGATCGGCAGGGTGCTGAACACCTGGCATCAGAAGATCCACAACCAACCTGTGGGACCTGATGGGGTGGTCTCCCCTCATCTGCTCTCATGTCCGTCTGGGGGGTGCGGTGCGGTGCGGCCCAGGAGCAAATAGAAGCGGATCGATCGGGGTTCCCCACGCGGGTCAACGCTCGTTCCGGATCATACTTCCGTCTCGCACCACTCATCCGACAGGGACCCTCCGATATGCGGACTCGACATCCCGGCGTTGCGCCGGCCCCATCGCCCTCGCTCCCTCCTGCAGAGAGCGTGCGCCGGGTACTCCGTGGCCACGGCTGTCCCCGACCCGCTGGGCAGCCTGCGTTATGAATCCTGTTGTACGGTCCACCGCCCCGGCGGAGTGGCCGGAATACGTCGTGCGCCGTCGCTCTCGCCACCCCCGAGTGGTGCGTGACCGCGTCACCGACGCCCTCCGGCGACAACAACCAGTAGAAGAAATTCCCCTGTCCGGCAGGTACGACGTGACCTTGTTGGAAGGCTTCGCGCAGGCCGGGCGGTGAGGAGACACCCGACGACCGAGGAACCACGACGTGCAGATCTCTTCCCCACAGCTGGACGGCCCAAAGTCCGTTCCGGTCGAGGCCATCGGGCGGCCGGGCCAAACGCACGGCCTGCACCGTGGTCCGCGCAAGCCTCGTCGCTCGCAACGGTCGAACCGCGGCTCATCCGGGTCGGGCCAACACCGGAGGAAGACAGCGTGGGACCGTATCCCCGACCTTCCACGTTCCCTGGGCCGGCTGGCCGCCACCGAGCAGGCCTGGCTGGCACCGATCGGTGTCCTGGCTGTGGTGTGCGCGGTCACGCTTGCCTTGTCGGCGCCCGTGCACCTCGCCGTTCTGACGGCAGCGGCGCCCGTCGTAGCGGCTGTTCTGTGCAGTGTGAGGGTGACGCTGGTCGTATCGGCCCTCACTCTGGTGACAGGAACAGCTGTGACCTGCGCCGACGGAAGCTGGTCGGACAGCCAGGGGCCCGTGACAATCACCGCCTTGCTGGCCGTGTCGCTAGCGGCACTGTGGGCGCGCCGGGAACGGGACCGCTCGTTCAAACGCGCTCTCACGAGGACGAGTCTGGCCAACGAATCGTCGACGCAGGTCGGCCGACTGGGGATCAGCGGCTGGTACCTGGGAACGACGAAGTCACAGAGCCTCATCGGCGGTGACGTCTACATCGCGGTCAACACCGGCCACGGCGCCCGGATCCTCATGGGCGATGTACGTGGCAAGGGCCTGACCGGGATCGACTCGGCCGCGAGGATGCTCGCCGAGTTCCTGGCATCGGCGTACGAGGCACCCAGCCTGTCCCACCTCGCCCAGCGGCTCGAGACAGCACTGGTACAGCACGTCCAGCAGAGCCAGAAGGGCAACCCGGATGAAGTGTTCGTCACGGGAATGCTGGTGGAGGCGCCTCTGGATGAGCCGGTCCTGCGCATCGTCAACTGCGGCCACCCGGAGCCCTTCATCATTCACGAGGGCGCCTCCGAGCCGGTCGAGACACTCTCCACCTCACTGCCCTTCGGCCTCGGCGGGCTCTCCGCCAACGAATACGTCGTGGACACGATCCCGTTCGAAACCGGTGACACACTCGTCCTCTACACCGACGGAGTCACCGAGTGCCGAGGCGACGGAGGCGACTTCTATCCCCTTGCCGACCGCCTGGGCAACTGGACAGACCTCGGGCCTCGCGAACTGGCTCGGGCACTGCGTGTCGACCTGCTGTCGTACAGCCCGCAGGACCTGGACGACGATGCCGCGATCCTTGTGGCCCAACGCGTTAAGCAGGAGGACTTTCCTGGTATGCGGTCCGTATCCGCCGACGGCCTCGGGCCGATGCCAACTTGATCGCTCCAGCAGAAAAATGCACGGCCGGAGGAGACCGCCACAGGCGACGCACACCAGTCGGCCTTGCACCACCATCCCTCTCAGGTGGGAAGATCGCCGCCATGAACTCCCCCGACGACAGCGGCTACCGTCTGGAGTTCGACCCGTCCACCTTCCGGCATATCGACCAGCTTGGCATCGCCCGGGGATAAGTGGCTGTTGTCTTTCCGGGCTTGAGGGCTGCGTTTC
>NZ_JAIZ01000489.1:17272-24622 GCF_000710465.2 Kitasatospora sp. MBT63 | reverse complement strand
CGCCCACCCCTCATCGCACCCCCCGCTGCCCTCCCCCCGCCGCCCCGCGAATCGGCCGGGGTCGCTCCTGACTCGGCGCTTCCCGTACACTTCACACGCGACCCGGTCCGCCGGGTCGACTTCGCACGCCCCGCCACCGGTGGAGCAGCCGGTCCCGCGAGGGGGCGGCGAGGCCCCTCCGGTGCGAGTGCCGCTCGGTCCCCCGAGTCTGCGCAGCCAGTGCTTCCCGGCCCGTCAGGGCCGTGATCGCCGGCCTGCGGCCCCACGGCCGCCGCGCTGACGGAGGTGGCACGGCACGTTCGGGGCGTCAGGCGTGGCGGTCACCCGACCGGCACGGACAAACCGAGACCGACCCGGCGCAGAGTCCGCACCGTACGAGCCTTCCGGCGAGCACGGGTGGACGAGCCGGGCGCAACACCTGAGGAGCACGGCCATGGCCGTCGTCACGATGCGGGAGCTGCTGGAGAGCGGCGTCCACTTCGGTCACCAGACCCGTCGTTGGAACCCGAAGATGAAGCGTTTCATCTTCACGGAGCGCAACGGCATCTACATCATCGACCTCCTGCAGTCGCTGAACTACATCGACCGCGCCTTCGAGTTCGTCAAGGAGACCGTTGCCCACGGCGGCAGCATCCTCTTCGTCGGCACCAAGAAGCAGGCCCAGGAGGCCATCGCCGAGCAGGCCGCGCGCGTGGGCATGCCCTACGTCAACCAGCGCTGGCTCGGCGGCATGCTGACCAACTTCTCGACCGTCTACAAGCGCCTGCAGCGCCTCAAGGAGCTCGGCGAGATCGACTTCACGGATGTGGCCGGTTCCGGCCTCACCAAGAAGGAGCTCCTGGTCCTCCAGCGCGAGTACGACAAGCTGGAGAAGACCCTCGGTGGTATCCGCGACATGCAGCGCGTGCCCAGCGCCGTCTGGATCGTGGACACCAAGAAGGAGCACATCGCGGTCGGCGAGGCTCGCAAGCTGAACATCCCGGTCGTCGCGATCCTCGACACCAACTGCGACCCCGACGAGGTCGACTACAAGATCCCGGGCAACGACGACGCGATCCGCTCCGTCACCCTGCTGACCCGCGTGATCGCCGACGCCGTCGCCGAGGGCCTGAAGTCCCGCGCCGGTGTCGCCAAGGGCGACGCCAAGGCCGAGCCGGGTGCCGACCAGCCGCTGGCCGACTGGGAGAAGGACATCCTCGAGGGCCAGAAGGCCGACGAGGCCCCCGCCGCCGATGAGGCTCCGGCCGCCGCCGAGGCCGAGGCGCCCGCCGCCGACGAGGCTCCGGTTGCCGAGGCTCCGGCCGCCGAGGCCGAGCAGGCCTGACGTACCACAGGGTGAGGGGCGCCCACCGGGTACGTAGCCGGTAGGCGCCCCTTTCTCCCGTGCCGGGGCCGAACCAGCGGCCTCGGCACCATCCCACGCTGACACGCGAGACGTGAGAAGAGATCACACCATGGCGAACTTCACCGCCGCGGACGTCAAGAAGCTCCGTGAGCTCACCGGCGCCGGCATGATGGACTGCAAGAAGGCTCTGGACGAGGCCGAGGGCAACGTCGACAAGGCCGTCGAGCTGCTCCGCATCAAGGGCCAGAAGGGCGTTGCCAAGCGCGAGGGCCGCGACGCCTCCAACGGCGCGCTGTCGCTGGTCCTGGAGGGCGGCAACTCCGGTGTCCTGCTCGAGCTGAACTGCGAGACCGACTTCGTCGCCAAGGGCGAGAAGTTCGTCGAGGTCGCCGACACGCTGGCCAAGCACGTCGCCGTCAGCAAGCCGGCCGACGTCGAGGCCGCGCTCGCCACCGAGATCGAGCCGGGCAAGACCGTCCAGCAGTTCGTGGACGAGGCCAACGCCAACCTGGGCGAGAAGATCGTTTTCAAGCGCTTCGCCCAGTTCGACGGTGACGGCTTCGTCGCCGCCTACATGCACCGCACCTCCCCGGACCTGCCGCCGCAGGTCGGCGTCCTGGTCGAGCTCGACAAGGAGAACGCCGAGGTCGCCAAGGACATCGCGCAGCACATCGCCGCCTTCGCGCCGAAGTACCTCTCCCGCGAGGACATCCCGGCCGAGGACATCGAGAACGAGCGCCGCGTCGCCGAGGCCACCGCGCGCGAGGAGGGCAAGCCCGAGGCTGCCCTGCCGAAGATCGTCGAGGGCCGCGTGACCGGCTTCGTCAAGGAGAACTCGGTCCTCGAGCAGGCCTTCGCGAAGGACAACAAGAAGACCGTCGCCAAGGTCCTCGACGAGGCCGGCGTCACCCTCAAGCGCTTCGTCCGCTTCCGCGTCGGCGCCTGAGCCCTGTTCCCCCGCGCTTCCGACCTAAGGTAGGAGGCGCCGCCGCCCCACCGCGCGGGCGACAGGAACACGCCGATCAGGCTCTCCGGTACCCCTTGGGGGCCGCGTCGGCACCATGAACGACGAGGAGGCCATTGCCGTGCAGGACACCGTACCGGTTCCCGCGGCAGTGGCCTCCTCGCGTGTACCCGCAGCTTCGGGGACCGCACACCCGGCACTGTGAGCAGCACATGCAGCCCTGCGCATCAGCAGGCGGAGAAGGAGAGGCCCATGCACCAGACGCAGGAGACCGCGCAGGACGGCAGCCGTCGGCGGGTTCTGCTCAAGCTGTCCGGTGAGGCCTTCGCCGGTGGCGGCGGCCTCGGTGTCGACCCGGACGTCGTGCACGCGATCGCCCGGGAGATCGGCACGGTGGTCCGCTCGGGCACCGAGGTGGCCGTGGTGATCGGCGGCGGCAACTTCTTCCGGGGCGCCGAGCTCCAGGTCCGCGGCATGGACCGGGCCCGCTCCGACTACATGGGCATGCTCGGCACCGTGATGAACTGCCTGGCGCTCCAGGACTTCCTGATCAAGGAAGGCATCGAGACCCGCGTGCAGACCGCGATCACCATGGGCCAGGTCGCGGAGCCCTACCTCCCGCTGCGCGCCGTGCGGCACCTGGAGAAGGGCCGCGTGGTCATCTTCGGCGCCGGTATGGGCATGCCGTACTTCTCCACCGACACCACCGCCGTGCAGCGTGCGCTGGAGATCCACGCCGAGGTCCTGCTGATGGGCAAGAACGGCGTGGACGGGGTCTACGACGCCGACCCGCGGACCAACCCCTCGGCGGTCAAGTTCGACGCGCTGGACTACACCGAGGTGATCTCGCGCGATCTGAAGGTGGCGGACCTGACCGCGATCACGCTCTGCAAGGACAACAGCCTGCCGATGCTGGTGTTCGAGCTGTTGGCCGAGGGCAATATCGCCCGTGCGGTGAAGGGTGAGAAGATCGGCACACTCATCAGCCAGGATTCCGCCCGGGCCTGAGAAGCGATCAGCCGTCCGGGGCACCGGTACGGAACAACAGCAGATGAAGCGGACAGGGAGCACACAGTGATCGAAGAGACCCTCCTCGAGGCCGAGGAGAAGATGGAGAAGGCCGTCGCGGTCGCGAAGGACGACTTCGCCGCCATCCGCACCGGCCGCGCGCACCCGGCGATGTTCGCCAAGATCGTCGCGGAGTACTACGGCGCCATCACGCCCATCAACCAGCTGGCCTCCTTCGCCGTGCCGGAGCCGCGGATGGCGGTCGTCACGCCGTTCGACAAGAGCGCGCTGCGCAACATCGAGCAGGCCATCCGCGACTCGGACCTGGGCGTCAACCCGTCGAACGACGGCTCCATCATCCGGGTGGTGTTCCCGCAGCTGACCGAGGAGCGCCGCAAGGAGTACATCAAGGTCGCGCGCGGCAAGGGCGAGGACGCCAAGGTCTCCATCCGCTCGATCCGCCGCAAGGCCAAGGACGCCATCGACAAGCTGGTCAAGGACGGCGAGATCGGCGAGGACGACGGCCGTCGCGGCGAGAAGGAGCTCGACGACACCACGGCGAAGTACGTGGCCCAGATCGACGAGCTGCTCAAGCACAAGGAAGCCGAACTGCTCGAGGTCTGACGGGAGACGCGCCCCCGCATCCCCGGCCTCCGGGGCGGGGGCGCTCCCCGCGGAACCCATCGGCACAGCACCTCCGCACCCGCCGCTGCGGGTGGCCCCGACCCCGGTGCCCGGCCCTCGCCGGTCCGGCGGACCGAACGGGTCACTCGCAGCGCACTGCGGTGTACCAAGGGGGCACTGCGGCGCAGACTCAGTTCATGCCCTCTGTCCAGGAGACACCCGTGGCACAGCCCGACCAGCAGCCCCCCAAGCCGCGAGGCGGCCGCAACCTGCCAGCGGCGATAGGCGTGGGCGTCGGCCTCGGCGCGGTCATCGCCGCCTCGCTCTTCGTGGTGAAGGCGTTCTTCCTGGTGGTGGTCGCCGCCGCGATCGGGGTCGGGGTCTGGGAGCTGACCAGCCGGCTGGCGGAGCGCAAGGAGGTCCACGTCCCGCGGATCCCGCTGCTGGTCGGCAGCGTGGCGATGGTGGTCACCGGCTACTTCGCGGGGGTCCAGTGGGCCGCCGCCGTGCTCGCGCTGACCGGGCTCGCGGTGATGGTCTGGCGGATGAGCACGCCGCCGGAGAACTACCTGCGCGACATAACGGCAGGCATCTTCACCGCCTTCTACGTGCCGTTCCTGGCCACCTTCGTGGCGCTGATGCTGGCCTCGGACGACGGCTCCTGGCGGATCCTGCTCTTCCTGATCGTCACCATCTGCAGCGACACCGGCGCCTACGCGGTCGGCTACAAGTTCGGCCGCAACAAGCTCGCCCCGACCATCAGCCCCGGCAAGACCCGCGAGGGACTGGCCGGCGGCATCGGGCTGTCGATGGTGGCCGGCGCGCTGGTCATGCAGTACCTGATCGACGGCGGCAGCTGGTGGCAGGGCCTGATCCTCGGCGGCTGCGCGGCGGTCACCGCGACGCTGGGCGACCTCGCCGAGTCGATGATCAAGCGGGACCTGGGCATCAAGGACATGGGCACCCTGCTCCCCGGCCACGGCGGCATCATGGACCGCCTGGACTCGCTGCTGCCGACGGCCCCGGTGGTCTGGCTGCTGCTCACGGCCTTCGTCGGCAGCTGAGCCGGCCCCGCAGCCCCGCAACCCGCAGCGCCTCTCCGCGCCGCCCGCACAGCCGCACACGAGCCCCGGACGCCCGCCGTCCGGGGCTCGACTTTTCAGCCCGCCGCCGGCGCGCCCGGTCCGCCGCGTTCCCGAGATCCCCGCCCCGGCGCACCTCGCGGCGCGCCTGTACGCCGGGTTGTCGGCGCTCGTGGCGGTCATGTGGCTGGCGGGATGGTGGCGGCTGAGGTCCGGCCGCCGTTGGGCGTGGGTGACGGCGCTGGTGTCGGTCCTGGTCGCACTCCCGGGGACGGCGTCGGCATCGGCGGTGCTGGGCCGGTGGAAGCTGCCGGTCCTGGTCGGATTCCTGGTGATGCCCGTTCTCGGCCTGGTAACGGCGGACGGCGGTACCGGGCCCTCCGGGGGCCGAGGGGTCGACCGAGGGTTCGACCGGAGGGCGACCGGTGATGACGGACGATCGCCGGACCGACGGCTCCGGCCCCAAGCGGGACACGGACCAGCGTCGGCGATCTGAGACACTGGACGGACCATGCCTAAGCCCGGAGAACTGACCTTCGTCGCGCCGCGCGGCGCCAAGCCCCCGCGACACCTCGCCGACCTCAGCCCCGCCGAGCGCAAGGAGGCCGTCGCCGAGCTGGGCGAGCAGCCGTTCCGCGCCAAGCAGCTGTCCAACCACTACTTCGGCCGGATGTCGAACGACCCGGAGAGCTGGACGGACATCCCCGCCGGGAGCCGCCAGAAGCTCACCGAGAGCCTGCTGCCGGACCTGATGTCGGTGGTGCGGCACGTCTCCTGCGACGACGACACCACCCGCAAGACGCTCTGGAAGCTCTTCGACGGCACCCTGGTCGAGTCGGTGCTGATGCGCTACCCGGACCGGGTGACCATGTGCATCAGCTCGCAGGCCGGCTGCGGCATGAACTGCCCGTTCTGCGCCACCGGCCAGGCCGGGCTGACCCGCAACCTGTCCACCGCGGAGATCGTCGAGCAGATCGCGGCCGGGATGCGCGCGCTGAAGGACGGCGAGATCCCCGGCGGTGAGGCCCGGCTGTCCAACGTGGTCTTCATGGGCATGGGCGAGCCGCTGGCCAACTACAACCGGGTGCTGGCCTCGATCCGCCGGCTCACCGACCCGGCGCCGGACGGCTTCGGCCTGTCCCAGCGCGGTATCACCGTCTCCACCGTCGGCCTGGTCCCGGCCATGAACCGGCTGGCGGACGAGGGCCTCAGCTGCCGGCTGGCGCTGTCGCTGCACGCCCCGGACGACGAGCTGCGCGACGAGCTGGTGCCGGTCAACACCCGCTGGAAGGTCGCCGAGGTGCTGGACGCGGCCTGGAACTACGCGGAGAAGTCCGGGCGGCGGATCTCCATCGAGTACGCGCTGATCAAGGACATCAACGACCAGGCCTGGCGCGCCGACCTGCTCGGCCGGCTGATCAAGAACCACCGGGTGCACGTCAACCTGATCCCGCTGAACCCGACGCCGGGCTCCAAGTGGACGGCCTCCCGCCCGGAGGACGAGCGCGAGTTCGTGCGTCGGCTCCAGGCCCACGGCGTGCCGACCACCGTCCGCGACACCCGCGGCCAGGAGATCGACGGGGCCTGCGGCCAGCTGGCCGCGGCCGGCTGACGGAGCGGGAAGACCGCGATCCGACGACAGGACCCGGTCCACTGCCCCACGGGGCGGCGGGCCGGGTCCTGTCGTCGGATCACCGGGTCGTCAGGTGGTCAGCGCGCCGGCCGCGAGCAGGGCGGTCAGGCCGCCGGTCGCCAGCAGGACCGTTCCGGCGGCCACCGTGCGCAGCGCCACCGCGCCGACCAGCAGGCCGGGGGCGGTGCCGAGCCGGAGCAGATCGCCGGTCACCTCGCGGCGGGCCGCCCGGATCTCGATCAGCCGGAAGACCACCGCCACCGCGGCGCAGCCCACCAGCAGAACGCCCTCGGCGGCGGGCAGCATCTCGGCGGTGCCGGGGTGGCCGGTCCACTGCCGGGCGGCGGTGAGCACCACGGCCAGCGTCAGCGCCAGGACGGCGAGCGGGGCGCCCAGCCGGTCCGCCTGGGCGGTGAGCCCGCGGCCGGCCAGCAGCCGCAGCGGGGTGGGCCGGCCGAGCGCGAGCAGCCGTCCGGTCAGCGCGAGCAGCGGGGCGGTGAGGACGGCCACCCCGGCGGCGGCCAGCGACCAGCCGACGAGCAGCGCCGCGCTGGCGGAGCCGAGGCCGGCCGGCAGGTCGATCGGCCGGCCGTCCTGGGCGGCGCCGGGGCGCAGCCCGTACAGCTCCAGGGCGAGGCCGATGACGGCGAGGCCGAGCGGCAGGGCGATGCGCAGCGGGTGGAACGACGGCAGG
>NZ_JAIZ01000489.1:0-17111 GCF_000710465.2 Kitasatospora sp. MBT63 | reverse complement strand
AGGGCGAGCAGGGTGACCGGTGCGGCGGCCGGCAGCGGGGTGCCCATGCCGAGGTCGGCGGCGAGCGAGGCGTCGGCGATGTCGTTGCGCAGGACCAGGAAGGCCAGCAGGGCGCAGCCGCTGCCGACGACGCAGGCGAGCGCGGTCTCGCCGGCGATCAGTGCGCGGATCCGCCGGGTGCCGGCTCCCGCCGCGGTGAGCCCGGCGATGCGTTCGGGGCGCTGGGCGGGCAGTGCGCGGGCGGTGACGGCGGCGAGCCAGGCCACCGCGGCCATCGGCGGCAGGCACCACAGCAGCCGGGGGAGGGAGGCCCCGCCGGGGTCGCCGAGTGCGCGGCCGAGCGCGCGCAGCAGGAAGGCGGCGAGCACCGCGGCGGCGGCCGCGGTGAGCAGCCAGCGGCCGAGGTCGAGTGCGCGGTAGCCGCGGGCCAGTCTGAGGTAGAGCACGGCTGCCCCCTCAGTGCCCGGCCGGGACCGCGGAGGCGCCGCGCGGCGCGACCGCCGTGATGGGTCCGGTGAGCCGGCCGTCGACGAGGGTGACCGTGCGGTCGGCGTAGCGGGCCAGTTCCGGGTCGTGGGTGGCGAGCACCAGGGTGAGGCGATGGGAGCGGGCGGCGCTGGCGAGTATCCGCAGCACCTGGTCCTGGGCGTCGCGGTGCAGGGGCGCGGTGGGCTCGTCGGCGAAGACCACGGTCGGCAGCGGGGCCAGGGCGCGGGCGACCGCGATCCGCTGGCGCTGGCTCTGCAGGAGTTCGGCGGGCCGCCGGGCGGCACAGTCGCCGACGTCCAGGCGCTCCAGCCATTCGCCCGCGGCGCCGTGGGCGGCCTTGTGGCCGGCGCCGGCGAGCAGCAGCGGCAGGGCGACGTTCTCGCGGGCCGTCAGCTCCGGTACCAGGTGCGGCTCTGAGCCGACGAAGCCGAAGCGTTCCCGGCGCAGCCGTTCGCGGCCGGCCCGGGAGAGGGTGTGCACCGGTCCGCTGTTGAACCAGACCTCGCCCTCCTCGACCGGGAGCAGCGCGGACAGGCAGCCGAGCAGGGTGCTCTTGCCGGAGCCGCGGGGGCCGGTGACGGCGAACACCTCGCCCTCCCGGACGCCGAGCGAGACGCCGCGCAGGGCGGGGGTGCCGTGGTGGGACTTGACGATCCCCCGGGCCCACAGCACGTCGTTGTCAGGCGGGGCCGCTGACATGAGGTTCCATCCTGATGGCTGCGCAGGGATATGACAGTCGTCAGATTAGAACGACCGGGACGCTCCGTGGTTGCGGCACACTGGCCCATCCAGGGGCAAAAGGTGCCTATCCGGCGTGTTGGGGCCGGAAATCGCCGCAGACCCGCACCACAGAGTCCGGTGATCCGGGTCCCGCGGCGGAAGACACCGCAGGGCGGTCCCGGAGGCCGGGACCGCCCTGGCGGCGGAGGGTGGGCGGAAGGTCAGAGCTTGGCCCACGCGTCGGTGAGGCTGGTCCGCAGGATCTGCTCGATCTCGTCGAAGGTCGACTGGTTCGAGATCAGCGGCGGCGCCAGCTGGACGACCGGGTCGCCACGGTCGTCGGCGCGGCAGTACAGGCCGTTGTCGAAGAGGGCCTTCGACAGGAAGCCGTAGAGCACGCGCTCGACCTCGTCGTCGTTGAACGACTCCTTGGTGACCTTGTCCTTGACCAGCTCGATGCCGTAGAAGTACCCGTTGCCGCGGACGTCGCCGACGATCGGCAGGTCGCGCAGCTTGTTCAGGGTGCCCAGGAACGCGGACTCGTTGTCCAGGACGTGCTGGTTCAGGCCCTCGCGCTCGAAGATGTCGAGGTTGGCCAGCGCCACCGCGGAGGAGACCGGGTGGCCGCCGAAGGTGTAGCCGTGCAGGAAGGTGTTGTCACCCTTGTAGAACGGCTCCGCCAGGCGGTCCGAGATGATCGTGGCGCCGATCGGGGAGTAGCCCGAGGTCATGCCCTTGGCGCAGGTGATCATGTCGGGCTGGTAGCCGAACTTGTCGGCGCCGAACATGGTGCCCAGGCGGCCGAAGGCGCAGATGACCTCGTCCGAGACCAGCAGCACGTCGTGGCGGTCGCAGATCTCGCGCAGGCGCTGGAAGTACCCGGGCGGCGGCGGGAAGCAGCCGCCGGCGTTCTGCACCGGCTCGACGAAGACGGCGGCGACGGTGTCGGCGCCCTCGTTGAGGATGGCCACCTCGATCTCGTCCGCGCACCAGCGGCCGTAGGCCTCCGGATCCACCGTGCCGTCGGGGCCGGCCAGGAAGGCCGGGGCGCGGTAGATGTTGGTGTTCGGGGCCTTGTGGGTGCCCGGCACCAGCGGCTCGAACGGGGCCTTCAGGCCCGGCAGGCCGGTGATCGACAGGGCGCCCTGGGGGGTGCCGTGGTAGGCGACGGCGCGCGAGATGACCTTGTACTTGGTCGGCTTGCCGGTCAGCTTGAAGTACTGCTTGGCGAGCTTCCAGGCGGTCTCGACGGCCTCGCCGCCACCGGTGGAGAAGAAGACCTTGTTCAGGTCGCCCGGGGCATAGTTGGCCAGGCGCTCGGCCAGCTCGACGGCCTTGGGGTGGGCGTAGCTCCACACCGGGAAGAAGGCGAGCTCCTTGGCCTGCTTGGCGGCGGCCTCCGCCAGCTCCTCGCGGCCGTGGCCGGCCTGCACCACGAACAGGCCGGCCAGGCCGTCGAGGTACTTCTTGCCCTTGTCGTCAAAGACGTAGGTGCCCTCGCCGCGCACAATGGTCGGCACGGGGGAGTTCTCGTACGACGACATGCGGGTGAAGTGCATCCACAGGTGGTCGTAGGCGGTCTTCGAAAGGTCCTTCTGTGCCGGGTCGGCGCTCATCGGGTGCCCCAGGTGTAGGTCTGTTTCCGGAGCTTCAGATAAACGAAGCTCTCGGTGCTCCGCACGCCGGGAAGGGCGCGGATGCGCTTGTTGATCAGTTCGAGCAGGTGCTCGTCGTCCTCGCAGACCAGCTCGGCCAGCAGGTCGAACGAGCCTGCGGTGCAGACCACGTAGTCGACCTCGTCGAGGGCGGCCAGCGCGTCGGCGACGGGTTCGATGTCGCCTTCGATCCGGATGCCGACCATCGCCTGACGGGTGAATCCGACGGTGAGCGGGTCCGTGACGGCGACGATCTGCATCACGCCTTGATCGAGCAGCTTCTGGACCCGCTGGCGCACGGCCGCCTCGGACAGGCCGACGGCCTTGCCGATGGCGGCGTACGGGCGGCGCCCGTCCTCCTGGAGCTGCTCGATGATCGCCTTGGAGGCGGCGTCGAGGGGAACGCTGGCGTTCCGGTCGCGGTTGGCCACGTCGCCACTGTGCCTGATCGGCCGCGGTCGTGCAACCCCATGCGCTGCTGATTTCGTCGCTGTTTCGGAAAAACGGTGCGGATTGCGTCGTACTTGCTCGAAAGGCCTGCCGATAACGCCAGCTCTCGCGGTAGCCTGGGGTGGTACACGCGGAGGCGTGAACACGTCCAAAAGGGAACACCGGACCTGCCGTTTCGTCAGGTCCGCCCCGCGCGGCGCCGGAGTACCCTGGCGCCGGAACTGCAACGCCGCAGGCCAGACCGTAGGAGAGACCCGTGAGCGAGCTTCGTACGCTGCGCAACTACATCAACGGTGAGTTCGTCGATGCGGCTGACGGCCGCACGCTCGACGTGATCGACCCGACCACCGGCGAGGCGTACGCGACGTCGCCGCTGTCCGGTGCGGCCGACGTCGACGCGGCGATGGCCTCCGCCGACGCCGCGTTCCCGGCCTGGCGCGACGCCACCCCGAGCACCCGGCAGAAGCTGCTGCTGAAGATCGCCGACGCGGTCGAGGCGCGCGCCGACGAGATCGTGGACGCCGAGTGTCGCAACACCGGCAAGCCGCGCGGGCTGACCCTCTCCGAGGAGATCGGCCCGATGGTCGACCAGCTGCGCTTCTTCGCCGGTGCGGCCCGCCTGCTGGAGGGCAAGGCCGCGGGCGAGTACATGGACGGCATGACCTCGATCGTGCGCCGCGAGCCGGTCGGCGTCTGCGCCCAGGTAGCCCCCTGGAACTACCCGATGATGATGGCCGTGTGGAAGTTCGCCCCGGCCATCGCCGCGGGCAACACCGTGGTCCTCAAGCCGTCCGACACCACCCCGGCCTCCACCGTGCTGCTGGCGGAGATCATCGGCGGCGTGCTGCGCGACCTCGACCTGCCGGCCGGCGTCTTCAACGTGATCTGCGGCGACCGCGAGACCGGCCGCCTGATGGTCGAGCACTCCACCCCGGCGATGGCCTCCATCACCGGCTCGGTCCGCGCGGGCATCCAGGTCGCCGAGTCGGCGGCCAAGGACGTCAAGCGGGTCCACCTGGAGCTCGGCGGCAAGGCCCCGGTCGTGGTCTTCGAGGACGCCGACATCGCCGAGGCCGTCGAGGGCATCTCGGTGGCGGGCTACTTCAACGCCGGCCAGGACTGCACCGCCGCCACCCGGGTGCTGGTCCACGAGTCGATCCACGACGCCTTCGTCGAGGCGCTGGCCAAGGCCGCGGCCGAGACCAAGACCGGCGGCATCGACGACGAGGACGTGCTCTACGGCCCCCTCAACAACGCCAACCAGCTGAAGCAGGTCTCCGGCTTCATCGAGCGCCTCCCGGCCCACGCCAAGGTCGAGGCCGGCGGCCACCGGGTCGGCGACAAGGGCTACTTCTACGCGGCCACCGTCGTCTCCGGCCTGACCCAGGACGACGAGATCATCCAGAACGAGGTCTTCGGCCCGGTCATCACCGTGCAGAAGTTCTCCGACGAGGACCAGGCCGTCGGTTACGCCAACGGGGTGGACTACGCCCTGGCGTCCTCGGTGTGGACCAAGGACCACGCCCGCGCCCGTTCGCGTGTCTCCTGTCAGGATGTCGGCCGACGCGCCGACCGCCTGACAAGATGCATCTGCAGGTCGCGGGCGGGCTTCCCTAGGCTTTCCCCATGAGCATCCCCACTGCTGACTCGGCTGCCGGGCAGGCCGTCAAGGCCGCCGACCGCGCGCACGTCTTCCACTCGTGGTCCGCCCAGGCGCTGATCGACCCCCTCGCGGTGGCCGGCGCCGAGGGTTCCTACTTCTGGGACTACGACGGCAACCGCTACCTGGACTTCTCCTCGCAGCTGGTGAACACCAACATCGGCCACCAGCACCCCAAGGTGGTCGCGGCCATCCAGGAGCAGGCGGCGAAGCTCTGCACCATCGCGCCCGGTTTCGCGCAGGAGTCCCGCAGCGAGGCCGCCCGGCTGATCGCCGAGCGCACCCCCGGGGACCTCGACAAGATCTTCTTCACCAACGGCGGCGCCGAGGCCAACGAGAACGCGATCCGGATGGCCCGGCTGCACACCGGCCGGCAGAAGGTGCTCTCCACCTACCGCTCGTACCACGGCGCCACCGCCAACGCGATCGCCCTCACCGGCGACCCGCGCCGCTGGGCCAACGAGACCGGCGTCTCCGGCATCGTCCACTTCTGGGGCCCCTACGCCTACCGCTCCAACTTCCACGCCGAGAACGAGGCACAGGAGTGCGAGCGCGCGCTGGCGCACCTGGAGCAGGTGATCGCCTTCGAGGGCCCGGCCACCGTCGCCGCGATCATCCTGGAGACCGTGGTCGGCACCGCCGGCATCCTGATCCCGCCGGCCGGCTACCTCGCCGGGGTCCGCGAGATCTGCGACCGCCACGGCATCGTCCTGATCCTCGACGAGGTGATGGCGGGCTTCGGCCGCACCGGCGAGTGGTTCGCCGCCGACCACTGGGGCATCACCCCGGACCTGCTGACCTTCGCCAAGGGCGTCAACTCCGGCTACGTCCCGCTGGGCGGCGTCGCGATCTCGGCCGAGATCGCCGCCACCTTCGCCGAGCGGCCCTTCCCCGGCGGCCTCACCTACTCCGGCCACCCGCTGGCCTGCGCCTCCGCGGTGGCCACCATCAACGCGATGGCCGAGGAGGGCATCGTGGAGAACGCCAAGCACATCGGCGAGCACGTGCTCGGCCCGGGCCTGCGGGAACTGGCGGAGCGTCACCCCTCGATCGGCGAGGTCCGCGGCCTCGGCGTGTTCTGGGCGCTCGACCTGGTCAAGGACCGCACCACCCGCGAGCCGCTGGTGCCGTACAACGCGGCGGGCGCCGCCAACGCGCCGATGGCCGAGCTGGCCGCCGCCTGCAAGCAGCGCGGCCTGTGGCCGTTCGTCAACATGAACCGCTTCCACGTGGTGCCGCCGTGCACCGTCACCGAGGAAGAGGCCAAGGCGGGCCTCGCCGCCCTCGACGAGGCGCTCACCGCGGCCGACGCGCACACCGTCTGACCCTCCCCACTCCGCACCGCGGCCCCGGGCAGCGCTGCCCGGGGCCGTCCCATGTCTGGAGAACCTCCCCCATGGTCACCACGCTCACCCGCCGCTCCGTGATCGGCGCCGCCGGACTGCTCGGCCTCGGCCCGCTCGCCGCCTGCGGCATCGCCCCAACCTACGTGCCCGCCGACCGGCGCGCGGCACCGGACCGCTCGGAGCAGGACAACGCGCTCGTCTTCTCCAACTGGACCCAGTACATCGACGTCGACGACTCCGGGAACCGGCCCACGCTGGAGGGGTTCACCGAGCGGACGGGGATCGAGGTGGCCTACAGCGAGGACATCAACGACAACGACGAGTTCTTCGGCAAGGTCAGCCCGGTGCTCGCCCAGGGCGGCGACCCTGGCCGCGACCTGATGGTGATCAGCGACTGGATGGCGGCCCGCTACGTCTCGCTCGGCTGGGTGCAGTCGCTGGACAGGGCCAACCTGCCGAACGTCACCAGGTACCTCGACCCGCAGCTCGCCCACCCCGCCTTCGACCGCGACCGCGGCCACAGCGTGCCGTGGCAGTCCGGCATCACCGGCATCGCGTACAACCGCAAGGCGCTCGGCCGCGAGATCCGCAGCACCGCCGACCTGTGGGCACCCGATCTGAAGGGCCGGGTCACCCTGTTCGCCGGGATGGACGAGGCGCTCGGCCTGCTGATGCTCGCCCAGGGCGCCGACATCTCCGCCTTCACCGCCGACGACGCGCACCGCGCGATGGCCCAGGTGCAGAAGCTCGTCGACAGCCGCCACATCCGCCGCTTCACCGGCAACGACTACACCAGCGACCTGGCCTCCGGCGCGGCCGTCGCCTGCCAGGCCTACTCCGGCGACGCGATCCAGCTGCGCGCCGAGAACCCCGACATCGAGTTCGTGGTCCCCGAGGAGGGCGGCGAACTGTGGTCCGAGAGCCTGATGATCCCGGACCGGGCCGCCCACAAGCGCAACGCCGAGCTGCTGATCGACCACTACTACCAGCCCGAGGTGGCCGCCGAGCTCGCCGCCTTCGTCCAGTACATCTGCCCGGTGCCGGCCGCCCGCGAGGTGCTGGCCGGCAGTTCGGACGAGGAGACGGCCGCGCTCGCCGAGGAGCCGCTGATCTTCCCCACCGACGAGATGCGGGCCCGGCTGCACACCATGCGCGACGTCACCCCCGCCGAGCGGCCGGAGTTCCACCAGGTGTGGGGCCAGGTCGCCGGGGTGTGAGGCGCCCGGTGCGCCGCCGGCCGGGCGGTCAGCGGCGCACCGCGTCCAGCGCCAGCAGCGCCACGTGCAGCGACAGGCAGGACTCCACCTGATCCAGGTCGACCCCCAGGATCCGTTCGACCTTGTGCAGCCGGTCGTAGAACGACGGCCTGGACAGGTGCGCCGCGTCGGCGGCCGCCGACTTGTTGCGGCCCTGTTCCAGGTAGATCCGCAGCATCCGGACCAGCTGCCCGCCGTGCTCCGCGTCGTACGCGAGCAGCGGCCCGAGCTCGCGCTCGACGTACGTCTGCAGCCGCTCGTCGTCGCGCAGCAGGTGCAGCAGGCCGCGCAGCCGCACGTCCGGCAGCCGGTAGTACGCAGCGGCCCGCCCGCCCGGCGCGTCGTGCATGGCGGCGTCGGCGACCTGGGTCGCCTCCAGCAGGGTCCGCCGGGCGTCGCGGACCGAGCCGACCGAGGAACCCACCGCTATCACCGGCTGGGGCCCCGACACGGCCGGATCGCGGGCCGCCTCGGCAAGCAGCTTGCGCAGCGCGGCGGCGAAGGCCTCCAGCGCGGCGTGCTCGTCGGCCTGCGAGCCGAGCGCGATCAGCAGGCCCACCCCCTCGTCGTCGAACGCCCCGACCAGGGCGGACAGCCGCGCGGTGCGGATCGCGGTGGCCGCGAGCTCGGTGAAGTCGCGCAGCCGGGCCTGCGCCTCCAGCGCCGCCGGGATCGGGCCCTGCCGCCGCCGCAGCACCACCCCGACCAGCCGCCGGCTCTCCAGTGGCACGCCCAGCGCCTGGGCCCGCAGGGTCACCTCGGAGACGGTCAGCGCATGGGTGAGGATCCCCGACAGCAGGGTGCGGTGGGTCTGCCGTTCCAGCGACTCGCGGTCGCGCACCACCAGCCGGTTGAGGGCCAGGGTGGCCGCACCGCGCTCCAGCATCATGGTGTGCCGGTGCGGGACGCCCTCGGGCAGCGGGCCGGGCTCGTCGACCAGCACCAGCCGGCCCCAGTCCTGGCCGCGGGCGCCGACCGTGGTGACCAGCCAGCCGCTGCGCGGGTCGTGGCCGGTGCGGCCGGGCGGCCGGACCCCCCGCGAGCGGCGCTCCCACCCCTCCAGCAGCTCGGCCTCCGGCCGGCCCGCCGGATCGTGCGCCAGCACCTGGTGGGCCAGGTTCTCCAGCACCACCGGAGCCCCGGCCAGCTGCGCCACCTGCCGGACCACCTCCGCGGGCTCGGCGCCCTCGGTGGCCAGCTCGTTGAAGATCTGGTGCACCGCCTCCGAGGTGCGCAGCTGCTCCAGCTGGGCATTGACAACCAGCGCGTGCACGGCCTCGGTGACGGCGACGAAGCGCAGTTCGCGGCGGAGCACGATCAGCGGCAGCCCGCGCTGTTCGGCGGCGTGCACCAGGGCGCGCGGCAGCGAGTCGAAGTAGCGCCGCCCGAACTCGATGACCAAGCCGGCGACCCCGACCTCGGCCAGCTCGCGGACGTACCGGGCCAGGCCCTCGCGGTCCTCCGGCAGCGCGATGCCGGTGGAGAGCACCAGCTCGCCGCCCTGCAGCACGCCGGCCACGTCGGGCAGTTCGCTGACGTGCACCCAGCGGACCGGGCGCTCCAGGTGCTCGGCGCCGGCCACCACCTGGGGCAGGCCGCGCCGCATCACGTCCAGGTCGAGCACCCGGGCGACGGTGGGGAGCATCGCGGTCCTCCTGCGCTGCGGTGGTCTGGTCTGGTCTGGGCTGGGCTGGCTTCGGTGCTGCCGGTGACCGGCGCCGCCGCCGATCACAGTGTCAGGTAAATCATCCATCTCCCCGACGGCTTGTCACCCCGATCCAGCCTTGCACCCTGTAAGGCGCTCGGCGCCCGCCCTGTCGCAGTGACCCTTGTCACCCGGTCGCCGGAACGGGCATCGTCAGCGGGTCGGCAGTGGCGCACTGCGGCCCACACCGCCGGAATCCGTCGCGTAACCAGATGGCAACAGCGGAATCCCTTGTGGCCACCGACCGCGCCTGTCAGGATCGCGCAATCCCGGCGATCAGACCTCGCGGGCCGACCGTTGCTGCTACCGCGACTCGACCAGCCGCGCCCCGCGCAGTACCGGATGCGACCCGCGGTCGCGTGCAGCATGACGGCAGCGGCACCCCCACGCCGCTGCCGTCGAACTCACCGGGCACCTGGAGGAACTGATGGACCTGACCGACTTCAGCGCGGGCGCGCAGTACATCGCGGGCCGGCTGACCGAAGGCACCGGCGGCGACCCCTTCCAGGTCGTCAACCCGGCCGACGGCAGCGTCGTACAGCAGGTCACGCTCGCCTCCACCGCCGACGTCGACACCGCCGTCGCGGCCGCGAAGGCCGCCCTCCCCGGGTGGTCGGGCGCCACCCCGGGCGCCCGCAGCGAGGCACTGCTGAAGCTGGCGGCGATCCTCGCCGACCGGGCCGAGGACTTCGCCCGGGTGGAGACCGCGCAGACCGGCAAGCCGATCAAGCTGTCCACCGAGTTCGACGTCCCCGGCACGGTCGACAACACCGCCTTCTTCGCCGGCGCCGCCCGCAACCTGGAGGGCAAGGCGGCCGGCGAGTACTCCGGCGACCACACCTCGTACGTGCGCCGGGAGGCGATCGGCGTGGTCGGCTCCATCTCCCCGTGGAACTACCCGCTGCAGATGGCCGCCTGGAAGATCCTGCCGGCCGTCGCGGCCGGCAACACCATCGTCCTCAAGCCCGCCGAGCTGACCCCGCTGACCTCGCTGATGTTCGCCCGGGCCTGTACCGAGGCGGGCATCCCCGACGGCGTGGTCAACGTGGTCACCGGCGCCGGCCGCCCGGCCGGCGAGCACCTGATCTCGCACCCGGACGTCGCGATGGTCTCCTTCACCGGCTCCACCCCGGTCGGCAAGCGGGTCGCCGAACTGGCCACCGCCACCGTCAAGCGCACCCACCTCGAACTCGGCGGCAAGGCGCCGTTCGTGGTCTTCGACGATGCGGACCTGGAGGCCGCCGTGCACGGCGCGGTCGCCGCCTCGCTGATCAACAGCGGCCAGGACTGCACCGCCGCCACCCGCGCCTACGTGCAGCGCCCGCTGTACGACGCCTTCGTCGCCGGGGTGGCCGAGCTGTTCGCCGCCGTCCGGCTCGGCGACCCGCTGAACCCGCGGACCGACCTCGGCCCGCTGGTCTCCTTCACCCACCGGGACCGGGTGGCCGGCTTCGTCGAGCGTGCCCGGGCGTACGGCGCCACCGTGGTGACCGGCGGCCGGGCCCCGGAGACCGGCCACGACGGCACCGACCTGACCCGCGGCGCCTACTACCTGCCGACCCTGATCACCGGCGTCGCCCAGGACAGCGAGGTGGTGCAGGGTGAGATCTTCGGCCCGGTGCTGACCGTGCTGCCCTTCGACGGCGACGACGAGGGCCTGCGGCTGGCCAACGACACACCGTACGGCCTGGCGGCCTCCGCCTGGACCACCAACGTGCACCGCTCGCTGCGCGCCACCCGGGAGATCGCCGCCGGGTGCGTGTGGGTCAACGACCACATCCCGATCATCAGCGAGATGCCCCACGGCGGCTACAAGTCCTCCGGCTACGGCAAGGACATGTCGCAGTACTCGCTCGACGAGTACACGCAGGTCAAGCACGTCATGTTCGACACCACGGCGGTCGCCCGCAAGGACTGGCACCGCACGATCTTCGGAGACAGATAACCCCTGTCGTCTCCCGTCCTCTTCCCCCAGGAGGGTGTCCCCGCATGGAACTCAACGAGATCACCGGCAGTCTGCCGGAGCCGGTCCGCAAGGCCTGGGAACGCAGTCTGACCAGCGGCCGGGCCGCGCTGAGCCGTCGCGCCCTGCTGCAGGCCGGCGCGGTCGCGGCCGGTGCCGGCACTCTCGCGGCCTGCGGCATCCCGCCGGCCAGGAGTTCCGCCACCGGTGACGCGGTCGCCGCCCCGGACCACTCCGACGAGGAGAAGGTGGTGAACTTCTCCAACTGGCCGCTCTACATCGACGTGGACGCCCAGGACGAGCAGAAGCACGCCACCCTCGACGAGTTCGAGGCGGCCACCGGCATCAAGGTCCGCTACACCGAGGACGTCAACGACAACGTCGAGTTCTTCGGCAAGGTCAAGCCGCAGCTGGCGTCCGGTCAGGACACCGGCCGCGACCTGATGGTGCTCACCGACTGGATGGCCGCCCGGCTGATCCGGCTCGGCTGGGTGCAGAAGCTCGACCCCGCCAACCTCACCAACGCCGTCACCAACATCGAGGACCGCCTGCGGACCCCGGACTGGGACCCCAACCGGCAGTACTCCTACCCCTGGGCCGGCATCCAGGTGGTGGTCGCCTACAACAAGAAGGCCACCGGCGGGAAGCCGGTCACCAGCGTCACCCAGCTGCTCGACGACCCCGAGCTCAAGGGCCGGGTCACCTTCCTGTCGGAGATGCGCGACACGGTCGGGATGGTGCTGCTGGAGATGGGCAAGGACCCGGCGAAGTTCACCGCCGACGACTACGACGCGGCCATCCACCGGCTGCAGAAGGCCGTCGACAGCAAGCAGATCCGCAAGTTCACCGGCAACGACTACGGCCAGGAGCTGTCCTCCGGCGACATCGCGGCCTGCGTCGCCTGGGGCGGTGACCTGATCCAGCTGCGCGCCGACAACCCCGACATCGAGTTCGTCATCCCGGACCACGGCTACGTCGCCTCGACCGACAACATGCTGGTACCGGCCAAGGCCCAGCACAAGAAGAACGCCGAACTGCTGATCGACTTCTACTACCGGCCGAAGGTCGCGGCCGAACTGACCGCCGGGATCGGCTACGTGTCCCCGGTCACCGGTGTCCAGGCCGAGCTCGCCGCGCTCGACCCGGACACGGCGGCCAACCCGCTGGTCATCCCCACCCCGGAGATGGCCGCCAAGGTGCACGCCTTCCGCAGCCTCACCGAGGCCGAGGAGACCGACTTCGAGGAGAAGTTCTCCAAGTTGATCGGCGCCTGACCCCCCGACCGGCCATCCGGCACCAGTACGGCATCTGACAGAGGGACACCATGACGGAGCAGCTGCGCGACACCGCGGCCGCCGGCGGAGACGTTCGCCTCACCGGCATCAGCAAGACCTACGGCGCCTCCACCGCCGTCCACCCGCTCGACCTCACCGTGCCGCAGGGCTCGTTCTTCGCCCTGCTCGGCGCCTCCGGCTGCGGCAAGACCACCACCCTGCGCATGATCGCCGGCCTGGAGGAGCCCAGCAGCGGCACCGTCCTGATCGGCGGCCAGGACGTCACCGCACTGCCGCCGTACCGGCGCCCGGTGAACACCGTCTTCCAGAGCTACGCGCTCTTCCCGCACCTCGACATCTTCGAGAACGTCGCCTTCGGCCTGCGCCGCCGCGGGAAGAAGGACGTCCGCAAGCAGGTCGAGGAGATGCTGGAGCTGGTCGAGCTCGGTGCGATGGCCCGGCGCAAGCCGCACCAGCTCTCCGGCGGCCAGCAGCAGCGCGTCGCGGTCGCCCGCGCGCTGATCAACCACCCCCAGGTGCTGCTGCTCGACGAGCCGCTCGGCGCCCTCGACCTCAAGCTGCGCCGCCAGATGCAGCTGGAGCTCAAGCGGATCCAGACCGAGGTCGGCATCACCTTCGTCCACGTCACCCACGACCAGGAGGAGGCCATGACCATGGC
Source organism: Kitasatospora sp. MBT63 (assembly GCF_000710465.2). Taxonomy (GTDB): domain Bacteria; phylum Actinomycetota; class Actinomycetes; order Streptomycetales; family Streptomycetaceae; genus Kitasatospora. The sequence goes on along the minus strand of NZ_JAIZ01000489.1, from coordinate 3,914 downwards.
CGACACCATCGCGGTGATGAACGGCGGCCGGATCGAGCAGCTCGGCGCCCCCGCCGACCTGTACGAGAACCCGGCCACCACCTTCGTGGCCAACTTCCTCGGCCAGTCCAACCTGATCCCCGCCGAGGTCACCGGCCGCTCGGGCGACGAGCTCCAGCTCAGCGCCTCCGGGGTGCGCCTCGCGCTGCCGAAGGCCCGCTGTGCCACCGAGGCGACCAGGGTCCACCTCGGGGTGCGCCCCGAGAAGATCACCATCGCGCACGCCTGCACCGAGGTGGCCGAGGGCCGCAACCGGGTGGCCGGCACGGTGGTCGACTCCAGCTTCATCGGCGTCTCCACCCAGTACGTGGTGCGCGCCGAGACCGGCCAGGAACTCGCCGTCTTCGAGCAGAACATGGACCGCGACGTCCGGATAGCCGCCGGCGCGCCGGTCGTCCTGCACTGGAACCCGGCCCACTCCTTCGGCATGGATGCCACCCAGGCGATCGACGCCGGCACCGGGGAGGAGGCCGCGTGACCACCACCACCGAGGCCGCACCCCCCGAGGTCGTCCCCCTCACGGCGCCCGCGAAGCGCCCCCGCCGCAAGCTCACCCCGTACTGGCTGCTGCTGCCGGGCATCGCCTGGCTGGTGGTCTTCTTCGCGGTGCCGATGATCTACCAGGGCTCCACCTCCCTGCAGACCGGCTCGCTCGAAGAGGGCTTCAAGGTCACCTGGCACTTCGCCACCTACTGGGACGCCCTGGTCGAGTACAAGTGGCACTTCGTCCGCTCGTTCTCGTACGCGGCCACCGCGACCGTGCTCTGCCTGGCGATCGGCTACCCGCTCGCGTACACGATCGCCTTCAAGGCGAGCAAGCGCTGGCGCAACGTCATCCTGATCCTGGTGATCGCGCCGTTCTTCACCAGCTTCCTGATCCGCACGCTGGCCTGGAAGACCATCCTGTCGGACGGCGGGCCGGTGGTGGGCGCGCTCAACACGCTGCACCTGCTGGACATCAGCGACGCGCTCGGCCTGACCTCCGGGCATCGGGTGCTGGCCACCCCGCTCGCGGTGGTCTGCGGCCTGACCTACAACTTCCTGCCGTTCATGATCCTTCCGCTGTACACCTCGCTGGAGCGGATCGACCCGCGCCTGCACGAGGCGGCCGGTGACCTGTACGCCCGCCCGTTCACCACCTTCCGCAAGGTCACCTTCCCGATCTCGCTGCCCGGTGTGGTGGCCGGCACCCTGCTGACCTTCATCCCCGCCTCCGGCGACTACATCAACGCCCAGCTGCTCGGCTCGCCGAGCGAGCAGATGGTCGGCAACGGCATCCAGAAGCAGTTCCTGAACGTGCTCGACTACCCGACAGCGGCAGCGCTGAGCTTCATCCTGATGGCCCTGATCCTGGGGATGGTGACGGTCTACATGAAGAAGGCCGGAACGGAGGACCTGGTCTGATGACCCGACTGATCGGATGGGTCCGCCGGAACCTCGTGGTCCTGGCCGGCATCATCGCCCTCGCCTACCTGGTCCTGCCGAACCTGGTGGTACTCGCCTTCTCGTTCAACAAGCCCGCGGGCAAGTTCAACTACGAGTGGCAGCAGTTCTCCACCGACGCCTGGACCGACCCCTGCGGCGTCGCCGACATGTGCGGCTCGCTCACCCTCAGCCTGAAGATCGCCGCCCTGGCCACCCTCGGCGCCACCGTGCTCGGCACCATGGTCGCCTTCGCACTCGCCCGCTACCGCTTCAGCGGCCGGGCCGCCACCACCGCGCTGATCTTCCTGCCGATGGCCATGCCCGAGGTGGTGATGGCCGCCTCGCTCGGCACCCTCTTCCTCAACATGCGCATCCCGTTCGGCTTCACCACCATCCTGATCGCGCACATCATGTTCTGCCTCAGCTTCGTGGTGACCGCCGTCAAGGCCCGCGTGATGAGCATGGACCCCCGGCTCGAACAGGCCGCCCAGGACCTCTACGCCACCCCGGTGCAGACCTTCCTGCGGATCACCCTGCCGCTCGCCGCCCCCGGCATCGCCGCCGGCGCGCTGCTCAGCTTCGCGCTCTCGTTCGACGACTTCATCATCACCCAGTTCAACTCGGGACCGACCACGGTCACCTTCCCGATGTTCGTCTGGGGCGCCTCCCAGCGCGGCATCCCGGTCCAGGTCAATGTGATCGGTACCGCGATGTTCCTCGCCGCGGTGGTACTCACCGTCGTCGGCCAGACGATCGGTAACCGGCGAAAGGCGCGCGCCTGACACCACGACCCGTCAGGTCCGCGCACCACCTATCGACGACCAGAAAGTAGCTGATAGAGCATGGACTCCGCCCGTGCACTCAGTGACGCCAGGCCCACCCCGTTCTGGCTGGAGGACCCGGGCCGGCCCGAGGCACTGCCCGCGCTGGTCGGCGACGTCAGGTGCGACCTGCTGGTGGTCGGCGGCGGCTACAGCGGCCTGTGGACCGCGCTGATCGCCAAGGAACGCGACCCCTCGCTGGACGTCGTCCTGGTCGAGGGCCACGAGGTCGGCTGGGCGGCCTCCGGACGCAACGGCGGATTCTGCGCGGCCAGCCTCACCCACGGCTTCGGCAACGGCCTCCAGCGCTGGCCGGGTGAGCTGGCCGAGCTGGAACGCCAGGGCGCGGCCAACCTCCAGGCCATGGAGGACAGCCTCAAGCGCTACAGCATCGATTGCGAGTGGGAGCGCACCGGCGAGATCGACGTCGCCACCGAACCCCACCAACTCGCCGAACTCCACGAGGTCGCCGAGGCCGTCGCCGAGTACGGCCTGGACGTCACCGTCCTGGACGCCGACCAACTGCGCCGCGAGGTCGACTCACCGACCTTCCTCGGCGGCATCTGGGACAAGGACGGCGTGGCCATGCTCCACCCGGCCAAACTGGCCTGGGGCCTCAAGGCCGCCTGCCTCGCCCAGGGCGTACGGATCTTCGAGCGCACCCGCGCCACCGGCCTCGCCGAGCACGGCAGCGGCATGGCGGTGAAGACCCCCTACGGCCGGATCCTCGCCCGCAAGGTGGCCCTCGGCACCAACGTCTTCCCCTCCCTGGTCAAGCGGGTGCGCCCGTACATCGCCCCGGTGTACGACTACGCGCTGATGACCGAGCCGCTCACGGACCAGCAGATGGCCGCGATCGGCTGGCAGGGCCGCCAGGGCCTCGGCGACAGCGCCAACCAGTTCCACTACTTCCGGCTCTCCGCCGACAACCGCATCCTGTGGGGCGGCTACGACGCGATCTACAACTTCGGCGGCAAGGTGCGCGCCGAGTACGACCAGCGCCCGGAGACCTTCCGCACCCTCGCCCGGCAGTTCTTCGAGACCTTCCCGCAGCTGGAGGGCGTGCGCTTCACCAACGCCTGGGGCGGCGCGATCGACACCTGCACCCGGTTCTCGGCCTTCTTCGACACCGCCTACCGCGGCCGGGTCGCCTACGCCGCCGGCTTCACCGGCCTCGGCGTCGGCGCCACCCGCTACGGCGCCGAGGTGATGCTCGACCTGCTGGACGGCCGGATGACCGAACGCACCTCCCTGGAGATGGTCCGCAGCAAGCCGCTGCCGTTCCCGCCCGAGCCCGTCCGCTGGGCGGGCATCGAGATCACCAAGTGGTCGCTCGACCGGGCCGACCGCAACGGCGGCCACCGCAACCTCTGGCTGCGCACGCTCGACCGGCTCGGACTCGGCTTCGACAGCTGACCCGGCCACCCGTCCCGCCCCACCGGGGGCGCACCCGACACCGGGTGCGCCCCCGCTCTGCTTCCCCCGCCGGGGCTGCCGGGGTTGCCGGGCCGCTCATCACATCCGCCCGCGGATCCGTGTCCGCCGACCCGTGTAAGAGCCACCCCCGGCCGGGCTCTCCCCGGGGGAAGGCCCAAGGCCGGGTAGTTAAGGGATTTCCGCTGGTGGCAG
>NZ_JAIZ01000488.1:4637-13975 GCF_000710465.2 Kitasatospora sp. MBT63 | reverse complement strand
CCGCCCGGGCGACCCGCGCCCCGACCCGCCGGTCCCGCCCTATCCCCCGCCACCCGGCCCCGACCCGGAACCCCCGGTCCCCCGCCCGGCGGGGTGAGCCGGCCGGCAGCGTAGCGGGGTGATCCTTCGGTCCCGAGCCGGTCACTTCGGCAGATCGGCGGCGAGGAAGGGGGCAAGGAGCGCGAACAGTGCGTCGGGGCGGTCGAGGGGGATGATGTGGCCGCAGTCCTGGAGCTGGTGTCCGACCAGGTCATCGGCGATGGGACGGAGTTGGCGTTCGAGCCCGGCGCCGATGGGGTAGGAGCCGACGGCCATGGTGGGCATCGTCAGCCGAGCCGTCGCGACGGCGTCCTGGATCTGCTGCGCGCTGGTGGGCAGGGCCCGGTAGTAGGAGAACGCGCAGCGAAGGGCCTCGCTCCCGGTGTATGCGTGGACGAAGGCCGCACGGATGTCGTCGGGTACTCCTCGCCCGAGCGTCCCCGCATCGAGGAACCAGTCGATGTACGGGGCCTCGTTGCCGGCCAGGACGGTCTCGGCGAGGCCGGGGACGGCGTGGAAGCCGAACCACCACGGCGCGCCGCCCGCGAAATGTTCGACTCCGGGCAGGCGGCCGAGCAGTGCCTCCATCACGACCAGGCGCCGGACGAGGCCGGGCCGGCGCAGCGCGAGCAGGACGGCGGGGGCGGTGCCCGCGTCGATGCCGACCACCGCGGCCGAGGGCTCGCCGAGTGCGTCGAGCAGCCCTTCGGCGTCGGCGGCCAGGGTGCCTGCGTCGTAACCCTCGACGGCACGTTCACTGGCGCCGAAGCCTCGCAGGTCCGGGGCGATGACCCGGTACCGCTTGGCCAGTCGGCCCATGATGCTGCTCCAGAGCTGCCAGGTGTGCGGGAAGCCGTGCAGCAGGAGAACTGCGGGTCCGTCCCCGGCGACGGCGACGTTGAGTTGGACGCCGTTCGTCTCGATGCGGCGCAGTTGGTGTCCGGTGGCGGCGGGCATGACGGCTCCTCCAAGTGGTTACCATTGGTTACCTCAGAACGATAGGTAACTGCCCGGCCGGTTCCTAGACGGCACTTTCAGGGAAGGTGGTGAGCCACAGGTGACCACCCGAGGAGCCCGGGCCGCCGGTCGCGGGGTACGCGGCGATCTGTTCGATCCCCACTGCCCGACGCGGCAGTTGCTGGACCGCATCGGCACGAAGTGGACGTCCATGGCCGTCAAGACGCTCGCCGATGCCGCACCGGACGAGGTGCGCTTCGCGGAGCTGAGACGCCGGATGCCCGGCGTCTCGCAGAAGATGCTGTCCGTGACGCTGCGGAGCCTGACCCGCGACGGGCTGGTGTCGCGTCGGGTCGAACCGACCGTGCCGCCGCGGGTCTTCTACCGACTCACCGCACTCGGGCTGTCCCTGGAAGCCGTGCTGGCGGGGCTGCGGACCTGGGCGGAGGATCACATGGCCGAGATCGACCGCGCCAACGAAGCCACCGACCAGGAGGCCGACGATGAGGGATAGACAGGCCGGCTCCGCGCTCGGTACCGGTTGACCGCGTTCAGCGGCCGCGCAGCGTGCCCACCGTGCTGCCGGTGCGTTCGCGCAGCAGGATCCGCAGGGTGTTGGCGTGCTCGTAGCCGACCCGGCCGGCGATGGCCTCCAGCGAGAGGTCGGTGGTGCGCAGCAGGTGGGAGGCGTGTTCCACCCGGAGGTCCTGGACGAACCGCACCGGGGAGGTGCCGAGGGTGCGGCGGACGGCCCGTTGGAGGGTGCGTTCGCTGACGCCTAGCGAACGCGCGGCGTCGCCGAGTGCGAGCGGCCGGTCGAGGTGTTGGCGCGCCCAGTGTTCGAAGGCGGCGACGAGTGGATCGTGCTGGGCGAGCGCGCTCGTGATGGTGTAGGCCGACTGCGAGGGGCGCTCGTCGATCACCAGGTAGCGGGCGACCAGGTCGGCCAGCGCGGGGCTGTTCATCCGGACGATCGCCAGTGCGAGGTCCACGTGCCCGAAGGCCGCACCGGCCGTCGTCACGCCGTCCGAGGTGGTGACCATCCGGGTCTGGTCCACCGTGACGTCCGGGTAGCGCCCGCGGAAGACCGGCGCCAGCCACCAGCTCGTGGTGGCCCGCCGCCCGTCCAGCACCCCGGACTCCGCCAGCAGGAAGGTGCCCGTACAGGCCGAGGCGACCGGCGTGCCGCGTTCCCGGGTCTCGGCCACCAGCCGCCGTACGGACACCGAGGCGGGCCCCGACACGTGCTCGATGAGGGCCTCGGGCCGCCGTTCGGCGAGCGCCGGGACGAGCAGCAGGTCGGCGCGGACGGCCTCGGCGACCGGCGCGGTCGTCACCGTGTGCCCCATCCCGGTGCGGACCCGGCGGCGGAAACCGACGGTCGTGACCTGCCAGGCCGGTGGCGGCTGCGGCAGCTCGCCCCGCATGGCGTTGGCCGCCTCCAGCACGTCGAGGACCGCCGAGAGGCCGGAGTCGAACACGCCGTCGTAGGCCAGCACCGCGAGCTCCATGTCGGGAACGGTAGCAGAGTCGTCGTTTACGACACTGGGCCGAGCCCGGCGGCGCCCGTAGGTTCGATCACGCCCCGCAGGAAAGGGGCACCCGACGAGATGGGAGCGACCACCATGAACATCGGCCTGCTGGCACGGATCGAAGCCAAGCCCGAGTACGCCGACCAGGTCGAGACGATGCTGCGCGAGGCGGTACGGCTCGCCAACGAGGAGGCGCACACCACGGCCTGGTTCGCCTTCCGGGAGAACGCCACCACCTTCGGCGTCTTCGACACCTTCGAGAACGAGGAGGGGCGCGCCGGGCACCTCGGGGGCAAGATCGCCGCGACCCTGATGGAGGCGGCGCAGACCATGCTGAGCTCCGCCCCGGACATCCGCCCCGTCGACCTCCTGGGGGTCAAGCTCCCCTGACCGGACCGGACCTGACCTGACCTGACCTGACCGGCCGGTGGGATGCCCGCGTGTCCCACCGGCCGCGCAGCCCGCGGCGGGCCACATCCCGGTGCGGGGCCGGAGCGGGATCGCGGGGATAATCCGATCATGGATGCCGGAGTGGTGGGGATCGGGGCGCAGCCGGAGGTGGCAGGGCCGGGGCGGCCCCCGCGGGTCACGGGCTGGGGGTTGCGTGCCGTCACGGCCGCGGACGTCGAGGCGATCGCCGACCTGCGGGCCGAGGTCATGCGCGCGGACCTGGAACGCCTCGGGCGCTACGACGGGCACCGGGTGCGACAGCGGTTCCGGGACTCCTGCTCCCCCCGGTACACCTCGGTCGTCACGGTCGGCGGGGAGCTCGCGGGCTGCGTCACCCTCCGGCCGCCGAGGACGGCAGGCAGTGGCTGGAGCACTTCTACCTGGCCCCGCAGCACCAGGGCCGGGGACTCGGTTCCGCCGTCCTGCGCGAGCTGCTGGAGCGGACCGACCGGCAGGGCGCGACCGTGGTCCTGCACGTCCTCCAGGGCAGCGCCGCCCGCCGGCTCTACGAACGCCACGGCTTCGCCCTGGAGACCCAGGACCCGGTCGACGTCCTCCTTCTCCGCCCGCCGGGGCAGGGCGGCGGCGCGTAGCGCCGCTGCGCGGCGGGGGACCGCGGTCCGGGCGCGGCCGTCAACTTGCGGGGCGGTGTGAGAACGCGGGCGTGGGGCAGGCGAGGTCGCGTGAGGCCGCCGGGCCCGGTCCCGCGGCGGCGGGAGCCGGGAGGGCGGCCTCGCGTCAACCGACGGAAGGGAACGCAGCGATGAGTACGCGGATCTGGAACTACCAGGAGACTGCCGGCCACCTCGAGGGGCTCGACCTGGTGGGCTACAAGGTCGAGGCGTCCGACGGGCACATCGGGCGGATCGACCGGCACTCGGCCGAGGTCGACTCCTCGTACGTGGTCGTCGACACCGGCGTGTGGATCTTCGGCCGGCAGGTGCTGCTCCCGGCGGGCACCATCGCCCGGATCGACACCGAGGAGCAGAAGGTCTGGGTCGACGCCACCAAGGACCAGATCAAGGACTCACCGGAGTTCCATCCGGACAAGCACACCGACGACCCCGACTACTACAACCTGATCGGCGGCTACTACCTCGGCGGGTTCCCGCCGATCCGCTGAGCCGAATTCGGGTGGGCAGCGGGCCCGGCACCCGTTTGGGTCCCGGGGCGCCGGGCAGGCGAGCCGCATGACTCCGCAGCCCGCCGCGGGCCCGCCAGAGCACGTCCCGCCCGGGCACGTCCCCGACATCGCGTCCCGGCGGGCCGTCGCCGGGGACTCCGAGAGCACCCGGACCGTCCTGGTGGCCACCGCCGCCAACCTGGTGATCGCCGTCGCGAAGCTCTTCACCGGGATGCTCGGCGGCTCCGCGGCGATGCTCTCCGAGGCGGCCCACTCGTTCGCCGACACCGTCACCGAGCTGCTGCTCCTGACGGCGCTGCGCCGCTCGGACCGGCCCGCGGACGAGGAGCATCCGTTCGGCTACGGCCACGAGGCGTACTTCTGGGCCTTCCTCGCCGCGCTGGCCACCTTCCTGGCGGGTTCGCTGGTCTCCGTCGTGCGCGGCGTGCAGGAGATCACCGCGGGGAGCGAGCCGGGCCACTACCCGCTCTCGTACGCGGTGCTGGCGCTGGCCGCCGTCTGTGAGGGGGTCTCCTGGCGGCAGGCGGCGCGGCAGGTCCGCCGGGAGGCGGCGCGCTGGCGGGTCTCCTCGCTGCGGCTGCTGAGGGTCACCCCGGACACCACGGTCAAGGCCGTGGCCCTGGAGGACTCCGCCGCGCTGGTCGGCCTGGTCATCGCGGCGGGCGGGCTGGCGGGCTCGCAGCTGACCGGCTCCCCGGTCTGGGACGGCATCGCGTCGGTGCTCATCGGCGTGCTGCTGGCGGTGGTGGCGGTCGTGTTGACCAGCGCCAACAAATCGCTGCTGATCGGGCAGTCGGTGCCGCCCGCGATGCGGGAGGCGCTGCGCGCGGAGCTCCTGGCGATTCCCGAGACGGCCCGGGTGATCACGCTCTTCACCATGGTGCTCGGCCCGCGCGAGGTTCTGCTCGCGGCCCGGGTCGACTTCCACGACGAGCACGGTTCGGCCGCCGTCGAGGCGGCGTGCGAGACGGCGGAGCGGCGCATCCGCGAACGCTTCCCGACCGTCGGTCAGGTGTTCATCGATCCCACCCCGCCGTGGTCGGACGCGGCGGGCGATCCGGCGCAGGAGGAGGAACGGAATGGCGAGGGCTGAGGGTGTCCGCAGCGGGGTACGGCCCGCCGCCGAGGTGGCGCGGGAGTACGAGCGGGTGCGGGCGGCCAACGGGGGTGCCCGCCGCCGGGGAGCCCTGGCGGCCTACCGCTGGGCGCTGGGTCTGGCCCGGTCGGGACCGCTGACCGGCACCCCGGCCCGCGAGGTGCCGACGCTGGAGGTGCTCACCGCCGAGGTGGACGCCTCCCTCGTCCAGCTGGAGGCCTCGACCCGGCCGTCGGTGGGCCGGGAGTACATCGAGGGTGCGCACGACGCGCTGGCGTGGGTGTGCGGCCACACCGACACCCGGCCCTGACCCGACCTCCGCCGGTCCGGCCATGTCGGCGACCACCCGCTGGTTTGAACCGTCCGATCGCGGTCACACGACCTGTCGAGGCCGGGTCCCAAGGGTCCCGGGTACCGGCCTCGGCAGCCGGCTCCCGGGTCTGACGACGACCGAACGGCCCGGGGGCGGCGCTGCCCCAACCGGCTCCCCGCTCCGACCGGCCGCACTGCGCCGTCCGGTCGATCTCGGGCCCGGCTGCGGAGCGTCCCGCGCCGGGGAGGCCCGTCCGTCCGTACGGTGATCGGGTCCGCGTCCCGCCAACGGCTGGAGTCCGATGCCCGACAGGAGTCCCCGCTCCCGGTGGCCTGCCGTCGCGGCCGTCCTGGCGGTGCTCGCCCCGGTCCTCGGCGGCTGCGGGAGCAGCGGTGGCGGCGCCGGGACGGTGACCCTCAACTGGTACAACTTCCCGGACGATTCGGGCGCGCTGCAGCAGGCAGCCGAGCGGTGCAGCCAGGCCTCGCAGGGCCGCTACGTGATCCGGTACAACAAGCTGCCGCGGACCTCGGACGGGCAGCGGCAGCAGCTCGTGCGGCGGCTCGCCGCGCACGACGCCGGGGTCGACATCATGGGCCTGGACGTCACCTGGCCCGCCGAGTTCGCCGAGGCGGGCTGGATCCGCGAGTGGACCGGTGAGCGCAAGCAGCAGGCCACCGCCGACACCCTCGACGCCGCCGTCCGGACCGCGACCTGGAAGGACCGGCTGTACGCCGTCCCGTACAACTCGAACACCCAACTGCTCTGGTACCGCGACGACCTGGTCCCGACGCCGCCGAAGAGCTGGCCCGAGATGCTCGCCCAGGCGGAGGCCCTGGCCAAGGCGGGGAAGCCGCACTACGTCGAGATCCAGGGCGCGCAGTACGAGGGCCTGACGGTCTGGTTCAACACCCTGGTCACCAGCGCGGGCGGGTCGATCCTCACGCCCGACGCCCAGGCGCCCTCGCTCGGTCCGCCGGCCGTGGTCGCGGCGGGGATCATGCACGACACCGCCGTCTCGGCGGCCGCCGATCCTTCGCTGCCCAACCAGATGGAGGACCAGAACCGGCTCGCCATGGAGTCCGGCACGGCCGCCTTCGAGCTCAACTACCCCTTCGTCTACCCGTCGATGAAGGCCAATCAGCCGGACCTGTTCCCGCACTTCAAGTGGGCCCCCTACCCCGGGGTCACCGCCGACCGGCCGGCCACCGTGACCATCGGCGGCATCGACCTGGCGGTCGGCACGTACACCCGGCAGCCCGACCTCGCCTTCGAGGCGACGCTGTGCCTGCGCGACCGGGAGAACCAGCTCGCCAACGCGCTGGAGGGCGGCCTGCCGCCGTCGCTGCGCAGCCTGTACCAGGCCGCGGAGCTGACCGAGAGCTACCCGTTCGCGGCGGACGTGCTGGCCGCCCTCGACACCGCCAGCGTGCGGCCGCAGACCCCCGCCTACCAGAACGTGTCGATCGCCATCTCGCACTCGCTGTCACCGCCCGCCTCGATCCGGCCGGAGAGCACCATCGCCGACCTCCGCGGCCAGATCCAGGACGCCCTCGGTTCCAAGGGGTTGATCCCGTGAGCCCGTCCGCCGAGTCCGCCGAGGCCACCGGAGCCGCAGAGGCCGCCGCCGGACGCGGCCGGGCCGAGCTGTCCGAGGGTGCCCGGCAGGAGCGCCGGCTCGGCCTGCTGCTGTGCGCGCCCGCGGTGGTCGTGATGGTCGCCGTCACCGCCTACCCCATCGCCTACGCGGTCTACCTCTCGCTCCAGCGCTACGACCTGCGCTTCCCCGGCCAGGCCCACTGGGTCGGGCTCAGCAACTACGGGGCGGTGTTGTCCTCGCCGTTCTGGTGGCAGGCGCTGTGGGTGACGGTGCTCATCACGGTGGTCTCGGTGGCGGTCGAGCTGGTCCTCGGGATGGCGCTGGCGCTGGTGATGCACCGGGCGGTCTTCGGCCGGGGCACGGTCCGTACCGCGGTCCTGATCCCGTACGGCATCGTCACCGTGGTCGCCGCGTACTCCTGGCAGTACGCCTGGACCCCGGGCACCGGGTACCTGGCGGCCCTGCTGCCGGCCGGCAGCGCGCCGCTGACCGACCAGTGGCAGGCGATCGGGCTGATCATCCTGGCCGAGGTGTGGAAGACCACGCCGTTCATGGCGCTGCTGCTGCTCGCCGGACTCGCCCTCGTCCCCGGGGAGACCGTGCGCGCGGCGATGGTCGACGGGGCGAACTTCTGGCAGCGGCTGCGGCTGGTGATCCTGCCGCTGATGAAGCCGGCCATCCTGGTCGCGCTGCTGTTCCGGACCCTGGACGCGTTCCGGATCTTCGACAACATCTATGTGCTGACCGGTGGCTCCAACGACACCGGATCGGTCTCGATCCTGGGCTACGACAACCTCTTCACCGCCCTCAACCTCGGCATCGGGTCGGCGATCTCGGTGCTGATCTTCCTGTGCGTGGCGGTCATCGCCTTCTGCTTCATCAAGATCTTCGGCGCATCGGCGCCGGGCGGCGAACCGGAGCGGCGATGATGTCCCACCGCGGCAGGACCCTCACCGGCTGGGGCGTGGTCAACCTCATCGTGGTGCTGTACGCGCTGTTCCCGGTCTGGTGGATCGTGGCACTCTCGTTCAAGGACCCGAGCACCCTCAGCGACGGCGACTTCATCCCGCGCGAGTGGACCTGGGCCAACTACCGCGGCATCTTCCAGACCTCGGAGTTCACCCGGGCGCTGATCAACTCGATCGGCATCGCGGTGATCGCCACCACCATCGCGGTGGTCCTCGGCACCATGGCCGCGTACGCGGTGGCCCGGCTGCGCTTCCCCGGCAAGCGGCTGCTGATCGGCATGTCGCTGCTGATCGCGATGTTCCCGCCGATCTCCCTGGTCTCGCCGCTGTTCAACATCGAGCGCGTGCTCGGCATCTTCGACACCTGGGCCGGGCTGATCATCCCGTACATGACCTTCTCGCTGCCGCTGGCCATCTACACCCTCTCCGCGTTCTTCCGGGAGATCCCCTGGGACCTGGAGAAGGCGGCCAAGGTGGACGGCGCCACCCCCTGGCAGGCGTTCCGGCTGGTGATCGCGCCGCTCGCGGCGCCCGGCGTCTTCACCACCGGGATCCTGGTCTTCATCTTCTGCTGGAACGACTTCCTGTTCGCGATCTCGCTGACCTCCACCACCGCCGCGCGCACCGTCCCGGCGGCGATCGCCTTCTTCACCGGCAGTTCCCAGTTCCAGCAGCCGACCGGCTCGATCGCGGCGGCCGCCGTGGTGATCACCGTGCCGATCGTGGTCTTCGTGCTGCTGTTCCAGCGCCGCATCGTCGCCGGTCTCACCGCCGGCGCAGTCAAGGGATGAGCCCGCCCGCCCGGGCGGACCAGGAAGGCGAACCGTGGCCGAGATCGTGCTCGACGGCATCACCAAGCGCTACCCGGACGGTGCCCTCGCCGTCCGCGAGTTCGACCTCACCATCGCCGACGGCGAGTTCGTCATCCTGGTCGGCCCCTCCGGGTGCGGCAAGTCCACCACCCTCAACATGATCGCGGGGCTGGAGGACATCACGGAGGGCACGCTGCGGATCGACGGCCAGGTCGTCAACGACCGCGCGCCCAAGGACCGCGACATCGCGATGGTGTTCCAGAGCTACGCCCTCTACCCGCACATGAACGTCCGCGACAACATGGGCTTCGCGCTGCGGCTCGCCAAGACCGACAAGGCCGTCATCAACGCGAAGGTGGAGGAGGCCGCCCGCATCCTCGACCTCACCGCTCACCTGGACCGCAAGCCGGCCAACCTCTCCGGCGGG
>NZ_JAIZ01000488.1:0-4537 GCF_000710465.2 Kitasatospora sp. MBT63 | reverse complement strand
CCCGAAGGCCTTCCTGATGGACGAGCCGCTCTCCAACCTCGACGCCAAACTGCGGGTGCAGATGCGCACCCAGATCGCGGCGCTCCAGCGCCGGCTGGGCACCACCACGGTCTACGTCACCCACGACCAGGTCGAGGCGATGACCCTCGGGGACCGGGTGGTGGTGATGCGCGGCGGCGTCGTCCAGCAGATCGGCACGCCCCAGCACCTGTACGACGCGCCGGTCAACCTCTTCGTGGCCGGCTTCATCGGCTCCCCCGGCATGAACTTCCTCGGCGCCACCCTCGAAGAGGGCGCGCTGCGCACCTCGCTGGGCGACATCCCCGTCGACGACCGGCTGCGGCGCGGCCTGGAGCGGCAGGACGTCCCGCGTGAGCTGATCGTGGGCCTGCGCCCCGAGGACTTCGAGGACGCGGCCCTGGTCGACGACCGCCGCACCGGGCTGACCTGCACCGCGACCGTGGACGTCCGGGAGTCCGTGGGCTCCGACGTCTACGTCCACATCACCGAGGAGAGCGGGCCCGCCGGCCCGTCCGAACTGGCGGAGCTGGCCGCGGACTCCGGACGGGCCGACACCGGCCTGCAGGGTCACCGGATCGTCGCCCGGCTGCGGCCAGAGACCCGGGCCCGCGAGGGCAGCCCGGTGGAGCTGTGGATCGACACCGCGAGGATCCACGTCTTCGACCCCGCGACCGGCGCCAACCTGACCCGCCCCGCGCTCGCCGCGGACGGGTAGTCGCGGCGGCGCGGCCGGGGGCTCAGTCCCGGAAGTTCGCCCGGCCGTCGGCGATGTAGATCATCCCCGGGCGGATCGGCGCGCCACCGCCCACCGGCCGCAGCTCCACCCCGAGCCGTCGGACCGCCGTCGGCGCCCAGGCCATCGACTCGCAGAAGGACTGCTGGCGCCACTCGTCCTGGGCGGCGAACAGCGGGCGCACCCCGTCCCAGCCGCGTCCGGGGACGAAGCGGCACGCCGTCCCGGCCCGGTCGCGCCGGACGTCCCAGAAGGTCCCGACCAGTGAATCGCCGTACCAGACCTCGTAGTCGGCCACTCTTCGTGCGTCCTTCGGCATGTGACCACCTTCCTGTGCGGCAGACCGTAGCCCCCGTCGGGTCCGCACCGTCGGACACCCAGTGGTCCGGCAGCCCAACGGCTCGTAACGCTTCGGTGGGACCCGTGCGGCTAACCGTTCCGGGCCGGGCGGGGTCACGGCCCCTTTCGGTGGGAACGGTTCGGGTGGGCCGCCGGCCGGGACGGTCCCGGGGCAGGGCGGCCTCCGGAAGGCGGGGCACACGATGGATCCGGTGTTCGGAGCGCAGTTCGGCGACTACCAGAACGAGATCTACCTCGGCGGACTGTCCGGCGTACTGCCGACGATGCCGATGGTGTTCGCGGACCTGGAGGAGCGGGCGCGGGCGGCGATGCCGCCGTCCGTGCTGTCCTACGTCGCGGGCGGGGCGGGCGACGAGTTCACCCAGCGGGCCAACGTGGCGGCGTTCGAGCGGTGGGGGCTGGTGCCGCGGATGATGGTCGGCGCGGCCCGCCGGGACCTGTCGGTGGACCTGTTCGGGCTGCGGCTGCCGTCCCCGCTGTTCCTGGCGCCGGTCGGGGTGATCGGACTGTGCGCCCAGGACGGCCACGGGGACCTCGCCACCGCCCGGGCCGCCGCCCGCACCGGCGTACCGATGGTCGCCTCCACCCTGACCGTCGACCCGCTGGAGCAGGTGGCGGGCGAACTCGGCGACACCCCGGGCTTCTTCCAGCTGTACACGCCGACCGACCGGGCGCTGGCGGAGAGCCTGGTCCACCGGGCCGAGGCGGCCGGCTTCAAGGGGATCGTGGTGACGCTGGACACCTGGGTCACCGGCTGGCGCCCGCGTGACCTGGCGACGGCCAACTTCCCTCAGCTGCGCGGGCACTGCCTGGCGAACTACACCTCGGACCCGGTGTTCCGGGCCCGGCTGGCGAAGCCCCCGCAGGAGGATCCGCAGGCGGCCGTGCTGGAGTGGGCACAGATCTTCGCCAAGGCGCTGACCTGGGACGACCTGCCGTGGCTGCGGTCGCTCACCGACCTGCCGATCATCCTCAAGGGTATCTGCCACCCCGAGGACGTCCGCCGCGCCAAGGACGGCGGCGCGGACGCGGTCTACTGCTCCAACCACGGCGGCCGGCAGGCCAACGGCGGTCTCGCCGCCTTGGACGCGCTGCCCGGCGTGGTCGAGGCGGCGGACGGCCTGCCGGTCCTGTTCGACTCCGGGGTCCGCTCGGGCGCGGACGTGGTCAAGGCGCTCGCGCTCGGCGCGACCGCCGTCGGCGTGGGCCGGCCGTACGCCTACGGCCTGGCGGTCGGCGGGGAGGACGGCATCGTGCACGTGCTGCGCACCCTGCTGGCGGAGGCCGACCTGATCATGGCGGTGGACGGCTACCCGGCGCTGGCCGATCTGCGCGCGCCGGGCGCCGTGCGCCGCACCACCTGACCATCGGGCCCCGGGGTCAGGCCCAGGGCAGGGCGGACCGGGTACGCCAGTACGCCTCGGCCGGTTCGGTGAGGGCGGACAGGGCGGCCAGGTCCTCGGGGGTGAGCGGGAGGCGCGCGGCGGCGAGGTTGGAGGTGAGCTGGTCGATGGTCGCGGCGCCGCTGAGCACGATGTCCGCCCACGGCTGGGCGGCGACGGCCGCGAGCGCGACGGCGTCGCAGGTCGCGCCGGTGCGGGCGGCGCAGGCGCGCAGCGCCTCGGTGTCGGGACCGGTGGCGTTGCGGTCGGCGAGGCGGCCGTTGGCCATGCCCTCCTTCACCACCACCAGCCAGCCCGCCGCGTGCGCCTCGGCCAGCGCCGGACCGGCGGAGGTCTCCAGCACGTTCCAGGTGCTCTGGACCGCGGCGAACAGCGGCCTACCGTCGACGGTCACCTCCAGGGCCGCGCGGACGGTGTCGGCCTGGGCCGGTCCGCTGGTGGACAGGCCCACCCGCACGCCCTCGGCGGCCAGCGCGGCGAGGCGTCCGTGCAGCCCGGGGTCGGTGAGGGCGGGGCTGTCGGGGGTCACCGAGTGCACCAGGTACACGTCGAGGGACTTGCCCAGCAGCGACCTGGTCTGGGCGATCTGACGGTCGAACACCTCCGTGGAGTGCTCCTTGACCTCGTGCACGGACACGCCCGTGGCCTGCCAGTCGGCGGTGTAGGTGTAGCCCCACTTGCTGCCGACCGTCAGGTTCGGGGCGAGCCGGGTGGCCAGCCACTCCGCGACGAACACCTCGGCGCGGCCGTAGGAGCGGGCCGTGTCGAAGTACCGCACTCCCGCGGCGAAGGCGGCGTCGAGCAGGGCGTGGGTCCGCTCGCGCATCGCCTCGACGCTGCGAGTGGACGGCAGGTCCAGGTCGCGGCCGAGCGTGATGTACCCGGGACGGCCGACGGCGGCCGTCCCCAGCCCGAACCGTCCGATCCCGGGGCCTGCGGTGCCGGGCGTGACAGCGGAATCGGGGGCGCCGGAGTCGGCCTGCATCTGGTGGTCCCTTCGGTGGTTCCCACGGGTGGGACCGTGCGCCCCACCAGCACCTCCAGCCTAGGTGGTCGGTTCCGGACGCCACTCAGGGGTTGATCATGCGGGCGGCGCGGCGGGACTCGGCCCCTCCTCCGGTTCGCCGCGGTGGGCATCCAGTTCGTCGGCCCGCCGCCTCAGGTCCGCCGCGATGTCGTCCCAGTCCGGACCGAACATCTCAAGGCTCAGGGCGGCCTCCCGCATCAGCGCCGGCTCGTCCGGCCGCTGCAGGAGCACCAACCGGTACGCCAGGTTGCGCACCCAGACCGGCAGGTGGCCGTTGACCGGGGGCGGGCACAGCTCGTGCAGCATGGCCAGGATCGAGTCCGCGCCGGCGAAGGTCAGTTCCTCGACGAAGTGGTGCTCATGGTGGGGCCGGTCGCACTCGGGGGTGGGCCGGTACTCGTCGCCGTAGAGACACCGGGCGTGCTCCGTCAGGGTGCTGTGCATGCGCTGAAGCCTATGCCGCCCTCATCCGCCGCCCGGAAACCGAGGCCGGGCCGACCGGACGGGCGCGCTCAGCGCACCCAGCTCTCGTGGCCGAGGCGGCGGGCCTCCGTTCGCATGGTTCCGAGTGCGGCCCGGAGCCCGTCCAGTGCTGCCTGGAAGGCCTGCGTCGTCTCCGGGCCCAGCGACGGCGGGGGTTCGGTGTCCGAGCCCTGCGGGTAGTCGTTGCCGACCGCTGCAGCGAAGCGTGCCCATGCGCTTCGGTAGAGACCCGTGCACCGGTCGAGCTCGGCGGCGCAGTCGGCCCACACCTCCCTGATCGGCGTCCCCTTGGTGCGCGCCAGGAGGTGGTTCAGCTCCTCGTGGGCGGCGATCAACTCGCCGGTCAGGGCGCGCCGGTGGGCTCCCGCGTGGCGGTGGGTCAGTACCTCGATGAACATCTGGTCCCCACTTCCTCGCCCCCGGGCGGACGGGCCCGGTCGGCCCGTACCGCCCGACTGTCCTACCACCTCCGGGATGCTGTTGGTGATCTTCAAGTGTCGCGGGTTCGAG
>NZ_JAIZ01000487.1:543-26260 GCF_000710465.2 Kitasatospora sp. MBT63 | reverse complement strand
CCGCCGGGTCCGCGGCGGCGGGCGGGGTCGGTGGCGCGGCGGCGGGCGCCGCGGCCTCCTGGGCCAGCCTGGCGGCCTCGGCGGCCAGCGCGTCGGCGCCGGCCTGCTGGAACCACTGCGGGGGGCTGAGCAGGAAGGAGGTCGCCTCGACCGAGTTGGGCACCGGCTTGGCCGCACCCGCCGGGTTGGGCTCGCTCCGGCTGCCGTACAGCTCCTCGAACTGCCGGACCACCTCGTTCACCGGCAGCGGCGGCCAGAGCGTGCTGGCACCGCTGTCCCGGGTGATCACCAGCCGGGCGTCGCCGCCCCGGGCCGGGGTGCCGTCCGTGTGGTCCTCGGCCCAGCAGACGAAGCCCAGGTCGAACTCGCGCACCCGGACCTCGCGCTGCTGGGAGCGCGGCACCCCCGCGTTGATCCACTCCTCGGCGATCTCCTGAGCCTGCGCGTAGGTCGTCACCACGCCCCGTTCCCCTCTTCCTTGCCGGCCACCGTGTGCCCCCGCATCAGTTCACCGGGACGGCGCGGGCGAACCCGCCGTCCACCATCAGTGCCGCGACCGTCTCCAGCTCCGGCGGGCTGCCCGCCAGCCGGAGCAGGAAGGCGTCGAAGTCCTCCCCGCAGGGCAGCAGCAGCCGGGCGACCCGCTCCTCGGGCGGCTCGGGCGCGGCCGAGTCCCGGGCGTCGTCGTACGGGCAGAACCAGACCGAGCCGGTCTGCTCGCCGCGGACCTTGACCGCCAGCAGGCCGCCCTGGACGTAGGCGACGGCGAGGTAGTCCTTGGTCAGGTGGTCGCGCAGGCACTTGTTGGCGTACACCAGGTCGTGCGCGCCGTACTCGTCGCTCAGCGTCAGGAACGGCTGGTCGAGCAGCACCCCGTACTCGACGTCCAGGGCCACCCCGGCGGGGGCGCGGCCGCCGGCCAGCTTGAGGAAGCTGCGGTAGGCGGCGGGCAGCGGGTGGCCGAGCCGCTGCTCGGCGTGCTGCACCTGGTCCTCGGTGACGGCCAGCGGGTCGCCGCCGTCCCGGGCGAGCGACAGGTGGGCCGGGCGGTGCTCCTGGAGCGGGCGGGTGCCGCGGCGGGCGTGGTCGGCGGTGGAGCGGGCCAGGCCGCCGTGGTGCCGCAGCAGCGCCTTGACCTCGACCGGGATCAGCTCCATCCGGCGCAGCCCCGGGGCGGCCCGGCCGACCACGTGGTGCCAGGTCCAGCCGGCCGGGGTGGCGACCGCGGTCTCCAGGTCGGCCCACAGCTGGTGGCCCTGGGTGTAGAGCGCCGCGTTGGCCGAGACGTAGTCGGTGAGCCGCAGCTCGTCCACGCCGAAGCCGGCCGGCGGGTCGGCCACCTCGGCGGCGGCCGCCGCGTAGGCGCTGAAGTCCGGGTATCCGTACTCGTCCACCCGCACCCCGGCGGGGTGCGCGGCGGCCCGGACCGGATCCGGGAACTGCACCACCTGACCCGCGTACGCCGAGTTGGGCGCGGCGGCGGTGGCGGGCCGACCTGTCGTCATCTGGGTGCCCCCACACTGGCTGAAGCAGATTTGCTGGGCACCAGCGTAGGGGGTGCGGGCGGGGGCTCGTCCCCCCGCCCGCGGGGTGGGGCGGCCGGTCAGATCCGGGTCAGCGCCTTGGCCAGGATCTCGGCCACCCGCTCCTGCTGACCCTCCGTGATCTGGGGGTACAGCGGGATGGTCAGGATCTGGGCGGCGGCCCGCTCGGCGACCGGGAACGCCCGCTCGGCGTACCCCAGGTGGTGGAAGGCGGGCTGCAGGTGGACCGGCACCGGGTAGTGCACACCAGCGCCGATCCCGGCGGCCTGCAGCTCGGCCAGCACGGTGTCGCGGCCGCGCTCGACGCGCACCGCGTACAGGTGCCAGACGTGCTCGTTGCCGGGCAGGGTCCGGGGGGTGGTGAGACCGTCCAGGCCGGCCAGCAGGGTGTCGTAGCGGGCGGCGGCGGCCCGGCGGGCCTCGTTCCAGGCGGGCAGCCGGCGGAGCTTGGCGCGCAGCACCACCGCCTGGAGGGTGTCCATCCGGGAGTTGAAGCCGAATCGCTCGTGCACGTACTTGCGGCCCGAGCCGTGGTCCCCGATCAGCCGCACGGCCGCCGCCAGGCCGGCGTCGTCGGTGACCACCGCACCGGCGTCGCCGTACGCGCCGAGGTTCTTGCCCGGGTAGAAACTGGTGGCCGAGATCCGGCCCCAGGAGCCGGAGAGCCGGCCGTCCTGCCGGGCGCCTTGGGACTGCGCGCCGTCCTCGACCACCGGACGGTCCCCGGCCAGCTCCAGCAGCGGGCGCATCGGGGCGAGCTGGCCGTTGAGGTGCACCGGGACCACGGCGGCGGCCTGCGGCAGCGCGTCGGCGACGGCGGCCGGGTCGATCAGCAGGTGCTCGGGGTCGACGTCCACCAGCACCGGCCGCAGCCCGGCCCGGATCACCGCCTCGGCGGTGGCCACGAAGGTGTTGGCGGGCAGCACCACGCCGGCGCCGGCCGGGAGCTCCAGCGCCCGCAGCGCCAGCTCCAGCGCGTCGGTGCCGTTGGCGACCCCGACGGCGTGCCCGACCCCGGAGAACGCCGCGTACTCCGACTCGAAGGCGGCCACGTCCGGGCCCTTGATGTACGCGCCGCTGAGCAGGACCCGGTCGAAGCCCTCCCGTACCTCCTCGGCGATCTCGGCGTGCGCGGCTTGCAGGTCGACGAGCGGGATGTCGGTCACCCGGGGCTCCTCAGCTGGTTGTCCGGCCCTCGGGCCGGGATGGTGGGTCGTCCTTGGACTGCTCGGCCGGCTCGACGAGCAGCGGGAGCGCGCCGCCGGACAGACAGGCCCCGGTGGCCGCGTCCCACTTCCAGTGGTGGCGCGGGCACTCGACCAGTCCGTCGGCGATCACGGCGTGGCTCAGGTCCTCACCCGCGTGCGGGCAGTACCGCTGCAGCCGCAGGCCGTCCCGCTCGATGGTCTCCGCCCTGGTCCGCTCGCGCACCAACTGCCTGGTCTGGGCGGGGTGGTGGCCGTAGCGGAGCAGGCTCAGCAGGGTGAGGTCGAAGACGTCCGGGTCACGGTGCAGGCTCAGGCGCATCGACAGCAGCGCCTCCTCCCAGCCGGCGCGGCCGTCCAGCACCGCCCGCAGCGCGCGGGCCGGCACCCGGATCACGTACGAGGGGTCGACCGGCTCGTCCTCCAGCTCCACCCGGTCGGCCAGTTCGCCGAGGGCCAGGCCCCAGACGGCACCCTCGGCCTCCAGCCGCAGCCCGGCCCGGTAGTCGCTGAGCAGCGGGCGGTTGAGCCGCTGGAGGCGGTCGAAGTACGCCTCCACCTCGGCGGCGGCGACCGGCGCGGCCTCGCCCTCGTGGTAGGCCTCCCACTCGGCGCGGCGGCGCTCCCGGTAGTCGGCCAGGTAGCCGTCGGGGTCGGTGTGCCAGCGGCCGGGCGGGGCCGGGTCGGCGACCTGGTCGCCGGGGGCGGTGCG
This sequence comes from Kitasatospora sp. MBT63, assembly GCF_000710465.2. GTDB lineage: Bacteria > Actinomycetota > Actinomycetes > Streptomycetales > Streptomycetaceae > Kitasatospora. Next base: position 22,799 of record NZ_JAIZ01000487.1, on the reverse strand, counting down.
GATCACCTCGGTGGCGGGGCAGGCCTCGGCGAACCGGGCGGCGACGTCCTCCCAGTGCGGGAAGATGGTCCGCTCGCGGTCGTTGTACCGGGCCAGCGCCGGGTCGAGGAAGCAGGCCGGGCCGGCCGACGGCAGGTAGGCCCGGGCCCCGGTCAGCCGCACCTTGCGGACCAGGGTGTCCAGCAGGTCGTCGCGGACCGCGGCGGTCTTCGCGGCCATCCGCTCCGGCGGGTAGTCGTAGGCGTTCGGGTACCACATCGCGCCGGAGTACTGGGCGGCCAGCAGGTCGACGCCGCCGGGGAGTTCGGACAGCGGGGTGTTGCAGTCGTTGAGGTCCAGGAAGCGGAAGCCGCCGAGGTCCAGCAGCAGGCCGCTGTCCTCCTTGTGGCTGGTGTCCAGCAGCATGGTGGCGGTGCAGTCCGGGCCGAGCCGGTACTCCTCGCGGTGGCCCAGCCGGACCTGCTCGCCGAAGCCGAGCGCGGCGAGCCGCCGCCCGAGCTCGCCGGTGCGGAAGCGCGGCACCAGGACGGTGGTCTCCCGGGAGAGCTGGGCCAGCGTCCGCTCGTCGAGGTGGTCCTCGTGGGTGTGCGAGACGTACAGGTAGTCGTACCGGCCCGCGACCGTCCCCGGCAGCAGCTCGCGGTTGTCCGGGTACGGGAACCAGGCCTCCAGGAAGGCCGGGTGGAACCAGGGGTCGATCAGGATGCGCAGCCCCGCGTGCTCGACCACGAACCCGGCGTGCCCGAGGTGCCGGATCGACGTCCCGGCCGGCAGCGAGGCCCGGACCGGTGCTCTCACCCGATGGCCTCGCGGAGCGCGGCGACCACCCGGTCCTGCTGGGCCTCGGTCAGGGTGTGGAACAGCGGCAGGATCAGCGAGCGCCCGGTGATCAGCTCGGTGGCGGGCAGCGGCACCCGGGCGGTCCCCTTGTACGGGGCCTCCAGGTGGGCCGCCATGATGCCGCGCCGGGCCGAGACGCCGGCCGCGGCCAGCCGGGCCAGCACCTCGGTGCGGTCCGGCGCGCCCTCGGGCAGCAGCAGCCAGCAGGACTGGAAGTTGCCGGTGCCGTGCGCCGGGTCCGCCACCAGGCCGTCGGCCAGCGGGCCGAGCAGTTCGCGGTAGCGGGCGGCCAGGGCGCGGCGGCGCTCGACCATCGCGGGCAGCTTGCCCAGCTGGACCAGGCCGACGGCGGCCTGGATGTCGGTCATCCGGTGGTTGAAGCCGATCTCGTCGTACGTCTCCACCACCATGCCGCCGCCCGCGGCGTGCCGGTCGGCCGCCGAGACGCTCATCCCGTGCTCGCGCAGCCGCCGCAGCCGGGCGGCGAGGTCGCCGTCCTGGCAGGTGACCATGCCGCCCTCACCGGTGGTGAGCAGCTTGCGCGGGTGGAAGGAGTACGCGGCGATCTGCGCGGTGGCGCCGGCCGGGCGGCCGCGGTAGACCGAGCCGGCCGCGCAGGCGGCGTCCTCGACCACGGTGATCCCCCGCGGCTCGGCCAGCGCCCGGACCGCGTCCAGGTCGACCGGGACACCGCCCTGGTCGACCACGACCACCGCGCGGGTACGGTCGGTGAGCGCGGCGGCGACGGTGTCGGCGGTGAGGTTGCCGTCGGCCGGGTCGACGTCGGCGAAGACCGGTACCGCCCCGACGTAGGTGACGGCGTTGGCGGTGGCGATGAAGGACAGCGAGGGCACCACCACCTCGTCGCCCGGCCCGACGCCCGCACCGATCAGCGCCAGGTGCAGCGCGGTGGTGCAGGAGGAGACCGCGACGGCGTGCGGGACGCCGAGGTGGTCGGCGAAGGCGCGCTCGAAGGCGGCGACCCGGGGGCCCTGGGCGACCCAGCCGGAGCGCACCGCCTCGGCGGCGGCCGCGGCCTCCTCCTCGCCGAGCCAGGGGATCATCACGGGGATCTGGGGCACAGCCGGGACGGTGCTGGACACGCGCTGCTCCGAAGGACGTGGCGGGAAGGACGTGACGGGAAGGGGGGTTACTGCTCGCGCCACCAGGCGACCAGCTGGCGCAGGCCCTCGTCCAGCGCCAGTTCGGGCTTCCAGCCGAGGTCGCGTTCGGCCGCGGAGATGTCGGCCAGGCGCCGGACCACGCCGCCGGCGGTGCCGCGGGCCGGTCCGTGCTCGACGTCCAGGTCGGTGCGGTCCATCGCGGCGAGCAGGGCGTCGGCCAGGCCCCGCAGCGAGACCTCGGCGGAGCTGGCGATGTTGTAGACCCGGTCGGTGACGGGGGCGGCGGCGGCCAGCAGGTTGGCCCGGGCGATGTCCTCGGTGTGGACGAAGTCCATGGTCTGGGCGCCGTCGCCGAAGATCAGCGGGGGCTGGTCGCCGGCGATCCGCTCCATCCAGCGGATGAACACCTCGGTGTAGCGGCCGTGCACGTCCATCCGCGGGCCGTAGACGTTGAAGTAGCGCAGCGCGACGTAGTCCAGCCCGTACATGGCGTGGAAGCTGCGCAGCAGGCCCTCGTTGAAGACCTTGGCGGCGCCGTACAGGGTGTCGTTGTGGTACGGGTGCTGGGTCTCGGGGGTGGGGAAGGTGTCGGCCAGGCCGTAGACCGAGGCGGTGGAGGAGGCGATGACCTTCTTCACGCCCTTCTCGGCGGCGGCCTCGACCACGTCGAAGGTGCCGTCGACCATGATCTCCAGGGCCAGGCGCGGTTCGGCGGCGCACTGGGTGATCCGGATCGCGGCGAGGTGGAAGAGCAGGTCGGTGTCGTCGCCGAGCAGGTCGCGCAGGAGCGCGCGGTCGCGGATGTCGCCGTCCACCACCCGCAGCTGTCCGGGGGCGGCGGCGGCCTCGGCGTGCGCCAGGTTCTCCATCCGGCCGCGGACGAAGTTGTCCAGCACGATCACCTCGCGGGCCCCGCCCTGGATCAGCTGGTCGACGACGGTGGAGCCGATGGTGCCGGCCCCGCCCGTGACCAGGCAGCGGGAGCCCTCAATGGCGACTGCGTTCATCGGGCGGAAGCCCTTTCCTGAGCGGTGATCAGTTCGATGTCGTCGGCGCCGCCGACCGGGACGGTGGCCCCGCCGAGCTCCAGGCTCCGTGAGGCGGCGTGCAGCAGCTGCAGCACCCGCAGGCCGGAGCGGCCGTCGGTGAGCGGGGCGCGGCCCTCGGTGATGGCCGCGGCGAACTCGCCCATCACGTTGCGCAGGGCCTCCTGCTCGACCAGCGCCGGGGCGACCATGTCGCCGACCCGGTACGAGATCAGGGCCCGGTGCCGGATGGCGTCGGTCAGCTCGTCGGGCGGGGTGAGGTCGACGCCGCGGTCGTGGATCGCCAGCCGGGCCTGCGGGTTGAGGTCGTCCCAGACCAGGGTGCGGCGGGAGCCGCCGATCAGGGTGGTCCTGACCTTCGTCGGGGAGAGCCAGTTGACGTGGCAGTGCGCCAGCGCGCCGTTGCTGAGCCGGACCGTCAGGTACGCGACGCAGGCCCGGCCGGCCCCGATCGGGTCGGCGCCCTGGGCGCTCACCCCGACCGGCTCGACGCCGGGCGGCAGCACGAAGTCGAGGATCGACAGGTCGTGCGGGGCGAGGTCCCACAGCACGTCCACGTCGGGCTGGACCAGCCCGAGGTTGATCCGCACCGAGTCGAAGAACTGGATGTCGCCGATCTCGCCGCCGTGCACCAGCTCCCGGATCCGCCGCACCACCGGGGTGTAGCAGAAGGTGTGGTCGCACATCAGGACCAGCCCGCGCTCCTCGGCGAGCGCGACCAGTTCGGCGGCGTCCGCCACCGTGGTGGTGATCGGCTTCTCCACCAGGACGTGCTTGCCGGCCTCCAGGGCCGCCCTGACCAGCTTGTAGTGCGCCGCGGCCGGGGTGGCGATCGCCACCGCCCTGACCCGCTCGTCGGCCAGCACCTCGTCGAAGGAGGTGGTGGTGTCGACCGTGCTGTACTCGCCGAGCACCCGCCGGGAGCGCTCCTCGTCCAGGTCGCACAGCCAGTGCAGCCGCAGCCCGGCCGTCTGCTGCGCGTTGCGGACCAGGTTCGGCCCCCAGTACCCGGCGCCGACCACCGCCAGGCCGATCCGCTCGACCGGCTGCGGCTCCGCCACACCCGGGGTCGGCACATGCTCGCCAGGCGCCTCGTGCGCCACGTCCTTGGACCCGCTCGCCACCGCAAGACCCCCCTTGCCACGGCCCCGGAAGCGCCCTCGCCCCGGCTGCCTCTGCCTGCCCCGCGCGGCCCGGGCACAGGCCGCTCTCCCCACGGCCCGACCCCTCTGACCTCGCAGTGGAACGGTACCGGGCACGGCAGTCGGAAATGGGCCGAATCCGGAAACCCGGCGCGGCCGCGGGACGGCGCGGCAGCCTGGAGCACACGCTCCGTACACCGCCGCCGACCGGCGGCGCAGCACCCGCCGCCGGACCCCGGGGCGCCGGGTGTCGGAGGGGTTTGGCAGGCTGTTCCCACCATCCGCGCGCGGGCGCCGTGCGACCCTGGTGGTCACCGTCCGTCAGCAGACCCCCGGCAGCGGAGAACTGCCGGTGCGCCGAGCACAGCCGAGGAGCAGCCATGGAACACCCGGAGCCCGAGAGCGGCACGCCGGCGCCGGTGCTGCGCCACCACCGGGACAGCCTGCTGCCGGCCGTCGCCGCCGCGCTGTCGCTGCGCGACGGTACGGTGCACACGCTGGCCGGCGACAAGGGCGGCCGCGCGCCGCTGCTGCACCCGCTGGTCGCCGAGTTCCTGGCCGCGCTGCCGCTGGAGCACCGCGAGCGGTTCCTCGGGCACTGCCCGGAGCCGGCGCTGCTCTCGCAGTTCCTCGCGGGCGTGGACGCCGGCCGCTCCAAGCGGGCCGCCCGCAAGCCGCTCGCCCTGGCGGAGGCCCGGAAGGCGCTCAAGGGTGCCAGGCTGACCACGGTGCGGATCCGCGAGGAGGGCGATCCCGCGCACGGGACGCACGCGCCGCCGTGCCGTTCCTGCGTCCCGTTGCTGGAACATCTGAACGTCACGAGCGTCGCCGTCGGGCCCACCCCCCGCTGAGCCGCGCCCCTCCTGTCCCCCAGTCACCGGAGCACACCCTGAACCCGACCGCCCTGCGCACCCAGCCCCGCTTCCCCGCCGACGTCGCCGCCGCCCTCAAGCAGGCCGGCTGGCACCCCGGCCGCTGGGAGATCCGCCAGGCCGAGGAGTGGGCCGACGAGCTGGCCGCCCACGACCGGCCGCCGCAGGCCGGGCACGCCGTCTTCCCGGCCGCCGTCGAGGCCTGGGCCGAGTTCGGCGGGCTGTCCTTCGACCTGTCCGGAGCCGGCCGGGTGCAGGCCAGGACCCCCTTCCGGCTGGACCCGCGGTGCGGGCTGCACCAGCCCAGGACGCTGGCCGACCTCGGCCGGGCGCTGGGGACCAGGCTCGCCCCGCTCGGCGAGGAGGCGTACGGCCGGGCGCTGCTGGCCATCGACGAGGCCGGCCGGGTCTACAGCCTGGACCACGCCGGCGAGTGGTTCCTCGGCCGGTCCGTTGACGCGGCGGTCGGCACCCTGGTCCTGGGCCTGCGCCAGGAGCGCCTGCGGACGGCGGACTGACGCGCCGTCCGGGTCGGATCGGGTCGCGGCCGGGCCCGCCGTCCGGGCGCGCGACGGAGCCCCGCGCGCCCCCCGGTGTCCCGATTCCCGCCGATTCCCTCCCGCCGGACGGCCGTTGCCGCCACACTGTGCCGCAGCTTGTGTGGAGCTTGTGAGGGGACCACCGGGAGGAATCGCGATGAGCGCACCGACGGCCGCCGCGACCAGGACGGCGGCGCCGCCCGCACCCCGGCCGGAGCGGCAACCACTGTTCGACAACGCCAAGTTCGCCGCGGTCGCGCTGGTGGTCTGTGCGCACACCTGGATGCCGTTGCTGGCCGCCGACCGGACGGTCGCCGCCGCGGTGCTCACCATCGCGGCCTTCTCGATGCCGGTCTTCATCACCCTGTGCGGCTACTTCGCCCGCCCGAGACCCGGCCGGCCGCCGGTGGACGGCGGCCGGCTGATCTCCCAACTGGCCGTCCCCTACCTGGTCTTCCAGGTGCTCTACAACCTGGTCGGGATGGCGCTGGAGCGGCGGCTCGCGCCGATCGCGCTGCTGGAGCCGCGCTGGCTGACCTGGTTCCTGCTCTCGCTGCTGCTCTGGCGCCTCAGCGTGCCGCTGTGGACGGCGCTGCGCCACCCGCTGCCGGTGGCGGTGCTGGTCGCGGCCGGCTCCGGCGCGATGGCCGCCTTCCCTGAGGAGCTGGCGCTCGGCCGCACCCTGGGCTTCCTGCCGTGGTTCGTGCTCGGCCTGGTGCTGCGGCCCGGGCACCTCGCCGTGCTGCGCCGCCGGCCGGTGCGCCGCGCGGCGCCGTACGCGCTGGCGGCGGTGTTCGCCACGGTCTGGCTGGCCGCGCCGAAGCTGCTGAACCCGGGCTGGGTGGAGTACACCGGGAGCGCCGCCGAACTGCACGTCGGCTACCCGCTCTGGGTGGCCGTGCGGTGCGCGCTGGGCGGGCTGTCGCTGGTGGCCGGCGCCGCGTTCCTGGCGCTGCTGCCCGAGCGCCGCACCCGGTGGACGGCGCTGGGCGGCGCCTCGCTGTACGTCTACCTGCTGCACGGGCTGCCGCTCAAACTGGTGCAGGCCTCCGGGATCTACCACGCCCGGGCGCTGCACCACTGGTACACCGCGCTGCCGCTGCTCGGGGCCTGCGCGCTCACCCTGGCGGTACTGCTGGCCACCGGCGCGTCGGTGCGGTTCTTCGGGCCGCTGGTGCAGCCGCGGCTCGGGTGGCTGCTGCGGCCGACCGGGACGGTCCCGGGCGGGCCGGTGCCCGCCGGGCCGGGCTCAGGCCAGCCGGTCGGCGCGGACGGCCAGGCGTGAGGGCAGCACCGCCTCGACGCGGAAGCCGCCGTCCTCGGCCGGGCCCGCGCTGAAGCTGCCACCGAGCGCGACCACCCGCTCGCGCATGCCGAGCAGGCCGTTGCCGCCGCTGGGCAGCGCGACCTTGGCGCCGTCGCCGTCGGCCGGGGCGTTGACCACCGCGACCCGCACGCCGTTCGGCCGGTAGGCGAGCTGCACGGTCACCCGGGCGCCGCCGGCGTGCTTGTGCGCATTGGTCAGCCCCTCCTGCACCAGCCGGTACGCGGTCCGCTCGGCCTGTCCGGTGTACGGGCAGCTGTCGCCGCTGACCGTCAGGCTGACCAGCATCCCGGCGGCCCGGGACTGGTCCACCAGCCGGGGCAGCCCGGCCAGGCTGTCCGGGCGGTCGGCCTGCGCGGCGGCCGGCTCGGCCATCCGCAGCACGCCGAGGATCTCGCGCAGCTCGTCCAGCGCCTGCCGGCCCACCTCACCCATCAGCTTCGCGCTCTGCTGGGCCCGTTCGGGGTCGCGCGGGATGGTCCGCTCGAGGGCGGCGGCGTGCACCACCATCAGGCTGACCCGGTGGGCCACCACGTCGTGCATCTCGCGGGCGATCCGGGTGCGCTCCTCCAGCCGGGCCCGCCGGGCGCGTTCCCTGGCCTGCTCGGCCAGCAGGTCGAGTTCGGCCTCCAGGCCGTGGGCCCGGTCCTTGAGCGACTCCACCAGCCGGCGCCGGGCACCCACGTACAGGCCGGTGACCACCGGCGGGACGGTCAGCCCGACCGCCACCAGCGCGGCCAGCAGCACGAAGACCCAGGCGGGCGGAAGCGGGGCGGCCGGGTCGGCCTGCTCCCCCGGCGCGAAGATCGCGAACAGCACCATGCCGAAGGTCTCCACCAGCGCCAGCGCGGACAGCGCCACCACCCGGCGCCGCCGCGACGGCCACTCCCAGGTGGCGGCCAGCGTGTAGAGCGAGACGACCAGCAGGATCATCCCGAACAGACCCGGCACGAACACCAGCGCCACCAGCACCGGCACCGCCGGCCAGCGGCGGCGCACCACCAGGGTCGCCCCCGCCAGCGCCCCGGGGACCGCGGCGGCCACCGCGATCCCGGTCCCCAGGTGCAGGCGGTCCTGCACCACCCCGTACGCGCCGAAGGCGCACTCGAGTCCGGCCAGTGCGGCCAGCACGATGTCCAGCAGCGCGCTGCGGCGCCGATCCCACCACCACAGCTGGTGGGCCGGGCCGCCCCCGTCAGGCGACTTGCTCATGGGGGACAGCCTACGGGCGGCGCCCGGCCCGCCCCCAGGCAGTTCCCGGACGCGGCCCGCCACGGCCCCGCGGCACGCCCCGGTGTCCGGCATCCGGCCACTTCTCGGACGCGGCATCCGCTCCCACCTATGCTGGTCCGCGACGGACAGCGCGGTCCGCACCCCTCTCCCGGCACACCGGCGGCGCACCCCCGGCGGCCGGCCCGCGGGAGGGAGAGCCGTTGCCCGAACCCCACCACCACAGGGAGCCAGCCGTGACCGCTCCGGTCCCCACCTCGGCCGACAGCCCGTCCCCGCTCGGACACGACCCGGTCGCGGCCAACGCCGCGCTCCGCGCCGACATCCGCCGCCTCGGCGACCTGCTCGGCGAGACCCTGGTCCGGCAGGAGGGCCCCGAACTGCTCGGCCTGGTCGAGCAGGTCAGACTGCTCAGCCGCACCGACGGCGAGGCCACCGCGCAGCTGCTCGCCGAGATCGACCTGGAGACCGCCGGCAAGCTGGTCCGGGCCTTCTCCACCTACTTCCACCTGGCGAACGTCACCGAGCAGGTGCACCGCGGCCGCGAGTTCGCCACCCGCCGGGCCCGCGAGGGCTCGCTGCTGGCGCAGACCGCCGACCAGCTCGCCGACGCCGACCCCAAGCACCTCCAGGACACCCTGTCGCACCTGGCGGTCCGTCCGGTCTTCACCGCGCACCCGACCGAGGCCGCCCGCCGCAGCGTGCTCAACAAGCTCCGCCGGGTCGGCGAGCTGCTGGAGCGGATCCACCGCGAGCACGTCGCCTCCGGCCTGTCCACCTCCGACCCGGTGCGGCACTCCTCCGCCAAGCGGCAGGCCGACCGCCGGCTCGCCGAGGTGATCGACCTGCTCTGGCAGACCGACGAGCTGCGGATCGCCCGCCCGGAGCCCACCGACGAGGCCCGCAACGCCGTCTACTACCTGGACGAGCTGTACCGCGAGGCGGTCCCCGAGGTGCTGGAGGAGCTGCACGAGGAGCTGGCCCGGGTCGGTCTGACGCTGCCCGAGGGCGTGCGCCCGCTGACCTTCGGCACCTGGATCGGCGGCGACCGGGACGGCAACCCGAACGTCACCCCGGCCGTCACCTGGGACGTGCTCAACCTCCAGCACGAGTACGGCATCAAGGACGCGCTGGCCGCCGTCGACGACCTGCGGGCCGCGCTGTCCACCTCGGTCCGCCTCGCCGGCGCCTCCGCCGAACTGCTGGAGTCGCTGGACGCCGACCTCGCGGTGCTGCCCGAGCTGAGCCCGCGCTACAAGCGGATGAACGCCGAGGAGCCGTACCGGCTGAAGGCCACCTGCGTGCGGCTCAAGCTGGAGAACACCCGCGAGCGCCTCGCCGCCGGCACCCCGCACGTCCCGGGCCGGGACTACGTCGGCACCCGCGAGCTGGTCACCGACCTCAAGCTGATCCAGGACTCGCTGCGCGGCCACCGCGGCCAGCTGATCGCGGACGGCCGGCTCGCCCGGGCGATCCGCACCATCGAGGCGTTCGGCCTCCAGCTGGCCACCATGGACGTGCGCGAGCACGCCGAGGCCCACCACCACGCGCTCGGCCAGCTCTTCGACCGGCTCGGCGAGGAGGCCTGGCGCTACACCGACATGCCGCGCGAGTACCGCCAGCGGCTGCTCTCCAAGGAGCTGCGCTCGCGCCGCCCGCTGGCGCCGACCCCGGCCCCGCTCGACGCGGCGGGCACCAAGACGCTCGGCGTCTTCAACACCATCCGCGAGGGCTTCGACCGCTTCGGCGACGAGATCGTCGAGAGCTACATCATCTCGATGTGCCAGGGCGCCGACGACGTCTTCGCCGCCGCCGTGCTGGCCCGCGAGGCCGGGCTGATCGACCTGCACGCGGGCATCGCCAAGATCGGCATCGTGCCGCTGCTGGAGACCACCGACGAGCTCCAGGAGGCCGACCGGATCCTGGACGAGATGCTCTCCGACCCGTCCTACCGCCTGCTGGTCTCGCTGCGCGGGGACATCCAGGAGGTCATGCTCGGCTACTCGGACTCCTCCAAGTTCGGCGGCATCACCACCTCCCAGTGGGAGATCCACCGGGCCCAGCGCCGGCTGCGCGACGTCGCCCACCGGTACGGCATCCGGCTGCGGCTGTTCCACGGCCGCGGCGGCACCGTCGGCCGCGGCGGCGGCCCCTCGCACGAGGCGATCCTGGCCCAGCCCTGGGGCACCCTGGAGGGCGAGATCAAGGTCACCGAGCAGGGCGAGGTGATCTCCGACAAGTACCTGCTGCCCTCGCTGGCCCGGGAGAACCTGGAACTCACCATCTCGGCCACGCTGGCCGCCTCCGCACTGCACACCGCACCGCGCCAGGCGCCCGAGGAGCTGGCCCGCTGGGACGCCGCGATGGACCAGGTCTCCGAGGCCGCGCACACCGCGTACCGGACCCTGGTCGAGCAGGAGGACCTGCCGAAGTACTTCTTCGCGGCCACCCCGGTCGACCAGCTGGCCTCGCTGCACCTGGGCTCGCGCCCGTCCCGCCGCCCCGACTCGGGCGCCGGCCTGGACGGTCTGCGGGCCATCCCGTGGGTGTTCGGCTGGACCCAGTCCCGGCAGATCGTGCCCGGCTGGTACGGCGTCGGCTCGGGCCTGGCCGCCGCCCGCGCGGCGGGCCTCGGCGACGTGCTGGACGAGATGCACGGCCAGTGGCACTTCTTCCAGAACTTCCTGTCCAACGTCGCCATGACGCTGGCCAAGACCGACCTGCGGATCGCCCGCCACTACGTCGAGCAGCTGGTCCCGGCCGAGCTGCACCACGTCTTCGACCAGATCGTGGCCGAGCACGAGCTGACCCTGCGCGAGGTGCTCCGGCTGACCGGCGAGAGCGAGCTGCTGGAGCACAACCCGGTGCTCAAGCAGACCTTCACCGTCCGGGACGCCTACCTCGACCCGATCTCCTACCTCCAGGTCGCGCTGCTGCGCCGGCAGCGCGAGATGGCCGAGCAGAACCGGGCGGACGACCCGCTGCGGGCCCGCGCCCTGCTGCTGACGGTCAACGGCATCGCGGCCGGCCTGCGCAACACCGGCTGACGCCGGACGGGCGGTGACGCAGGAAGGGACCGGCCCCGCGGGGCCGGTCCCTTCCGCATGCCGGGGCTTCGCGGTGCCGGGGCTTCGCGCGCCCGGTCAGAACGTCGTCGGCCGGCCGGCCCGGCGGCGGCGCAGCCAGGTCGCGGCCCCGCCGGCCGCCACCACCAGACCGCCGCCGACCGCGTACAGGCCGGCGGAGCCGCCGACCGAGCCGGTGGCGGGCGGGATCAGCTGGGCGGCCGCGGGTTCCGGGGCCGTCGAGGGGGCGTCGGTCGACTCGGCCGCGTGTGCGGACTGGCCGGCCAGTCCGCAGGCAGCCAGGCACAGTACCGCCCCGCCGGCAGCGCGCCCCACCCGGACACCCCGTGAGCGAACCACAGCCTTTACCCCCAGAATCGGCCTCTCAACCCCTTCGTACAGAGCTGACCGTATCGAAGGGCCGGGCGCCGCTGACCCGGTTTCAGCTTCCGTCCCCCAAAGCGTTGCACGACCGTTGTGTACCGTGCGTCGCTCGAGGCCAAGGAAACTGACTCGCCATCAGGAGTTGTACGTGCTCTGGGCGCGCTCCAGGCCCTCCGACAGCAGCGCCTCCACCGCGTCGGCCGCCCGGTCCACGAACCAGTCCAGGTCCTTGCGCTCGGTGGCGGAGAAGTCCTTGAGCACGAAGTCCGCGACCTCCATCCGGCCCGGCGGGCGGCCGATGCCGCAGCGCACCCGGTGGTAGTCGGGGCCGAGCGACTTGGTGAGCGACTTCAGCCCGTTGTGCCCGTTGTCGCCGCCGCCGGTCTTCAGCCGCAGGGCCGCGTAGTCCAGGTCCAGCTCGTCGTGGACGGCGACGATGCCGGCGGTGGGCACCTTGTAGAAGTCGCGCAGCGCGGTGGTCGGGCCGCCGGAGAGGTTCATGAAGGTCATCGGCTTGGCCAGGACGACCCGCTTCCCGGCCAGGCGGCCCTCGGCGACCTGGGCCCGGCTCTTGTGGGCCTTGAACCGGGCGCCGATCCGCTCGGCCAGCAGGTCGGCCACCATGAAGCCGATGTTGTGCCGGTTGCGGGCGTAGCCGTCGCCGGGGTTGCCCAGCCCGACCACCAGCCAGGGGCCCGTGTACTCGTCCGCCGCCGTGCTCATGCTGCCGCTCTCCGCTCGCTGTCGATCTGTTCGGCCCCCATTATCCGCGACCGCCGTGCGCCGGGGGCCCTCCCGCCCGGAGGCGGACACGCCGCTGCCCCGGCCGCCCCGCGAGGGGGCGGACCGGGGCAGCGGTCGGGTGCGTTCAGCGCGAGGCTCAGGCCTCGGTGCCGGCCTCGGCAGCCTCGGCCTCGGCGGCCTCGGCGTCGGCGTCGGCCTGCGAGGCCTGGGCGCCGATGACCTGCAGCACGACGGTGTCGGCCTCGACGGCCAGGGTGGCGCCCTTGGGGAGCTCGATGTCACCGGCGGTGATCGAGGCACCGGCCTCCAGGCCCTCGACCGAGACGGTCACGGACTCGGGCAGGTGGGTGGCCTCGGCCTCGATCGGCAGCGCGTTCAGCACGTGCTCGAGCAGGTTGCCGCCGGGGGCCAGCTCGCCCTCGGTCAGGACCGGGATCTCGACGGTGACCTTCTCGCCACGCTTGACCAGCAGCAGGTCGACGTGCTCGATGGTGCGCTTGATGGCCTCACGCTGGACGGCCTTCGGCAGCACGAACTCGTCCTTGCCCTCGATCGGCACGACCAGCAGCGCGTTGGGGGTCTTCAGCGCCATCATCAGGTCGTGGCTCGGCAGGTTCAGGTGGACCGGGGCGTGGCCGTGGCCGTAGACGACACCGGGGACGAAACCGGCACGACGGGCGCGACGGGCGGCACCCTTGCCGAACTCGGTGCGGGTCTCGGCGGCAAGGCGGATCTCGGACACGACTGCACTCCTCGTAAAAGCTGGCGACGGGTGCAGGCGACAACAGAAAACCGCCGGGCCACACCCTCAAGTACGTTCGGGGGGACGCTCGGCGGCGGATGACGGGAGGTCACGACCGGACTGCGGTCGGACCGGCGCGTCGATCACGGATGCGGCACCCGCACGGGCACACGGCATCCCTCGCCGAGCAGTCTCACGAGTCTAACCGCACTGCACGTCAACCATGAAATCGGCCCCCGGCGCGGGCTGCGCCGGGGGCCGGTCGACGGCACCGGAGGTCAGTGCACGCCCTCGAACAGGGAGGTGACCGAGCCGTCCTCGAAGACCTCGCGGATCGCCGCGGCGATCGACGGGGCGATGGAGAGGGTGGTGACCTTGTCCAGCTGGAGCTGGGCCGGGGTCGGCAGGGTGTTGGTGAAGACGAACTCGCTGACCCGCGAGTTCTTCAGGCGGTCCGCGGCCGGGCCGGAGAGCACGCCGTGGGTGGCGGCGACGATCACGTCGGCGGCGCCGTTCTCGAACAGCGCGTCGGCGGCGGCGCAGATGGTGCCGGCGGTGTCGATCATGTCGTCGACCAGGACGCAGACCCGGTCCTTGACGTCACCGACCACCTCGGCGGACAGGATGGTGTTGGCCTGGCTCATGTCGCGGCGCTTGTGGATGATCGCCAGCGGGGCGCCGAGCCGGTCCGACCACTGGTCGGCGACCTTCACCCGGCCGGCGTCCGGCGAGACGATGGTCAGCTTGGAGCGGTCGACCTTCTCGCCGAGGTAGTCGCAGAGCACCGGCAGCGCGAACAGGTGGTCCACCGGGCCGGAGAAGAAGCCCTGGATCTGCGCGGTGTGCAGGTCCACCGCCATGATCCGGTCGGCGCCGGCCTGGGCCAGCAGGTCGGCGATCAGCCGGGCCGAGATGGGCTCGCGGCCGAGGTGCTTCTTGTCCTGCCGGGCGTAGCCGTAGAACGGCAGGATCGCGGTGATGCTCCGGGCGGAGGCCCGCTTCAGAGCATCGATCATGATCAGCTGTTCCATGATCCACTGGTTGATGGGAGCCGTGTGGCTCTGCATCACAAAGCAGTCCGCGCCGCGCGCGGACTCCAGGAAGCGGACGTAGATCTCGCCGTTGGCGAAGTCCAGGGCCTTGGTCGGGACGAGTTCCGTCCCGAGTTCCGCTGCCACCTCCGCCGCCAGCTCAGGGTGGGCACGGCCGGAGAAGAGCTTGAGCTTCTTCTCACCCGACGTCGTGATCCCGCTCACTGCACCGTCTCCTCGCGTTGCTGCCGCACATGGACCCGCCCGGGCGCACCCGGGCAGGACCCGGGCGGGCAGGTGGGCGGGGGATTGGGAGTACGCCGAGGCGCGGACAGAAGCCCAGTGGCGCACGTATGTACTCCAGGTTACGCGCCCCGCCGGAAAGCGTCCGCCCCGGGACCACTCCGCAAGATCGGCACCCGCCCGGCCTAGGCCTGGCCCGCCTCACCCGTCCCGGGCGTCCCGGCGGCCTCGGCGGCCTGGGCGGAGGCCGTCCCGGGGCGCTTGCGGGCCACCCAGCCGGCGATGTTGCGCTGCTGCGCCCGGGCCACGCCGAGGGCGCCGGCCGGGACGTCGTTGGTCACCACGGAGCCGGCCGCGGTGTAAGCACCGTCACCCACCGTCACCGGGGCGATGAACATGTTGTCCGAGCCGGTGCGGCAGTGCGCCCCGATCACCGTGCGGTGCTTGTTCACCCCGTCGTAGTTGACCGTGACGGAGGCCGCGCCGATGTTGCTGCCCTCACCGATGGTGGCGTCGCCGATGTACGACAGGTGCGGCACCTTGGCGCCCTCACCGAGCTCGGAGTTCTTGATCTCGACGTAGGTGCCGGCCTTGGCCTTGCGGGCCAGCCTGGTGCCCGGGCGCAGGTACGCGTACGGGCCGACCGAGGCCAGCTCGCCGATCTCGGCGCCGACGGCCGTGGTGTTGCTCACGTGCGCCCCCGCGCCGACCAGGGTGTCGGTCAGCGTGGTGTTGGGGCCGACCTCGCAGCCCTCGCCGAGGTGGGTGGCGCCGTGCAGCTGGGTGCCGGGCAGCACCACGGCGTCCGGCTCGTAGCCGACCTGGACGTCGAACCAGGTGGAGGCGGGGTCGACCACGGTGACGCCGGCCCGCATCGCCCGCTCCAGCAGCCGGTCGTTCAGCATCCGGCGGGCCTCGGCCAGCTGGACCCGGTCGTTGATGCCGACGATGTCCCGGTAGTCGGCGGCGACCACGGCGCCCACCCGGTGGCCGGCGGTGCGCAGGATCGCCAGGGTGTCGGTGAGGTACTCCTCGCCCTGCACGTTGTCCGTGCCGAGCCGGCCGAGCGCCTCGGCGAGCAGCTTGGCGTCGAAGGCGAAGACGCCGGAGTTGATCTCGGCGATGGCGCGCTGCTCGTCGGTCGCGTCCTTGTGCTCGACGATCGCGGCCACCTGGCCGTCCGCCTCGCGCAGGATCCGGCCGTAGCCGGCGGCGTCCGGCACCACGGCGGTGAGCACGGTGACGCCGTTGCCCTGGGTGGTGTGCGCCTCGGCGAGGGCGGCCAGGGTGGCGCCGGTCAGCAGCGGGGCGTCGCCGGTGGTGACGATCACCGTGCCGTCCAGCTGCACGCCGTCGGCGGCCAGCGCCTCCAGCGCGGTGCGCACCGCGTGGCCGGTGCCGTTCTGCTCGGCCTGGACGGCGGTGCGCACGCCCGGGTACTCGTCCGCGAGGTGCTGCTGGACCAGCTCGCGCATGTGACCGACCACGACCACCAGCTGCCCGGGGGTCAGTTCCTGCGCGGCGCTGACCGCGTGCCCGACCAGGGTCCGGCCGCAGATCGGGTGCAGCACCTTGGGCAGTGCCTTGGACTTCATCCGAGTTCCGCCACCGGCGGCGAGCACGATCACGGCAGCGGTCTGGTTGGCACTCACGCTGGAGGCTCCTCGGTCGGTCACGGTGAGGGAGGGGAGGCAGCCGGACGTGGCCCGCACGGCCTCGTTCGGCAGCTCAGAGGATATCCGGGTGTCGGGGGACACCGGCCCGGGGTCGAAGCACCGCGGGGGAGGGCGAAGGGGCTCCCCGGGCAGGAATCGAACCTGCGAAGACCAGATTCAAAGTCTGGGCGCCCGTGCCAGCAGAGCAACCGGGGATGGCAAGCACACCCTACGGGTTTCACGCCCTCAGCTCCACCACTATGGCGGTTGTCCGCCACCCGTCCGGGGCGGCTGCGACACGTCTTCCCTTCGGCGGCGACAGAACCTACGATGCCGTAAGTTACGGCTACGTAGGTACCGGCTTCGCCCCCCAAGGACCGTCATGACCATTCAGGCCGACGAAGCGCGCCCGCAGGCTGCGGACCCCGCCGTCGTACCGCTGACCGCGACCATGAGCGGGGACCGGCAGGGCCTCGTCGAGCGCGTCACCATAGGGATCTTCATCGCCGTCCCGTTCCTCGCCGTGGTCGCCGCCGTGCCGGTCGCCTGGGGATGGGGGCTGGGCTGGCTGGATCTGACCATCGCCACGGCGATGTACTTCCTCACCTGCCACGGCATCACCATCGGCTACCACCGCTACTTCACCCACGGCTCGTTCAAGGCCAACCGGGCGCTGCGGATCGCCGTCGCCGTCGCGGGCAGCCTGGCCGTCGAGGGCCCGCTGGTGCGCTGGGTGGCGGACCACCGCAAGCACCACCGGTTCAGCGACAAGGAGGGCGACCCGCACTCGCCGTGGCGCTACGGCGAGAGCGTGCCCGCGCTGCTCAAGGGCCTGTGGTGGGCCCACATGGGATGGCTCTTCGACGAGGAGCAGACCCCGCAGCACAAGTACGCCCCCGACCTGGTCAACGACCCGGACATCCGGCGGATCTCGCGGCTGTTCTGGCTCTTCACGCTGGTCTCGATGCTGCTGCCGCCGCTGGTCGGCGGGCTGGCCACGATGAGCTGGCACGGCGCGCTGACCGCGTTCTTCTGGGGCACCCTGGTGCGGATCGCGGTGCTGCACCACGTCACCTGGTCGATCAACTCGATCTGCCACGCGATCGGCGCCCGCCCGTTCAAGTCCCGCGACCGGTCCGGCAACGTCTGGTGGCTGGCCGTGCTCTCCTGCGGCGAGTCCTGGCACAACCTGCACCACGCGGACCCGACCTCGGCCCGGCACGGCGTGCTGCGCGGGCAGATCGACTCCTCGGCCCGGCTGATCCGCTGGTTCGAGAAGGCGGGCTGGGCGAAGGACGTCCGCTGGCCCAGTACGGAGCGGATCGCCGCCCGCCGCACCGCATGAGGCGTGCGCTGAAGCATGATGTAGGGGTGAACGGGAGCAACGGAGACAGCGCGGCCGGCCATCGCACCTCGCGGACGCAGGACGGTGGCCCGGCACCCGCCCGCACCCGCTCCACCGCGCCGGCCCGCGGCGGCAAGAGCCGTGCACGGGTGCGGATGACCGGGAAGCAGCGGCGCGAGCAGCTGCTGGAGATCGGCCGCTCGGTCTTCGCCGAGCGGGGCTACGAGGGCACCTCGGTGGAGGAGATCGCCGAGCGGGCCGGGGTGTCCAAGCCGGTGGTGTACGAGCACTTCGGCGGCAAGGAGGGGCTGTACGCGGTCGTGGTCGACCGTGAGATGCAGCTGCTGCTGGACATGGTCACCGGGGCGCTCACCGGCGGGCACTCGCGCGAACTGCTGGAGCAGGCCGCGTTCGCCCTGATGGATTACATCGACACCTCCACCGACGGTTTCAAGATCCTCGTCCGGGACTCCCCGGTGGCCCAGTCCACCGGCAGTTTCGCGTCGCTGATCAGCGACATCGCGGTCCAGGTGGAGGACATCCTGGGGCTGGAGTTCAAGTCCCGGGGCTTCGACCCCCGGCTCGCGCCGATGTACTCGCAGATGCTGGTCGGCATGGTGGCGCTCACCGGCCAGTGGTGGCTGGAGGTGCGCAAGCCGCAGAAGGCGGAGGTCGCCGCCCACCTGGTCAACCTCGCCTGGCACGGCCTGGAGGGCCTGGAGCGGCACCCCAAGCTGGTCGGCGACCGGAAGGGCTGAACGGCCCTGAGGAGATGGTGACCCTTTGCTGGTCTTCCTCCTGGCGATCGGCGCCGCCTGCTGCCTGGGGCTCGGATTCGTGCTCCAGCAGCACGCCGCCCAGCGCGCCCCGCGCGACGACCTGCTGCACTGGCGGCTGCTGCTCGACCTGGTGAAGATGCCGGACTGGCTGCTCGGGATCGCCTTCATGGTCGGCGGGCAGGTGCTCAGCGCCCTGGCGCTGGACCACGGCGAGGTCTCCCTGGTGGAGCCGCTGCTGGCGACCAGCCTGGTCTTCGCGATGCTGCTGGCCCGGGTGCTCACCGGCCAGTCGCTGGGCCGCTCCGGCTGGGGCGGCGTGGCGCTGATCGCCGCCGGGGTGACGACCTTCATCGCCGCGGGCCGCCCGCAGGGCGGTGAGCCGCCCGACAGCCAACTGCGCTACTGGCTGGTCTTCGGGATCGTCACGGGCCTGGCCCTGCTGCTGGTCGGGGTGGCCCGGCGGCTGCCGCTGCTGGAGGAGGCCACCCTGCTGGCACTGGCCGCCGGCCTGCTGTACGGGCTGCAGGACGCCCTCACCCGCTCGATCGCGCAGGACCTGGACACGGCCGGGGTGGGCGGGGTGCTGGTCACCTGGCAGCCGTACACGGTGCTGGCGATCGGGGTGTTCGGGCTGCTGCTGGTGCAGTCGGCCTTCGAGGCGGCGCCGCTGCGGATGTCGCTGCCCGCGCTGACCGCCGCGCAGCCGCTGACCGGGATCGCCTGCGCGGTGGGGTTCCTCGGCGACCAGGTCCGGGTCACCCCGGCGGCGCTGGCCGGGCAGGCGGCGGGTCTGGTGGCGATCGTGGTGGGCGTGGTGCTGCTCGGCCGGCACCCGGCGATGCCGGGCTCCTCCTGAGCGCGCCGCCGCCCGTACGGACGGCTCAGCGGCGCACGCCGACCGCGAAGATCCGGCGGAACGGGAAGACCGTGCCGCCCTCCCCCGCCGGGTAGGCCTCGCGCAGCAGCGCCGCGTACTCGGCCAGGAAGTCCGCCCGCTGCGCGGGGTCGGTGAGCAGGCCGAGGACCGGGCGCAGCGCGGTTCCCTTGGTCCACTCCAGCACCGGGTCCGGGCCCTGGAGCACGGTCAGGTAGGTGGTCTCCCAGACGTCGGCGGTGCAGCCGGCCGCGAGCAGCGCGCGCAGGTACGCGTCGGGCTCGGGGACACCGGCCCGGGTGCGGTCGGCGCCGAGAGCGGAGCGCCAGCGGGGGCTGCGGCGCAGTTCGGCGAGCAGGGTGTGGCTGGGGGCGTCGAAGTTGCCCGGTACCTGGAGGGCGATCACCCCGCCGGGCCGCAGCGCGCCGGCCCAGCGCGGCAGCAGGGCCAGGTGGTCGGGGATCCACTGCAGGGTGGCGTTGCTGGCGATCAGGTCGGGGGCGGCCGGCGAGGGGTCGTAGGCGGCCGCGTCGGCGAGCAGGTAGGCGGCGGTCGGCTCGCCCTCGGCGCGGGCGGCGGCGAGCATCTCGGCGGAGTTGTCGACGCCGGTGAGGTCGGCGTCGGGCCAGCGTTCGCGCAGCACGGCGGTGGAGTTGCCCGGGCCGCAGCCGATGTCCAGCACGGTGGGGGCGGCGGGGAGCACGGGCACCCGGCCGAGCAGCTCGTACAGCGGTCGGGTGCGCTGGTCGGCGTAGCGCAGGTACTGGTCCGGGTCCCAGGTGGTCATGGCGGCCTCGCAAAGTATCTCGACATCAAGATATCTACCCCAGGCTGCCTTCTGTTATCTCTTGATGTCAAGAGACTTCACATCGACACAACCACCGATACACTGATCGTCATGGAGGACGAGGTCGACCGGCTGGTCGCAGCATGGCGCCGAGAGCGCCCCGACCTCGACGTCGAACCGCTCGAGGTGCTCAGCCGTGTCAGCCGGCTCGCCCGCCACCTCGACCGGGCCCGGCGGATCGCGTTCGCCGAGCACGGCCTGGAGCCCTGGGAGTTCGACGTCCTGACGGCGCTGCGCCGGGCCGGCTCCCCGTACCAGCTCTCCCCCGGCCAGCTGCTCACCCAGACCCTGGTCACCTCCGGCACCATGACCAACCGGATCGACCGGCTGACCGGCAAGGGCCTGGTCAAGCGGCTGCCCGACCCGGACGACCGGCGCGGCGTGCTGGTCCGCCTCACCGACGACGGCCGCGACAAGGCCGACCAGGCGCTGGCCGGCCTGCTCGCCCACGAGCGCGAGATCCTCGCCCAGCTCAGCGCCGGGCGGCAGAGCGAGCTCGCCGACCTGCTCCGCCAGCTCACCGCCCCCTTCGACCAGGCCGGCTGAGACCCCCGGCCGGCCGGGAGCCCGCCGGACGCCCGGTCCGGGCGCCCGGTCAGAAACCGTCCGGGTACGGCGCGCTCAACGCCGGCACCGGTGCGGCCTCCGGGGTCCGGTAGCCGGGCAGCAGCTCGGCCAGCAGGGCCCGGACCTGGAGGTCGGAGTTGTCGGCCGCCGCCTCGTACAGCCCGGTCAGGCCGCCGGCCAGGTCCTCCGGGACGGCGGAGTGCTCCGCCACCGTCGCGTAGATCCGGCTGTGCACGGTGGGCAGCCGCTCCTCGCGCTCGGAGAACAGCGCCTCGTTCAGCTTCTCCCCCGCCCGCAGACCGGTGTAGCGGATCTCCACCTCCTCCGCCTCCATCTGCACCTGGCGGGCGAAGTTGTGCACCAGGTCGACGATCCGCACCGGCTCGCCCATGTCGAGCACGAAGACCTCGCCGCCCTCGGCCATCCGGCCGGCCTCCAGGACCAGCCCGACCGCCTCCTCGATGGTCATGAAGAAGCGGGTGACGTCCGGGTGGGTGACGGTGACCGGCCCGCCGCTGCGGAACTGCTCGGCCAGCACGGACAGCAGCGACCCCCGCGAGCCGAGCACGTTGCCGAACCGGACGGCGGTGAAGACCCCGGTGCCCAGGTTGCGCGCGTCCCGGGCGTTGGCCTGCACGATCAGCTCGGCCAGCCGCTTGCTGGCACCCAGCACCGAGGTCGGGTCGGCGGCCTTGTCGGTGGAGATCAGCACGAACCGCTCCACCCCGGTGGCCAGCGCCGCCTCGACCAGGTTGTCGGTCCCGAGCACGTTGGACTTGACCGCCTCGGAGGGATGGCGCTCCAGCAGCGGCAGGTGCTTGTGGGCGGCCGCGTGGAACACCACCTCGGGCTTGAGGTCGCGGAAGATCTGCTGGATCCGCCGCCGGTCACGGATGTCCGCGATCACCAGCGACTCGTCGGTCAGCAGCGCCTCGCCCCAGATCTCCAGCTGCAGCCGGTGCAGGTTGGACTCGTCGTGGTCGAGCATGTACAGCGCGGCCGGCCCGAACGCGTTGACCTGCCGGCACAGTTCGCTGCCGATCGAGCCGCCGGCCCCGGTCACCAGGACCCGGCGGCCCTCGATCACCGCCCGGACGTCCGGCGAGACCACGTGCACCTCGGCCCGGCCGATCAGCTTGTTCACGTCCAGGCTGCGCAGGTCGGAGCCGACCACCTCGCGGCGCAGCGCGGCCAGGAACGACGGCAGGTAGCGGACCGCGACCCCGGCCGCCGCGGCGGCGGTGGCGAGCGCACGGACCATCCGGTGCGGCAGGCCCGGGATGGCGAGCACCACCACCTGCGCCCGGTGCTTCACCGCCAGCTCGGTCAGCTCGGCGAGGGTGCCGAGCACCGGCACCCCGTCGATCTCGGTGCCGGCCTTGGCCGGGTCGTCGTCCAGGACGCCGACCGGGGTCAGCCCGAACTCCGGGGTCCGGTCCAGGTCGCGGACCAGCGCGGAGCCGGCCGCACCGGCACCGATCACCAGGGTCCGCAGACCTGTCGAGCTGTCGACTTGCCGAGGAACACGCACGGTGAATGGATCCAGGCGTGCGGCATTGCTGTGCGGCGACATCTGTCCTCCGGTTTCCCTGACCTGACGGAGTCGGTATCTGGGCGTGGCGGGGGCTGGTCAGCCGGCGCCGGGGCCTGTGGTCGAGGCGACGGTGTGAGCGGGTGCGGACGGCAGCGGCGGCTCGGCCGGCGAGATCCCCGCCCGCCGGGCCACCGCGACGGCCGCGAGGGTGGAGTGCACCCCCAACTTGCCGAGCACGTTCTGCATATGGGTACGGACGGTGTGCGGGGAGAGGTACAGCCGCTCGGCGACCGCCTGCCGGCCGAGACCGGCCACCATGCAGCGCAGCA
>NZ_JAIZ01000487.1:0-474 GCF_000710465.2 Kitasatospora sp. MBT63 | reverse complement strand
GCAGCGCAGCCCCTCCTCCTCCCGCGGGGTGAGCGCCGCGCCCAGCCGCTCGCTCTCCGAGCGGTCGCGCCGGGCCGAGGTCAACTCCCGTACCACGCCGGTGAGCAGCGCGGGCGGCAGGTGCGTCTCGTCCCGCAGGACGCCGCGCACCACGGTCATCAGGGTGCCGAGCGAACTCTCCTTCGCCACCCAGCCGCTGGCGCCCGCGTGCAGCGCGCGGACGGCCCGGTGCGGGTCGTCCGCGGCGGCCAGCACCACGGCGCGCAGCTCCGGGTGGCTGCGGCAGACCCGCGCCACCAGGGAGATCCCGTCGCCGGCGCCCCGGGCCGGGGCGGCCGGGGTCGGCTCGCGGTGGAACTGCGGCACCGGGCGGACCGCGGCCGCCCCGGGACCTCCGGCGGCCTGCGCGGGGCCGCCCGCCGGGTGCGGGCGGGCGGTCGGCAGAAGGCTGGGACGCCGTGGCACCGGCACCGT
>NZ_JAIZ01000486.1 GCF_000710465.2 Kitasatospora sp. MBT63 | reverse complement strand
GCCGGATGCTGGCCGCCGCCGCCCCGGTCGCACTCGCCCTCGCGGCGGGAGAGTGCCTCTCGGGGCTGCTCCCGTCCCTGACCGCGCTCGCCACCACCTCCCCGCAAACCCGTCCTCGCCTGTTCGCCGTCGAGGTCGTCCTGGTCGCGCTGGTCTTCATCCCCTGGATCGTGGCGCTACTCCTCACGGCCACGGGTCGCTGGCGCCGGGCCCGCCCGGTGGCCGTGCTCGCGGCCCTGATCGACCTCGGCGTGGCACTGGTGGTCCTCGGCGCGTACGACCGCGCCCCGGGCGCACTGCTCCGGGCCTGCGCGCTGGCCGCCCTGGTGCTGCTCGCCCCACCCGACCTGGTCGACACCGGCCGGCGGGGGCGCTGGGAGGCGGGCGCGGTCGCCCTCGCCACCGGGGTGCCGCTAGCGGTGCTGATGGATTCCCGGGTGACCCTGCTCGGATGGAGCTGGTACGAGGTGCCCGCGATGGTCGGCTTCTCGGCGCTGCTGGTGGTCTCGTTGCTGCTGCTGGTGCACCTCTCGGCCCGGCGGCCCGACCGGCTCCGCGGTGCCGGCATCGCGCTCGGGCCGGCGCCCTGGCTGCTGGAGTACATGGGAATTGGCGCGACACACTGGGTGGTGGCGTACTTCGTGGTCCTGATCGGCGGCGCGGTCGCCGCCGGCGGGGTGGTGCACCTGGTCCGCCGGATGCTGGGCACCGAACCGGCCGAACCGGCCTGAGCCCGGCAGGCCCCGATCACCGCCGACCCCGAGCCCCGGCGGCCGCCCGCTGACGACCGGGGCCCCGCCACCGCCACCCGAACACGGCAACGCCGTGGTTCACCGCGCCGGTCCACCGCCGCCACCGGCCGCGCCGCGCACCCGGCGCAGCGGCGCACGATGGAGGCGGTCCATCGCGCGGAGGTGCGGCAGGTGCGGGCGAGGCCCGGGTCCTTCGTCGCGGGGGCCGTCCACCGGCATCACCGGCCGGACGGCCACCCGCCGCAGTTGGGCGTGTTCGTGGTGCTGCTCGTCGCCTCGCCGCCGCACGGCTTCGCATCCGCCACCGGATCCGGCCACGGCGGACCGGGACCGCGGGACATCCGGGAAGGCCGGACCCGACACCTGCGGATGGGGTACTCGCACGACGGAGAAGCTGCGCGGGACGGTCGGGGGCAGCCGCTCTCAGGCGCCCGCGGCCCGTAGGAGCGGGGACCAATCCCCAGCGCACGTCGCGCCGAACACTCCTTGAGGGACGTCCTGGGCACGACCGCCCGGGACCCGTCTTCTCGCACTGACGCGCTCGGCGAGGTTGCCGCCCGGTGCGTTGGTGGCCGGCCCCGCGTGGCACGCCGTGCGTCGGCCGGACCCGAGAGGATCGGTGATGCGCAATGCTCCGCAACGGTTTGGAACCCTGGCACCTGCTTCTGCTGATCGCCGTCGTCGTGCTGCTCTTCGGCTCGAGGAGGCTTCCCGACATCGCGCGGAGCCTGGGAAGGTCCTTGCGCATCCTCAAGGCGGAGACCTCCGTGCTACGCGAGGAGCGGGGAGCGGCCACCGACGACGAGCAGGCCGCACCCGCGAACACGGGGGCCGCCGACGGCGGCGATGGGACATCGGGGCCGCGAGGTCCCGAAGCCGGGTAGAGGCGCCCGCCGGGGCAGCTCCAGGGCCGCGGCCAGGCCGACTTCCCCGTCGGCGCCGGCTGTCCCCGGTCGAGGGCAACATGTGGCTCTGAGTGGAGGCTGCGGGCGCGGCCGAGTACCGTCGGTTGCTGTTCCCGGTTCGGTCCCGTTCGCCGGCGTCATGGGCGGCGCACCCTGAGTTGGCGTCACTCCCGAGGCCGCAGACGGCCCATTGCCGCCGGTCAGCCTGCCGCCCTCGGTCACCTCTCGGCTGACCTGGCCGATCGGCGCCGGACGAACTGCGAGCCAGCCCCACGGGACCGTCGACGGCGGAGGACGGTTTCGGAGGCTGCCGCCCGCCGTGCCGGTCACGCCTCCTCGGTGGTCTTCGCCGCCCATCCGGGGCCCTGGTGCAGGGCCCGGGTCGGCTTCGGGCTGTCCGACTCGGTCAGGTTCGGCCGTGGGCCGCGCCGGTCCCGGATGGGCTACTTCGGTAAGCGCCGCGCGGGCGCCCGTGGTGACTTTATGAGGGGCTTACCACCATCGCGCGGACAGCAGACGGCTCGCCCTCGAACTCTTCCGAGGCCGCACGCCGGCCCCGGACCAGCGCGAGCCGCACGCCCGCTCGAGTGGGGAGCCGCCGGGAGTGCCGTGCGACCGGACGCAGCGGGCACTCCTGTCCGCGCGGCCGTCGCCGGCCTGCTGCGGACCGCCGATCCGGGCCACCCTCCAGAAAGACGGACCATGCAGCCTCCTCGTTCGCCCCGCCTTCCCGCGCTCGCCCGCCGCGCCGAGCGGCCGCTGGCCGGGATGGGTGTCCTCGCCCTCGCCGCCGCCGGCGCCCTGGCCGGTCTCACCCCCGGCGTGAGCTCCGCCTCCAGCCACCGCGAGGCGCCGCTGATCGCGGGCGACCCGCGCGCGGACAACACCGACGTGTACGCCTTCGTCAGCCCGGACAAGCCGGACACCGTCACGCTGATCGCGAACTGGATTCCCTTCGAGGAACCGAACGGCGGACCGAACTTCTACGCGTTCGCGGAGGACGCGCGCTACAACATCAAGATCGACGCCGACGGTGACGGCCGTGCCGACACCACCTACACCTGGACGTTCAGCAACCACTACCGCGACGACGCCAACCAGTTCCTCTACAACACCGGCGTCGTGAACAACCTCGACGACCCGACGCTGAACTTCCGCCAGACCTACACCCTCACCGAGACCCACGCCGACGGGTCCTCGAAGACACTGCTCCAGGACGCTGTCGCGGCCCCCTCGAACACGGGCCAGGCCTCGATGCCGAACTACGCGGCCCTGCGCCAGCAGGCCACCCGCGAGTTGCCCGGCGGCGGCCAGACCCTCGCCGGGCAGGCCGACGACCCGTTCTTCCTCGACCTGCGGGTCTTCGACCTGCTCTACGGCGGCAACCTCAAGGAGTCCGGGCACGACACCCTGAGCGGCTACAACGTCAACACCATCGCCATCCAGGTCCCCAAGAAGGACCTCGCGCTCAAGGGCGACCCGACGCGCAACCCGGTGATCGGCGTCTGGTCCACCACCGATCGCAAGGGCGCCGCCGTCGTCGCCGACAAGGGCGGTGAGGGCAAGGGCGGTGAGGGCGCGACCGCCGACAAGGGCGGCGAGGGCTTCCGGCAGGTCTCCCGGCTCGGCAACCCCCTGATCAACGAGGTCGTCGTCCCGATCAAGTACAAGGACGCCTTCAACGCGCTCAGCCCCGAGAAGGACGCCACCGTCACCCCCGTGGTCGACAAGGTGAAGGACCCGATCGTGCCGAAGCTCATCCAGAGCGTCTACGGCATCCCGGCGCCCGCCACCCCGCGCAACGACCTGGTGGAGATCTTCCTCACCGGCATCTGCAAGGCCTGCGGCCCCATCCAGGCCGACCTCAACTCCCAGCAGCTGAACGCCGACGTGAGCAAGGACAAGTTCCTGCCCGGCGAAGAACTGCGCCTCAACATGTCGGTGCCGCCGTCGGCGTCGCCCAACCGCCTCGGTGTCCTCGGCCAGGACCTGGCCGGCTTCCCCAACGGCCGGCGCCTGGCCGACGATGTCGTGGACATCGAGCTGCAGGCCCTGGAGGGCGCGGCCCTGACCGGCGCGATCGTACCGGCCCTGGCCGCCGGTGACGGCGTGAACGCCAACGACCACGCCTTCGGCAAGACCTTCCCGTACGTCGCGCTGCCGAACACCGCCGCCGTCAACCAGGCCGTCTCCGACAACCCCGCGGGCGGCGTCGCCGCGGGCCTCGGCGGCCTGTCCCTGGGCAGCTTCCCGGTCGTCGGCGCCACCGCGCTCGGCGGCGGCGTCCTGCTCACCGGCGCGGCCGTCCTCGTACTGCGCCGCCGGCACGGCGCCCAGCAGTGATCCGTCTCCTTCGCCCCGGTCGCCGGCCCCTCCCTCCGGGGGGCCGGCGACCGCGGCACGCGCAGCGGGCCGGCCGCGTGACGGCAGCGACCGTCGCGCTGGTGGTCGGTCTGGCTCTCGCCGGGGCGGGGACACTGAGCCTGGCGACCTCGCGCGGGCGCACGGGTCCCGCCGCTGTCCAGGACATCGGGGACATACCAGGGGACATACCAGGAGAGCGGTCCGAGGCGGCCGGCCCCCGTGCGCCGGTGGGACCGGCGGCGCCGCCGGTACGGATACGGATACCCCGGATCAGGGTCGACAGCGGCCTGACCGACCTGCAGGTCCAGGGCGACGGACACCTCGGCACGCCGGACGACCCCCAGGTCGCCGGCTGGTGGAGCCAGGGACCCGCCCCCGGGAGCCCGGGCACCGCGGTGATCGTCGGTCACGTCGACTCACTCACCGGCCCCGCCGTCTTCGCCGGACTGTCGGTCCTGCGCCCCGGCGACGCCATCACCGTCGACGCCGCCGACGGCACCACCAGCAGCTTCACCGTCCAGGCCCTGCGCAGCTACGACAAGGACGACTTCCCCGACGACCTGATCTTCGGCAACACCCCCGACCCGGGACTGCACCTGATCACCTGCGGCGGCACCTACGACCGTGCCAGCCAGGAGTACCTCTCCAACCTGGTGGTCTTCGCCATCCCGGCCGGCCGCACGACCGGCACCACACCCGCCTGAACACGACCACCGCCTGGAGTCCGCGTGAACCGACGCCGCCGTCTGCTGCCCGCCGCCGTCGCCACCGCGCTCGGCGTCGGCCTGTTCCTCGCCGGCGGCCTCGGCCTCGCCCCCCACGGCGGCAGCAACCAGGCCACCACCGGGAGTACGGACGACGACCGGGCCGCAACCGGCCGCGGCCTGGACGCGGACATCCTCGGCCTGCAGGCACACCTCAAGGCGGTCCCCGGCGACGCGCTCGCGATGGCCTCCCTCGGCCTGGCCTACGTCCAGCAGGCCAAGATCACCGCCGACCCGTCCTACTACCCGAAGGCGGAAGCCGTCCTCACCCGGTCGCTGGAAGCCGATCCGGCGGAGAACTTCACCGCCATGGCCGGCCTTGCCGCCCTCGACGCCGCCCGGCACGACTTCACCGCGGCCCTCGACTGGTCCCAGCGGGCCATCGCCGTCAACCCCGACAGCTCCACCCTGTACGGGACCCTCGCCGATGCCTACACCCAACTCGGCCGCTACCCCGAGTCGTTCGACGCGGTCCAGCGCATGGTCGACCTCAAACCGGGCACCCCGTCACTGGCCCGCGCCTCCTACACCTGGGAGCTGCGCGGCGACCCGGCAGCGGCAACCGCCAATATGAAGCGCGCCCTCGACGACGCCAACACCCCCGCCGACCAGGCCTTCGCCCGCTACCACCTCAGCCAGCTCGCCCTCGACAACGGCGACCCCACGAGCGCACTCACCCATGCACAGGCGGGCCTGCGCACCGCCCCCGGCACCGCATCCCTCCTGGAAGCCAGGGCAAAGGCCGAAGCCGCACTCGGCGACAGCCCGGCCGCCGTCGCCGACCTCGAGCACGCCGTCGGCCAGGTCCCCCAACCCGAGTACGTCCTCGAACTCGGCGAGCTGCTCCAGTCCTTGGGCCGCACCGCCGAAGCCGAACAGCAGTACCAGGTGTTCCGCGCCGAACAGAAGCTGTTCACCGACAACGGAGTGGCCCTCGACACCGACGCGGCGCTGTTCGAGGCCGACCACGGCGACCCGAAGGCAGCCCTCGCCATCGCCGAACAGGGCCTGAGGACAAGGCCGTTCCTGGAGATGCACGACGCCTACGCCTGGGCACTGCACGTCAACGGCCGCGACCGGGAGGCGCTGGCGGAGGCCGACGAGGCGCTGGCCCTCGGAATGCGTAACGCCCTCTTCCACTACCACCGCGCCATGATCCTCCGGAGCCTCGGGCGGTCGGCCGACGCATACAGCGAGCTGGAGAACGCGCTGGCGATCAACCCCGCCTTCCACCCGCTCCACACCCCGGCCGCCCGCGCCGCACTGGCCGCGCTCAAGGGCACGGTCGACACCGGCGAAGCGGGCTGAGGGCAGCGGGGCGGGCTACTGCTTCGGCGGCGAGATGTGGCTCGCGTCGCCCCCGAGCGTGGCGTACAGCTCGGTCCAGCGGCGGTCGGTGTCGGTCGGCGGCTTGCCGTCGCAGAACGCCTTGGTGCCGTTGGCGGTGTAGAAACGCATCATCTCCAGGACCGCCCGCGGATCCGCTTCCTCGCCGCCGGTGTACCTGGCGCCCGGCTCCTGCGCCTGGTGCTGGATGCAGGTCGGGGACGGCGTGCCGGGCTGGGCGTCGAAGCTGCCGTCCTGATCGGCCCCACATGCCGCCAGCAGCGGGGCGGCCAGCAGGGCCAGGCAGAACAGAACGAGGGATCGGCGTGCGGTGCTCACGGTCATGACGGGTCGGCCTCCGGCAGGGGACGGGTGTTCACAGAGTGGCGGGGAGGCTGCGGACGACCAGCCCGAGCCCCACGGTCAGGATGAGCAGCGCCGTCAGCAGGGCGCTGTACGGTGCGATTCGCCGCAGTCGGCCGAGGACCGGGCCGTCCGCCGCGCCCGCGAGACGGTCGCCGAGGCGGACCAGGAGCAGGCCGACCGCGGTCAGGGTGCCTGCCATGCCCAGGCCGTACGCGACCACCAGGGCCGCCCCGAAGAGCGTGCGGCCAAGAGCGACAGCGCCCAGCAGGACCACCAGGGCCGACGGGCTGGGGACCAGGCCGCCGGCGATCCCGAGACCGATGAGTCCGCGGCGACCCGGGACGGCCGGGTCATGGTGATGATGGTGGCCACCTCCGAACAGGCCGTGCCGGTGCCCGTGGCTGTGGTCGTGCCGATGGCTGTGACCGCCCGGGTGTGCATCGTCACCGTGGTCGTGGTCGTGGTCGTGGTCGTGGTCGTGGTCGTGGTCGTGCGGGTGCGGGTGGTCGTGGTGGCCGGTAGGCGCGGCTGACGCGTGCGCGAGTTGCCTCACCGGCTCGCTGTGGGCTTCCGATCCGAGGTGCGGGCTGCTGCCGGGCCGCCCGGTGCCGCGGGAGCGCCGGAGCGCGTCGCGCAGCAGGCCGGTGCCGACGACGGCGACCAGGGCGCCGCTGAGGACGCCAAGCCAGCCGAGGAGCAGATCGCCGGCCAGGGAGGAGAACGCGGTCAGGCACAGGCCGATGACCAGGACGCCGGCGGTGTGGGTCACCGTGACGGTCGCCCCCACGGTGACCGCGTCGCGGGTACTGCCGCGGCGCCCCGCCAGGTAGGCCGCCATCACGGTCTTGCCGTGCCCGGGGAGCAGCGCGTGCCCGGCGCCCAGCACGATCGAGAGCAGCACGGCCAGCAGGCCGAGCGGGACGGTGAGGCGCTGGGTCGCGCCGAGTTCGGTGAGGCGGGCGTCGAGGTCGGCGAGCCAGGCCGTGGGCCCGGAGCCGTCGGCCCTGACGGCCGTACCCGGGGCCGGGCCCGGGCCGCCGCCGGGGCGCGCGCGGAATTGGGCGTGGGTGACTCCGCTGGGGCTGTCGAGCAGGTCCCGCGGGTAGTCCCGCAGCTCTTTGGAGGCAGACTGCGCCGGGACATCCGTGTGGTCGAGGGTGGTGCCCTCCCCGCGGGCGGTGATCTCGTTCCACCCCACCCGGCTCGTGTCGATTCCACTGGCGACGCGCAGGGTGGTACCGGCGGCGGGGACGTCCAGTGCGGTCCGCAGCCGGCATTCCAGCCTGCTGGTGCGCAGGCCCGCCGCCCCGTCCTCGTAGCGGAATTCCGCAGAGGCCGTGCCCCAGGACAGGGGTGTCGCGGCCTGATCCGTGGTCACCTGGAGGTGCCGGGCTGTCTGCGTGCACTGCTCCGAGGCCCAGGTGGTGCGCTCGGCGTCGTCGACGGTGCCGTCGCCGT
Source organism: Kitasatospora sp. MBT63 (assembly GCF_000710465.2). GTDB lineage: Bacteria > Actinomycetota > Actinomycetes > Streptomycetales > Streptomycetaceae > Kitasatospora. Next base: position 4,872 of record NZ_JAIZ01000486.1, on the reverse strand, counting down.
TGCGGTCGACCGTCGGCTGTTCCTGGAGGGTGGGGATCTCGGCGGCGTCGGTGACGGCGAGGACCTCGAGGGTGTCGGGGTGGACGGTGAAGCCGAGGTAGTGGTTGAGGGAGAAGTTTCCCAACGGGTGGGCGTCGGCGACAGGCGTGGCAAGGCCGAGCAGGAGCAGTGCGCCTGACACCGCCGTGCCTGCGCGGACGAGGGGTTGTGGGACCGCCACGCTGGGCCTCCGGGGACGGGGCCGGCTGCCGCGGCGGCGACGCCCGGCCCGGCGGGAAGTGGATGAGGGCTGGTCGGCCCGACGCACACCATCCGGGGTTGGGGGTGACCGCGGATTGGCACCACTCCGGATCGAGTGATGGCATCACTCGCCCGGCCCATCCGCTTCGGACGGGCGTTCGCCGCGCCCGAACGGCCGATCGCCCACTCAGGGCCCGGCCGGGGCGCGGGTGGCGTACCCCTGCACGCCCCCGGCGCGCCCCGTGACACGGACTCTCAGTTGCGGTGATAGTGCAACTACGAGATAGAGGCGCCGTGTGCGGCGTCCCGGCCGTTGATGCAGGAAGGACGCCCATGGCCTCCTCATCCGTCACCCCCGTCCAGGATCCCGCGAGACCCGGCCGTGCGGCCGCCGTGGCGTCGATCACCCGTCAGGAGTGGCAGCGCCTGGCAGGGATGGGCGGCTTCATCGTCGCCCTGCACGTCATCGGCTGGGTCACCCTCGTCGCCGTCGTCGCGCCCGAGCACCACACCATCGGCACCAAGAGTTTCGGCATCGGGATCGGTGTCACCGCCTACACCCTCGGCATGCGGCACGCCTTCGACGCCGACCACATCGCCGCGATCGACAACACCACCCGCAAGCTCATGGAACAGCGCGAGCGGCCGCTGTCCGTTGGCTTCTGGTTCTCCCTCGGGCACTCCTCCGTCGTGTTCGTCCTCGCCGTCCTGCTCTCCTTCGGCGTGAAGGCCCTCGCCGGCCCGCTCCAGGACGACAGCTCGCACCTCCACCAGGTGACCGGCCTGATCGGCACCTCCGTCTCGGGCTCGTTCCTCTACCTGATCGCGATCGTCAACCTCGTCATCCTGGCCGGGATCTCGAAGGTGTTCCGGCGGATGCGGGCCGGGCACCTCGACGAGGCCGCGCTGGAGGAGCAGCTCGACAGGCGCGGCCTGATGAACCGGATGCTGGGCCGGGTGACGAGGTCGGTCAGCAAGCCGTGGCAGATGTACCCGCTGGGGATGCTCTTCGGCCTCGGGTTCGACACCGCGACCGAGATCGCCCTGCTGGCGCTCGCCGGCTCCGGCGCCGCCTCCGGGCTTCCGTGGTACGCGATCCTGTGCCTGCCGGTGCTGTTCGCCGCCGGGATGTGCCTGTTGGACACGGTCGACGGCTCGTTCATGAACTTCGCCTACGGCTGGGCGTTCTCCAAGCCCGTCCGCAAGATCTACTACAACCTCACCATCACCGGCCTGTCGGTCGCCGTCGCCCTCATCATCGGCACCGTCGAGCTGCTCGGTCTGCTCGCCGACAAGCTCGGCCTGCACGGCACGTTCTGGGACTGGATCGCCGGCCTCGACCTCAACACGGTCGGGTTCGTGATCGTCGGCCTGTTCTTCACCACCTGGCTCGTCGCCCTGTTGATCTGGAAGTTCGCCCGGATCGAACAGAAGTGGAGCGGCTCCGGCCCGGTCGTCACACCGGCGGCCGCGGCGGGCGAGGGCTGAGAGCGCGTCGGCTCGGCTGCGAGAGGCGCGCGCGGACGTCCTTGGCCCGAGCGGGTGACATCGCTGGTCCATGGGGGTGAGGCGACCCAGCCGCGCCACCACCGCTCACGAACCGATGCCGGGATCCGGTTCACAGTGCCCAGTGCGGCTGCGCAGCCGGATTCCCGCCCCGTGCCGCTCGGCGCGGGGCGGACGACGCCCGTCACGGAAGCGAGAACCCCACCTACATGAACGTCACACGCCGACCTGCCCGCAGAGGCTCCACCGCCCGCACCGCGGCGATCCTCACCACCATGAGCCTGGCCCTGGCCAGCAGCGCGATCCTCGGTTCCGGGGCGGGTGTCAGCTCCGCCTCCAGCCACCGCGAGGCCCCGCTGATCGCCGCGGACCCGCAGGTCGACAACACCGACGTCTACGCCTTCACCAGCCCCGACAACCAGGACACCGTCACCCTGGTCGCCAACTGGCTCCCGTTCCAGGAGCCCAACGGCGGCCCGAACTTCTACCCCTGGGCCGACGGCGCGCACTACGACATCAACATCGACTCCCAGGGCACGGGCAAGCCTGACCTGACCTACCGCTGGACCTTCCACACCGAGGACCAGCGCGGCACCAACACCTTCCTGTACAACAACGGCGTCGTGAACAACCTCACCGACCCCACCCTGCTGTTCCGCCAGTACTACACCCTCCAGGAGCTGCGCCCGGGCTGCGAGCCGGTCACCCTGGTCGAGCACGGCACCGCCGCGCCGTCCGACACCGGCCGCGCGTCCATGCCCAACTACGGGCAGCTGCGCGACCAGGCCACCGTGCAACTCCCGGGCGGCGGGCAGACGGTGGCGACCCAGGCCGCCGACCCGTTCTTCCTCGACCTGCGGGTCTTCGACCTGCTCTACGGCGGCAACCTCTCCGAGGTCGGCCAGAACACCCTGGCCGGGTACAACGTCAACTCGCTCTCCATCCAGGTGCCCAAGAGCCGCCTGGCGTACAAGGGCGACCCGAACCGCAACCCGGTCATCGGGGTCTGGTCCAGCACCGAGAAGCAGACCCTCAAGCTCAGCCCCGGCAAGGCCGAGCCGGCCGGCAAGTTCGTCCAGGTGTCCCGCCTGGGCAACCCGCTGGTCAACGAGGTCGTCCTGCCGGCCGGGCTCAAGGACGCCTTCAACTCCCTGCCGCCGTCCGAGGACCACAACCAGCCCGCCGTGGTCAACAAGGTCCTGAACCCGGAGGTGCCGCAGCTCGTCCAGGCGATCTACGGCCTCCCGGCGCCGGCCACCCCGCGCACCGACCTCCAGGAGATCTTCCTCACCGGTATCGCCAAGGCCACCGGCGGCCCCTTCCAGGTCGACCTCAACTCCCAGCTGATGAACCAGGACATCAACCCGAAGAAGTTCGTCCCCGCCGAGGAACTGCGCCTCAACATGTCCACCCCGGTCACCGCCAACCCCGACCGGCTCGGCATCCTCAACGGCGACTTCCAGGGCTTCCCCAACGGCCGCCGCCTGACCGACGACGTCGTCGACATCGCCCTGCAGGTCATGGAGGGCGCCACCCCGGGCCACCTGATCGGCGCGCTCGCCGCCGGTGACCAGGTCAACGCCGCCGACAAGCCGTTCGGCCCCTGCTTCCCCTACATCGCGCTGCCGTACGACAAGGCCGTCAACCAGCCCAACTGACGACCAGTGCCCGTGGTGGCCGACAGCGCCGCTGTCGGCCACCACCGGCCACCTTCCCATGTGCACGATCGAAGGGCTCTCATGCGCCGCCTGCCGCTGCTGCTCACCACCATCGCCCTGTGCGGCGGCCTCGCGGCGCTCGGGGCACTGGACCGAAGCGCTCCCGAACGCCGTCCGCCCTCGACCGAAACCGCCCGGCAGGCCGGCCATCCGGCTGTCCCCGAGGGCTCGCTGGCCCGGGCCATCGCCGCGGACCAGCAGCGGCTGCGCCGGCTGCCCGGCGACGCGGCCGGCTGGGCACGCCTGGGCGCCGAGTACGTCGAACAGGCCCGGCTGACCGCGGACCCGTCGTACTATCCCAAGGCCGACGAAGCGCTGCACCGCTCGCTCACCCTGGCCCCGCAGGACAACGCCGACGCCCTCACCGGCCTCGGCGCCCTCGCCAACGCCCGCCACCTCTTCGACCAGGCACGCGACTTCGCCGACCGGGCCATCACCGCCTCCCCCGAGCACTGGCCCGCATACGCCGTCCTGGCCGACGCCCGCACCCAGCTCGGCGACGACGCGGGCGCCACCGAAGCCGTCCAGCAGCTCCTCGACCGCCGCCCCGGCACCGCCTCCTTCACCCGCGCCGCCTATGACCTGGAACAGCACGGCCGCACCGACGACGCGCGCTCCGCCCTCCGCAAGGCCCTCGACGGTGCCTACGACCCCGCCGACCGGGCCTTCTGCCAGTACCAACTCGCCGAACTCGACCGGAACTCCGGCCGCACCGCCGAGGCCCTCACCGGCTACCGGCAGGCGCTGGCGACCGATCCCGGCTACACCCCCGCCCTGGCCGGCCAGGCTCGCGCCGAAGCCGGCCTCGGCCGCACCGACGACGCCGTACGCGACTACACCGCCGCCATCGACGCCGTCCCCCTCCCCCAGTACCTGCTCGAACTCGGCGAACTCCACGACTCCCTCGGCCACCACGACCGGGCCGAGGAGCAGTACCGGCTGCTGGCCGCCGAACAGCGACTCGCCGCCGCCAACGGCGTCGTCGACGACCTCACCCTCGGCCAGTACCAGGCCGACCACGGCGACCCCGCCGAAGCCGTCCGCCTGCTCCGCGCCGAGTGGGACCGCCGCCAGAACGTCCTCGTCGCCGACGCCCTCGCCTGGGCCCTGCACCGCACCGGCGCCGACACCGAGGCCCTCACCCTCGCCCGAACGGCCCGGGCGCACGGCTGGCACAACGCCCTCTTCGGCTACCACCTCGGCGAGATCGAACACGCCCTCGGCCACACCCAGGACGCCCGCACCCACCTCACCGAGGCGCTCACCACTGACCCCGCCTTCAACCCGCTCCTGGCCCCGCAGGCCCGCGCCGCACTCACCGCCCTCGGATGACCCCCGCGCCGGGCTCACCTCGGTCGTCTAAGTGCAGCTGCTGCGCGGGGAAGTTCGTCGTGGACCAGCCGGCCCG
>NZ_JAIZ01000485.1 GCF_000710465.2 Kitasatospora sp. MBT63 | reverse complement strand
AGCAGGCGCGGTCCGCGAGGACCACGCACACCGCGGTGACGGCCAGCAGCAGTCCGGCCGCGGCCCAGGCGCCGGCCCGGGCCGCCGGGGTCGGCGCGAGCGCCGCCAGGCCCGCCCAGCCCCACGGCCCCGACCACAGCTCGCCGCGCTCCAGCCAGCCGATCCGCTGTCCGCGGGCCGCCAGCACGCTCTGCGCCGTGAGCAGCAGCACCACCACCGTCACGTACGGCGTCAGCCGCCGGACCGCGGCGGCCACCCGGTCGTCCAGCTCCACCGCGAGGCCCAGGCAGGTGGCCAGCAGCGGCACGCACACCCCGCCGAGCAGGCACCAGCCGAACGCGGCCGGCAGCCCCGCCCGTACGGTCAGCGCCAGCACCACCATCGCGCCGGCCGCCGCCAGGACCCCGGGTACGGTCGCGAGCCCGGCGGACAGCCAGAACCAGGGCCGCAGTACCCGCCGTGGGCGCAGCGGGTGGGCCAGCAGCCAGTCGGTCGCCGCCCGGGGCGGCACCACCGGCCCGCGCCACAGCCCGTCGCGGGCCGCCAGCAGCAGGGTGGCCAGCGAGAGCGCGGCGACGCCGCTCGGCAGGGCGGCCAGGATCGCCCGGCCGTGGGCGGTGTAGTCGGCGCCCATCGAGGACTGCAGCAGCAGCCCGAAGCTCGGCGTGACTCCCCAGACCACCAGCACCAGCAGGGCGCAGTAGACGGCGAAGCCGATCTGCCGGGCCCGGCCGCGGCGGTGCGGGGCGCGCATCTCCCGCAGCAGGGCCAGGGTCTCGTCGGTCCAGTCGTCGTCGGCGCTCCACGGCGCGGGCGGGCCGTCGGCCTCCGGGGTGTCGGCGGCGGGCCGGCCGGCGGCGTGGGGTTCGGAGTCCGGGTCGGGCAGGTCGTCGGTGGACGGCAGGGTGCCGGCGGGGCCGCTCACCGGCGACCGCCGCCCGCGCCGGTGCGCAGCGGCGCGTCCAGGACGGTCCGCGGCGGGCCTTCGGCCAGCACCTTGCCGTCCTCCAGCACCAGCACCCGGTCGGCCACCTCCAGCGCCAGGTCGGTGTGGTGGGTGACCAGCAGGACCGCGACGCCGTCGGCGAGCTCGGCCCGCAGCAGGTCCGCGAGCCGGCGGCGGGCGTCGGGGTCCAGCCGCTGCTCCGGTTCGTCCAGCAGCAGCAGGTCGCGCGGGCGGACCATGGCGCAGGCCAGCAGCAGTGCCTGGAGCTGCCCGGAGGACAGCGCAGAGGGCAGCGCGTCCGCCCGGTCGGCCAGGTTGCGCTCGGCGAGGACGTGCTCGACCCAGCCCGGTGCGTCGGCGACGCCGTGCGCGACGGCCACCAGCAGCAGGTGCTCGCGCACCGACAGGTCGGGGTAGCAGGCGACGGTGTCGCCGACGACCGCGACCCTGGCCCGGATCCGGGGGTCGTTCTCGTCCATCGGCAGGCCGTCGAAGGTCACCTTGCCGGCGGTGGGCACCTCGCGGCCGGCCGCGATCCGCAGCAGGGTCGACTTGCCCGAACCGTTGTGGCCGAGCAGGGCCACGCACTCGCCGGCCGCGAGGGTGAGGTCCACCGGCTGCACGACCTGCCGCGGGCCGTAGGAGTGGCTGACGCCGGACAGCTGGAGCAGGGTGCCGCGCGGCGCGGCGGTCGTCTTGGCCATGGGCGGAAAAGCCTCTCGCTGCGGTTGGTCGACCCACCCTACCCAGCCCCCGGCGGGGGCGGGCGCGACGGACCGCGACCTGTGTCCATGACAATTGCTCAAAGGTGTGGACCACCTGCGGAAGGTGGGGTAGCGTCCGGAGGCAGGCGGGGCCCGGAGGGGAGCAACTCCACTGCCGTGAGCGGATGTTGAGATGAGCCTTGCCCCGCGTCGTCCGGAGTTCCACCCGACCTGGAGGGGCCGTGCGCGTCGTCAAGAACCTGAAGGTACTGGCCGGGGTCCCGCTCGCCGCCGCCGCGCTCACGGTGCTCGGAGCGGGCACCGCCGCCGCGGCGATACCCGTCAACAAGCCGATGACCGGCAGCATGACGTACTACACGGACGCGGGGTTCGGCGCCTGCGGCACGCAGATCAACGCCTCGACACAGCTGCTGGTCGCCGTCCCGCACACCTGGTGGACCTCGGCCAACCCCAACAACGACCCGCTCTGCGGCGGCATCGCCGTCAAGGTCACCTACCAGGGCAGGAGCATCACCGTGCCGGTCAGGGACAAGTGCCCGTCCTGCGACGCCACGCACATCGACCTCAGCGAGCCTGCCTTCGCCAGGCTCGCCCCGCTGGACCTCGGCGTGGTCAACGGCATCACCTGGCAGTTCGTCAGGACCACCGCCCTCGGCGCGACCACACCGCTGACGGCGCCCACGCCGGTGGGGTAGCGGCCCCTCCCGGCCGGAACCGGCCCGCGGGCGGCCCGCGTCCCTCCCCGGACGGCGCGGCGCGGGAACGCGCCCCGCATCCGGAGGGGGATCACACCATGACGGCAACGGCCACCCGGTACCTGTACCTGGCCCGGCACGGCGAGGCCGAGTCGGAGGAGGGCGGGCTGACGGAGAACGGCCGCCGGCAGGCGGTGCTGCTCGGGCGGCACCTGCGCGACCGGCCCCTCACCGTGGTGCACCACGGCCCGCTCGCTCGCGCGGCCGAGACCGCACGGCTGCTCGGCGAACAGCTGGACGGCGTCCCGCTCCACGCCTCGGACCTCGCCGGGGACTACGTTCCCCACGTCCCGGAGCGGGACGAACTCCCCGCCGACTGCGCCGACTTCCTGCTGCGCTTCGTCGAACCGGTGACCGCCGAGGAACGCCGGAGCGGCCGCCTGCTGGCCCAGCGGGCGATCGAGCAGTTCACCGGCCCGGTCGCCGGCACCGAGGACCGCCACGAGCTGGTCGTCACCCACAACTTCCTGATCGGCTGGCTGGTCCGGCACGCCACCGACGCCCCGCCCTGGCGCTGGCTCGGCCTCAACCACGCCAACGCCGCCCTGACCGTCATACGCTACCCACCCGACCGCCCGTCGGCCGTCCTCGTCCACAACGACCTGCGCCACCTGGCACCCGAACTGCACTGGACCGGCTTCCCCCCGGAACTACGGATCTGACCCGGGGACCCTGCCCGCACGGGCGCGGGCCCCGGGCCGCCGGGGCGGTCCGGGGCCCGGGTGAGCCGGTGGCGGGGGGTGCTCAGATGGTCGAGGTGTCGATGACGAAGCGGTAGCGGACGTCGCTGGTCTCGACCCGGGCGTACGCCTCGTTGATGCGGTCGGCGGAGATCAGCTCGATCTCGGCGCCGATGCCGTGCTCGGCGCAGAAGTCGAGCATCTCCTGGGTCTCCGGGATGCCGCCGATCATCGAACCGGCCAGCGACTTGCGGCCGCCGATCAGGGCGAACACCGAGATCGGCACCGGGTTCTCGGGCGCGCCGACCTGGACCAGGGTGCCGCCGGTCTTCAGCAGACCGAGGTAGGCGTCCAGGTCGATCTCGGCGGAGACGGTGTTGAGGATCAGGTCGAAGCTGCCCGCCAGCTCCCGGAAGGTGGCCGGGTCCGAGGTGGCGCGGTAGTGGTCCGCGCCGAGCTTCAGGCCGTCCTCCTGCTTGCGCAGCGACTGGCTGAGCACCGTCACCTCGGCGCCCTTGGCGTGGGCGATCTTCACCCCGAGGTGGCCGAGGCCGCCGAGGCCGACCACGGCGACCTTCTTGCCGGGGCCCGCACCCCAGTGGGAGAGCGGGGAGTACAGCGTGATGCCGGCGCACAGCAGCGGGGCCGCGACGTCCAGCGGGATGGTGTCGGGGATCCGCAGGACGTAGTTCTCGTCCACCACCACGTGGGTGGAGTAACCCCCGTAGGTCGGCTGCCCGTCGCGGCCGGTGCTGTTGTAGGTGCCGACCATGCCGGTACCGGTGCAGTACTGCTGCCGGCCGGCCAGGCAGTTCTCGCACTCCCGGCAGGAGTCGACGAAGCAGCCCACACCGACCCGGTCGCCGACCGCGTACCGGGTGACGCCGGACCCGACCTCGGCGACCACGCCGGCGATCTCGTGCCCGGGGACCATCGGGAAGGTGCCCGGCCCCCAGCCGTCGTTGACCTGGTGGATGTCCGAGTGGCAGATGCCGGAGAACTTGATGTCGATCAGGATGTCGTACGCGCCGAGGGCCCGGCGGGGGATGGTGGTCCGCTCCAGCGGGGCCTTGGGCGAAGGGGCGGCGTATGCGGCGACGGTCGTGTGCGTCATGTGCTCCAGCCTGCGGCGCGGCCGCCGCCGCAACCAGGTCCTGGGTTGTCGTACGACCGGTGTTCCTACCACTGGCGTTATCACCCTCATACTGCCGTCATGGACCAGCGCACCGAACTGAGCGAATTCCTCCGCTCCCGCCGCGCCCGGCTGCGACCCGAGGACGTCGGTCTGCCCGACTACGGCGGCCGGCGCCGGGTGCCCGGTCTGCGCCGCGAGGAGCTCGCCCAGCTGGCGGGCGTCAGCACCGCGTACTACGTGCGCCTGGAACAGGGGCACGGGGAGAACGTGTCGACGGCCGTCCTGGACGGCGTCGCCAACGCACTGCGCCTGACCACCGCCGAACGCGAGCACCTGTACCGGCTCACCAAGCCGGTCCACCGGCGACCCCGCGGCGCCGCCCGCCCCCAGCGCGTGCGTCCCGCCTTCCAACAGCTGCTGGACATGATGGACGGCATCCCCGCCTACGTGATCGGCCGGCGGCTCGACATCATCGCCTGGAACCGGCTCGCCTGCGCCCTGATCGGCGACTTCGCCGCCCTGCCGCCGGAGCAGCGCAACATGGCCTGGCAGGTCTTCCGGGACCCGGCCGCGCGCGAGCTGTACGACGACTGGGAGGGCAAGGCCACCGACGTCGTCGGCTTCCTGCGGCTCGACGCCGGGAGCTTCCCCGACGACCCCCGGCTGGCCGCGCTGATCGGTGAACTCTCGCTCAAGAGCGAGGACTTCCGCCGTCTGTGGGCCGCCCACGACGTCCGCGACAAGGGCCACGGCACCAAGGAACTGCACCACCCGCTGGTCGGCCGGCTGACCCTGCAGTACGAGACCCTGCGGCTGCCCGCCGACCCCGACCAGGTGCTGCTCACCTACCACGCCGAGCCGGGCTCGCCCTCGGCCGAGTCGCTGCGCCTGCTGGCCAGCTGGGCCGCCACCGAGGCGACCGAGGCGGCCACCGCGAGCGAGGCGGCCCGGGCCGCCGACGGGTAGGCGGCCGGGCCCTCAGCCCGGCAGGCCACCGTCGGCCGGGCCGGCCACGTCGATCAGCACCTTGCCCACCGCGCCCTGCTCGACCGCGGTGTGCGCGGCGCCCGTCGCGGCCAGCGGGAAGCGGTGCAGCGGCAGGCCGGCCTGCTCGCCGACCCGCAGCGCGCCGTCCGCGACGGCGGCCCGGACCGCGGCCACCGCGTGGTCCTTGGCCGCCGCGGGCACGGTGTAGACCAGGACGCCCTGCCAGCGCAGATTGGCCGTCATCGCCTCGCGGACCGGAAAGCCCACCGCGGGGCCGCCGCTGTCCGCGTAGAAGGCGATCACCGCGTCGGGAGCCGCGACGGCGTGGTCGAGCACGGCGTTCTGCGCCGGGGCGACCTCCACCACGATGTCCGCACCGCCGGGCGCCACCGACCGGATCACGGCAACGGCGTCCTGCGCCCGGTAGTCCACCACGTGGTGGGCGCCCGCGGCGTGCGCGAGCTCGGCCTTGCGCGGACCGCTGACCGTGGTTACGACGGTGGCGCCGGCCCAGACCGCGAGCTGGACGGCCGCGTTGCCCACCGCCCCCGCGCCGCCCGCGACCAGCACCGTCCGGCCCGCCAGCGCGCCCGGGGCGAGCCTGGCCGGGCCGCCCTCGGCCACGGTCAGGGTCCGGTGCGCGGTGAGCGCCGGGATGCCGAGCGAGGCGCCGAGGTCGAAGGAGGCGCCGGGCGGCAGCGCCACGGCCTGCCGGGCCGGGAGCACGGTGTACTCCTGCGCCGTCCCGCCCGCCCGCCGCCAGGCGGCCTCCCAGACCCACACCCGTTCGCCGATCCGGCCCGGGTCCACCCCGGGACCGACCGCGTCGATCACCCCGGCGCCGTCCTGGTTCGGGACCTGCTCGGAGACGCCGGGCGCGAGCGCACCCGAGCGGCTCTTCCAGTCGGTCGGATTGACCCCCGACACCCTGACCG
>NZ_JAIZ01000484.1 GCF_000710465.2 Kitasatospora sp. MBT63 | reverse complement strand
GCCACCGTGGTGACGGCGCCGCCGGCGGAGGCGGCCGGGGTGGTGGCCGTGGTGGCGGGCGAGGCGGACCCGGTGGCCTGTGCGGAGCCGGAGGGCTGGGCGGGGAGGCCCTGGGCGAGGGCGGCCCGGTGCTGGGCGACCTCCTCGCGCAGCTGCCGCAGCAGCGCCCCCTGGGCGCCGGCGGCGGCCCCGGCGAGCACCGCGTCGTACCCGGCCAGCAGCGCGTCGGTGGCGGCCACCGCCTTGGTGCGCAGGGGCAGGTCCTGGTCGGGCCGCTGCCCGTCCGGGTGGCCGCCCTCGTGCTCGCCGGTGCATCCGCTGAGGACGGCGGCGCCCGAGAGCGCGCCGAGGACGAGGAACGTCCGGCGGGTGGGGGACGGCATCGGGTGGGCTCCCGTCGGGTCGAGCGGGAGCCCTGGCGCCCCCCTGCTGCGTGAATCATTACCGGACCCTCACGACTCCGAGCCCGGATGGACGCTATCCGTCCACTGTGACCTTCCTCGCAGCGGGGTCGGCCGAGTGGCCCACGGCCAGGTCGGAATCGGCGTTTCGGGGGTCGGCCCGATAGGCTCTGCTCTCGGTTAGCACCTACGACAACAGCAGACGCGCCCGAGGAGTCATTCGGATGAGCACCACCCAGACCGACCGGTTGCGCGCGCTGCTGGAGCCCCTGGCCACGGAGGCCGGGCTCGATCTCGAAGCCGTCGTCGTCACCCAGGCCGGCAGCCGCCGCCAGGTGCAGATCGACGTGGACGCCGACGGTGGCGTCGACCTCGACACCATCGCCGAGTTCAGCCGCGAGGTGGGCCGGGTGCTGGACGACTCCGACCTGATGGGCGAGACGCCCTACCTGCTGGAGGTCGGCTCCCCGGGTGCCGAGCGCCCGCTCCACGAGCCCCGCCACTGGCGCCGGGCCGAGGGCCGGCTGGCCAAGGTGCACCTGGCGGACGGCAAGGAGATCGTCGCCCGGGTGCTGGAGAGCGACGAGGACGGCGTGCTGGTCGAGGTGCAGCCGGTCAAGGGCCGCGGCCGCCCCAAGGAGCGCCGCCTGGCCTGGGCCGAGATCGACCGGGCCCGGGTCCAGGTCGAGTTCAACCGCAAGGACGAGGAGCTGCTGGACGCGGCCCCCGACCTGGTCGGCGACGACGACGCCGACGACGAGGACTTCGTGGACGACGCCTCCGAGGGGGCGGACGAGGGTGCGGACCGGTAGTCACCGGTCGGATCGCACCGTGAACCTGATGAGTGAAGAGGAGGCGTAGCCGTGGACATCGACATGAGCGCCCTGCGTGGGCTGGTTACCGAGAAGGGCGTTCCGTTCGACCTGCTGGTCGAGTCGATCGAGTCGGCGCTTCTCATCGCGTACCACCGCACCGAGGGCTCCCGCCGCCGGGCGCGGGTCGAGCTGAACCGCAAGACCGGGCACGTGACCGTGTGGGCGCTGGAGGACCCGGCGGAGCTGGACGAGGGCGTGGAGCCGAAGGAGTTCGACGACACCCCGAGCGGTTTCGGCCGGATCGCCGCGTCCACCGCCAAGCAGGTGATCCTGCAGCGGCTGCGCGACGCCGCGGACGACCAGACCTTCGGCGAGTACGCGGGCAAGGAGGGCGACATCGTCACCGGTGTCGTCCAGCAGGGCAACGACCCCAAGAACATCCTGGTCGACATCGGCAAGCTGGAGGCCATCCTGCCCCCGCAGGAGCAGGTCCCCGGTGAGGACTACCGGCACGGCACCCGGCTGAAGTGCTACGTGGTGGGCGTGCGCCGCGGTGTCCGCGGCCCGTCCGTGACCCTGTCGCGGACCCACCCGAGCCTGGTGAAGCGGCTGTTCGCGCTGGAGGTGCCGGAGATCGCCGACGGTTCGGTGGAGATCGCGGCGATCGCCCGCGAGGCCGGCCACCGCACCAAGATCGCGGTCTGGTCCCGCCGGGCCGGCCTGAACGCCAAGGGCGCCTGCATCGGCCCGATGGGCGGCCGGGTGCGCAACGTGATGGCCGAGCTGCACGGCGAGAAGATCGACATCGTGGACTGGTCCGAGGACCCGGCCGAGATGGTCGCCGCCGCGCTGTCCCCCGCACGGGTGACCAAGGTGGAGATCGTGGACCTGGCCCAGCGCTCCGCCCGGGTGATCGTGCCGGACTACCAGCTGTCGCTGGCGATCGGCAAGGAAGGGCAGAACGCCCGCCTGGCCGCCCGCCTGACCGGCTGGCGGATCGACATCCGTCCGGACACCGAGGTGCCCGCCGAGGACGGCCGGGAATAGCCCCCTGCCGCCCGCGGTTCAGCACCTCAGCCCCCACCGCCGGTTGGCGGGGCGGCGTCATGTCCCTTCGGAGGGGTAGACTTGATTCTGTCTGGCCGGACGCCTGTCCGAGCATGCCCGGAACGCACCTGCGTGGGCTGCCGCAAGCGAGCGGCCAAGCACGAGCTGTTGCGTGTCGTTGCGATCGAGGGCGTGTGCGTCCCCGATCCGCGCGGCACACTGCCGGGCCGGGGTGCGCATCTGCACCCCGAGCCGGGCTGCCTCGACCTCGCGGTACGCCGCCGGGCGTTCCCCAGGGCCTTCCGGCTCCAGGGTTCGCTCGACACCGACGCACTGCGGGCCTGTGTCGAGGACCGGGCGGGCGGTTCGCCGACGCCTTGAGAAGACAGATCACCAGCAGGACGCACACAGCGCACGGCGGCGGCACGCCGTGCGTCACGTCAGGTACCTCGCGAGATGGAAGTAGGTCGAGATTGCGATGAGCACTCGATGAGTACGCGATGAGTACGCCCATGAAGTAGCGACAGTCCGGCGGACGACCACCCCGGACTCATAGACAGGAGTGAAGTGGCTAAGGTCCGGGTATACGAGCTCGCCAAGGAACTTGGCTTGGAGAGCAAGGCCGTGATGGCCAAGCTCACCGAGCTCGGTGAGTTCGTCCGTTCGGCGTCCTCGACGATCGAGGCGCCGGTCGTGCGCAAGTTGACTGATGCTCTGGGAGCGACGCCGCCGTCCGGTGGCGCGTCCGCCAAGCCTGGCCCGCGGAAGCCCGCGGCGCCCCAGCCCGCCGCCGGCGCCTCCGCGCCGCGTCCGGGTGCCCCCACCCCCGGCCCGCG
>NZ_JAIZ01000483.1 GCF_000710465.2 Kitasatospora sp. MBT63 | reverse complement strand
TGAAGGACACCACCTACACCATCAACGCCTCCGGAGACGTCACCCACACCACCGTCACCGACAAGGACGGAAACACCACCCAGACCACCCACACCATCGACGACGCCGGACGCCGCACCGCCGTCACCACAGGCGACACGACGACCGACCAGGTATGGGACGCAGCCGGCAACATGACGAAAGACCGGCACAACACAACTATCGAGTACAACCCCGACAACAAGCCCACCACCCTCGCCATCAGCACCCCGGAACAGGCCCAGGTGAGCATCGCCTACTGGGCCGACGGCTCACGCCGCAGCGCCACCACCAAAACCCCCGGAAACGAACAGACCACCACCTTCCACTACACCCCCGCCGGCACCCTCGCCAACGACACCACCGACGGCCTCACCGCC
>NZ_JAIZ01000482.1 GCF_000710465.2 Kitasatospora sp. MBT63 | reverse complement strand
CGGCCCAGCAGTGGGTGTGCGAGCACGTCCTCGGGCTGGAGCCGCTGGCTGTCGAGGAGCAGCCGGCCGCGAAGGTGCCGCACGCGGAGAAAGAGCAGCGGAACCTCGCCGCAGCCGCCCAGTACCGGGAGCGGGAGGGGCATCTGAACGTGCCGCGCAAGCACAAAGAAACCCTCGTCCTGGACGACGGCACCGACGGGGGCACCGTGGTGGAGATCAGCCTCGGCCTGTTCATCGCCAACAGCCGCAGCAGGCG
>NZ_JAIZ01000481.1 GCF_000710465.2 Kitasatospora sp. MBT63 | reverse complement strand
AGCGGCTCCAGCGCCTGCACCGGGTTGCCCTCCAGCCCGGCGACCGTGCCGGCCACCGCCGGCGGCACCGGCGCGTCGAGTACGGCGAGCGCCTCGGCCATCGCCCGGGCCGGGGCCGGCAGCCGGGCGAGCATCTGACGTACCGCGCCTTCCAGGGAGGCGGACACCAGTACCACCGCGTCCTGGTCGATCAGTGTGTCCGCCGTGTTCGCGGCCAGGATCGAGCGAAGGTACAACGGGTGCCCGCCGGTCAGTTCCCACAGCCGCTTGGCCAGGGCCTGCGACGCGGCTCCGCGCACCCCGGCGGTTTCGACGATCTGCGCCACGGCCTGCTGCGGCAGTCCCTCCAACGGCAGGTCCCGTACCCGGGGCGTGCCGCGCGCCAGGCGTCGCCACTGGGCCGCACGCGCGGGCGGGACCGCTCCTTCGAGCCCGTCGACGGCCGCTCCTGCACCGGCTTCGGTGCGGGCGGTCGCGATCACCAGCACCCGGTCGGCCCGCAACCGGCGCAGCATGAAGCCCACGGCCGTCAAAGACGCCTCGTCGGCCCAGTGCACGTCGTCGACGACCACGATGACCGGTCCCACCTCCTGGGCCGTGCTCAGCAACTCCACCAGCCGGGCGCCCACCATCACGGGCGGGACGTGCGGCCCGAGTCCCCGATCCGTGACCATCGAGTTCGCCTCCGACCGCGGATCGGCCTGGCGCAGCCACTGCTCGACCACCGAGAACGGCCAGTCCTGCTCGGCCGGGTCGCACGACGCCCACCACACGGAGAAGCCCTCAAGGCCTTCGATCGCCCGGCGGACCAGCGCGGTCTTCCCGATTCCCGCCGCCGCTTCCACGATCAGCAGCGACGGCTCACCTGCCGCGGCCTTGTGCGCAGCCTGCGCCACCACATCGAGCTCCGCCGTGCGGCCGACGAACGCCGGCTGGCCCACGACCACTCCTCCGGTGGCCGCCCGGCTCGAAGCACCCCAGCGTGCGTCCATCTGCAGCTCCCCGCGGGTGGTTTCTCCCGTGGACGATCGGCGTTACGACTCCATCATGCGCCCGGGCGGTGGCTGCCGTGGAGTGCCGTGCCCGCCGACGGCCCGCCGGGGGCATCGTGGAAGCCCTCGACGATCACAAGCCACGGCGATCCCGTCACGGACTTTCCGGTCGAAATGTCCGCGGCCGGTAGATCCGATGACGGTTGCGCCGCCGGATTCGGGGATCGGCGTGATGATCGCGTCGGCCGGGATGGTCTGTGTGGTGGCGGTCGGGGTCAGGTGAGTGCTGTGCGGAGGTGGCGGCGGGAGGTGATGCC
Organism: Kitasatospora sp. MBT63; assembly: GCF_000710465.2. Lineage (GTDB taxonomy): Bacteria > Actinomycetota > Actinomycetes > Streptomycetales > Streptomycetaceae > Kitasatospora. The sequence continues at coordinate 14 of NZ_JAIZ01000481.1, read as the reverse complement.
GAGTTTTTCGTAGA
>NZ_JAIZ01000480.1 GCF_000710465.2 Kitasatospora sp. MBT63 | reverse complement strand
CCCCTGATCAGGAGTGTCCGTCAAAGCGGATCAAGCCCAGACCCGCCACAAGCAGCGCGGCGAGGAGCTCCTGGAGGTGCCCGGATCAAGCTGACCACGGCGCTGTCGGACATCTACGGCGTCTCGGGCCGGGCAATGCTCGAGTGCTGATCACCGGCGAGCGGTCCCCGCTCGCGCTGGCCTCCCTCGCGCACGGCACCGTGAAGGCGTCCCCGCCCCAGCCGGCCGAGGGCCCTGCGCGGCGGCTTCGAGGAGCGCCACTCCTTCATGATGCGCACACTGCTCGACATGACCGACCACCTCACCGCGCGGATCGACAAGCTCGCCTCCCGGATCACGCACCTGTTCGCCGACCACGCACCCACCGCGTTCACCGACACCGATCCGACGGACCGCACGGGGCAGGGGCTGCTGGTGCCGATGTCCGACACCGAGCGCCCCGACGAGATCCCCGGCATCGGGCCCAGCACCGCGCAGGTGATCCTCGCCGAGACCGGGACCCGACCTCGCCGCGGTCTTCCCGACCCCCGGGCACCTGATCTCCCGGGCGAAACCGTCCCCACGCACCATCCAGTCCGGCAACGAGAACACCTCCGGCAAGACCGGCAAGGGCAACCCCTGGCTGCGCGGCGCGCTCGGCGAGGCCGCGATCTCCGCCGCCCGCAGGCCCGGTGGGCGGTCACGGCCTGGTTGAGCAGGACGACGTTGACGTCTTCCTGGCCGAGGAGCCGAGCGCGGCCCTCGGCGTACGTTGCGAACAGCGCGTCCAGCGTCCCCACCGGCAGGTCGCGGGCCTTGGTGACCCGGTTGACCTGCTGCCTGACCGGTCCTTCTGCGGGTACTCCAGAGGCTGATGCGCTGGGAGTGCTGCCGGCGTACGAATGTCTGCCGGAACTGCGCACTGCGTCATGTCTCAGAAGCGAGTCCCAAACCGAAGGCAGGGTCACGTTTTTCCAGGTGAGGTGTGTGGCTGTCGGTCGGTAGGCGTACTCGGAGCCTCGCGTGGGTGCGGGGTGTGGGGAGGTGGTGGTGGATGCCGTCGGTGCTGGGGTGCTGGAGAGGCGCGAGCGGGTGCTGCTGGCCCGGGCGGAGGAGTGCGGGCGAGCTGGAGCGGCTTCAGGCTGCTGTGGCCGAGGCGGATGAGGCCGCGCCGCGCGCGGTCATCGCCCGCGAGGAGACGGTCGAGGCCCTGGCCGAGTCGGCCGAGGAAGCCTCGTGGTCGGTGCGCCGGTGGATTCGCCGGCCGCGGGTGCTGCTGGGCGGGGACGGCGGAGGCAAGGGCGGCGCGCCCCACGGGCCACCGCCTCGGACGCGGCGCTTCGGCCTGCGCCCGGATCATTCTCGCAGTTCGTGCACCCCGGCAGTTCGCGGCCCGCACGGGTCCGCGGGCCGCGGCGGCGCCAGGTGGCGGCGTCAGATATCGCGGGCGGGCAGCAGGCCCCGTTCGACGAACACGCGCTTCGCGGTGAGAGTGGCGTTGATCGCCCTGGGAAATCCGCAGTAGGCGGTGGAGTGGAGCAGCGCCTCGATGATCTCGTCGGGGGTCAGCCCGACGTTGAGTGAGGAGTTGACGTGGACCTCCAGCTGGGGCTCGCACCCGCCGAGGGCGGTGAGCATGCCGAGGGTGACGAGTTGGCGGTCGCGGGGTGGGAGCGCGGGGCGGGCGTAGATCTCGGCGAATGCCCAGGCCGCGATCTGGTGGGCGAGTTCCGGGGAGACGTCCGCGAGTGCGGCCACCATCCGCTCGCCGGCCTCTCCGTTGATCCGGGAAAGGAGGTCCATGCCTTGTTCGAAACGTTCCTGCCGGTCACGTGCGGCTGCGCTGTCAGTGGTCATGCCAATCTCCCCGTATCGTTCCACGGTCCTGCCCTGCCCCTCACCGGCGGAGAGGGAAGGTGGCGGACAGGGCCAACGTAAGCACTTGGATGCACTCCGTAACCGGCGCAACGCCCAGCAGCGGAGCCGGATCCTTCGGTCGGCTGGTTCGTCCACCCCTGCCAGGCATCCGCACACTGTGGCACGCCGCCTGCAGCACCGGCGGCGGGAAGGACGCGGTCGTAGAGTGAAGGGATCGTCGTCGTGCGCTCGGCCGAGGTAGATCCATGTCCGAAAGAGGCCTGACCGACCAGGAGCTAGCCCTGGTCCGCGTGTATGTGGAGATGCGCGACGGACTGGCTGCGGACCGGCAGGACGTGTGGCGGGCCCGGATCGCACGAGCCACGGGGGGCCGCTTCCGCAAGCTGGGCACCGGCCTGTACGAGATCATCCCTGACCGGCGCACCATGTTGTGACATGCGTCCGAGATCCCCGAGGCGGACGCCCGGGGGAGTCGGCGGCCTGCCGGCCCGAAACCACTGCTGCCGGCCTGAGCCCGGTGGGGCCGGCATTCGTACACGACCGACCAGGCCTGCCGCAGGACGGCGGTTTCACCCGGCCGTCGGCCCGATCGTGGGATCCCCGCCACTGTCCCGGAAAGGCAGGCTTGGAACCAGATCGTCCGCCCCGTCGAACTCCTCGGATGTGACTGTCATGACCGCCCCCGCCACTCTCAATACCGGCAACCGGGCACCCCACCACGGTCCGGCCGCAGGTGAAGGCCCCCGGCCCGGCCTGGTGGCCGTGATCGAGGGACCGCAGGCCGACGAGTCACGCCAGTGGTCATTGCCGCACCACGAGCGGGCAGCCACCACCGCCCGCGACGTGACACGGCACACCCTCCGGGCATGGGGCCTGGACGATGACTGCGTGGACAGGACGCTCCTGGTCGTCTCCGAACTGGTCACCAACGCCGTCGAGCATGCCCTGCCCCCCGTTACGCTCCACCTGGAGATGCCCGAGAACGACGCGGTCGTGTCGGTAGCGGTCGACGACGGCGGCGCCTCGCAGGAACCCGGTGACTGGGTCGCGAGTTGCGCGCCCGATGAACACGGCCGCGGCAGCCTCATCGTCACGGCTCTGGCCAGTGACCACGGAGTCACCCCCGGTCCGGGACACGCCACCCACTGGGCGGAGCTGCCGATAGCCGCATAGACCACCCCACCCCAGCCCACCCACC
>NZ_JAIZ01000479.1:29873-33331 GCF_000710465.2 Kitasatospora sp. MBT63 | reverse complement strand
CCGGCGGCTCGGGCGGCACCGGGGTGACGTCGGGGTCGGGTGCTGCGGGAACGGTGCCCATGAGACTGGTCTCCTTCGGCAGGGTGGGTCTTCGAGCTGGGCTCACGGTCGAGCTGCGGCCGGCGCTGCGTTGCTCCGCCTCCGAAGTTCAGAGGCCTGGCTCGGGTTCGCCGAGCTGCCGGCCGGCGCGGTCGCCGAGAGCCGTGACGGAGGTGGGGAGCCCGGACTCCGCGGAGGCCGTGGTGCCCGGTACCTCGCGCCGCGGGTGTGCACCGGCGGCCGGGAGCAGGCGTGCCGTGAGGCCGAGCACGCGGGTGGTGGTGGCAGGGGCGATGCCCTGCAGGGTGACCGCCAGTCGGGCTGCCGGGGTGAGCACGATCTCGGGCCGGCGCAGTTCGGCCGCGCGGACGACGGGGTGGGCGGCGCGTTCGGCGTTCATGGACAGCAGGGGGAGCGAGGCGGCTGCGGCGAACCAGCCGTACTCGGCCCCGGGCCGGCCGTGGAACCGGGCGGCGGTGTGGGATCCGGTCCGCATCAGGCCGGGCAGGACGGTGGTGACGCTCACGCCGGTACCGGAGAGTTCGGCCCGCAGGCCCTGGGACAGCCCGGCGAGGGCGAACTTCGCTGCCGCGTACGGCCGGAGGTGGGGCGGGGCGATGCGCCCGCCGACCGAGGAGACGTTCACCAGCGTGCCCGCCGTGCTCGTCCGCAGGTCGGGGAGGGCCGCCAGGGTCAGGCGCAGCGGGGCGAGGAACATGGTCTCCACCGCTCGGCGGAAGTCGTCCTCCGTGAGTGCCTCCAGGGGGCCGACCTGGATGATGCCGGCGTTGTTCACCAGGATGTCCAGCTGGCCGAAGCGGTCGTGCACGGCGGCCAGCAGGTTTCGTGGTGTGTCGTCGTCGGTGACGTCGCAGCCGAGCGAGGCGGCCTCGAACCCGCGGCCCCGCAGGCGGCTCTCCGCGAAGGCGAGTTCCGAGGTGTCGCGGGCGCAGAGCATGACGCGGCAGCCGCGTTCGGCGAGCCGTTGCGCGATCAGCAGGCCGAGGCCGCGGGAGGAGCCGGTCACCAGGGCGGTGCGGTCTGCGAATCGGTTCGGTCGTCGCGACATGGCTCTCCTCCAGGGGAGTCGGGACGGTGGCGGACGTGGTCAGGGTTTGAAGAGGATCTTGACCGCGCCGTCCTGCTTCTTCTGGAACATGCGGTAGGCGTCGGGGGCCTCGTCCAGGGGGAGGTGGTGGGTGGCGAAGGTGTCGACCCCGAGCGGGTCGGCGTCGGTGAGCAGCGCGAGGATGTCATCGGACCAGCGGTGCACGTTGGCCTGGCCCATGCGGAGCTGGATCTGCTTGTCGAACATGGTGAGCAGGGGGAGCGGGTCGGTCATGCCGCCGTAGACGCCGGAGAGCGAGATGGTGCCGCCACGCCGGACGATGTCGATGGCGAGGTGGAGAGCGTGGAGGCGGTCCACGCCGACGTGCTGCATGATCTTGGCGGCGACAGTGCCGGGGAGCAGGGCCGTGGACTGCTGGGCGAGGGTGGCGGCGGGTGAGCCGTGAGCCTCCATGCCGACGGCGTCGATGACGGCGTGCGGTCCGCGGCCGTCGGTCATCTCGCGGATGGTCGCGGCCAGGTCCTTGCCGTGACGGTCGAGGTCCAGGGCGGTGGTGCCGCGGGCCCGGGCGCGTTCCAGGCGTTCGGGGACCAGATCGACACCGATGACCTGGCCGATGCCGCGGTGCGCGGCGATGCGGGTGCACATGTCGCCGATCGGTCCGAGCCCCAGGACGACCAGGCTGCCGCCCTCGGGGACGGCGGCGTACTCGACGGCCTGCCAGGCGGTGGGCAGCACGTCGGACAGGAAGACGAACCGGTCGTCCGGCGGCCCTGCGGGGACCGTGATGGGGAGGGTGTTGCCGAACGGGACCCGGAGCAGCTCGGCCTGGCCGCCGGGGACCTGGCCGTAGAGCTTGGTGTAGCCGAACAGTGAGGCGCCGGAGCCGTATTCGTGGACCTGGGTCGTCTCGCACTGGGAGTGCAGCCCCTGCCGGCAGGTGAAGCAGGTGCCGCAGGAGATGTTGAAGGGGATGACGACCCGCTCGCCGGGCCCGACGGCGGTGACCTCCGGTCCGACTTCCTGGACGATGCCCATGGCTTCGTGGCCGAGGATGTCGCCGGGGTCGAGGAACGGGCCGAGTACCTCGTACAGGTGGAGGTCGGAGCCGCACAGGCCGGTGGAGGTGACGTCGATGATGATGTCTCCCGGGTCCTTGATGGCAGGGTCGGGCACCGAGTCGATGCGGACATCCCTCCTGCCGTGCCAGGTCAGCGCCTTCATTTCTGCTCCTCGGGTGGGTGCCGGGTGCTCCGATGGGAGTGGGGTCTGCTCGTCCTCCGGGGGTGATCAGGCGCCTGCCCGAGCGCTTCGTCATGAAACGGCCTTCAGCGGTGGCACGCACCGGCCGGCACGTTGCGCACTTGCGGCCGTTGACGTCTTCGAGGGCGCCGGCCGGTGCAGCAGGACGCGTACGCCGCGCATGTCGGGCAGCGCCTGCGGGTGGGTGCCCGTGCGGTCGCGGCGCCCGGCAGGGAGAGTGATGGGAGAGCCGGATGTCCTGGGCCGTCGGGCGTGGGGTGTGTAGCGTCCACGACGGAGCGGCAGGCACGCAGGGTCGGCCCCGATCTCTCCCGGGAGGGTTGCTGTGTCGCGTGAGCGGATCGCTCTGGCGGAGGTGCTGGCGGAAGCGGAGGCCGCCGCGCCGGTGGACTCCCTCGACGTGGTGGCGCGCGACCTGCGGGACCGGTTGGGCGCGCGGTACGTGTCGTTCCTGTTCGTCGACGTCGTCCGCCGGCGCCTGATGCGCGTCCACGACACCGAGATCACGTACCGCGAGGAGCGCGCCGTGCAGGTCCCGCTCGCCGGTCGCACCGTGTACGACGAGGTCCTGCGCTCCCAGAAGCCGGTGCTGGCATCCGAGGACGGCCCCGGCCGGCGGGTACTCGCCCCGGTCACCAACCGCGGGGACACCATCGGCGTCCTGGAGCTGTTCCTGCCCCGGGTCACCCCGGACCTGCTGGAGCAGGTGCAGGACGCTGCGCACGCGCTGGCGTACATCATCGTCACCGACCGCCGCTTCACCGACCTCTACCACTGGGCCAACCGCACCGACTCCATCAGCCTGTCCGCGGAGATCCAGCACCAGCTCCTGCCCCAGGCCTCCTCCTGCGAAGCGCCCCAGTTCACCCTCGCCGGAGCGCTGGTCCCGGCCGCCGACATCGCCGGCGACACCTACGACTACAGCCTCGACCAGCACACCCTGCACCTGTCCGTTACCGACGCCATGGGCCACGACGTCGACGCCTCCCTGATGGCCACCCTCCTGGTCAACGCCTCCCGCGGTGCCCGCCGCGCCGGAACCGACCTCGCCGAACAGGCCCGCCGCACGCACCGGGCCCTCCTCGAT
>NZ_JAIZ01000479.1:0-29728 GCF_000710465.2 Kitasatospora sp. MBT63 | reverse complement strand
AACGCCGGCCACCCCTGGCCGCTACGCCTGCGCGACGGCGTGGTCGACGAAATCCACCTGACCGTCAACCTGCCCTTCGGCGTCGAACAGCAAGGCCCCTACACCGTCCAGAACCTCGACCTGCGCCCCGGGGACCGTCTGCTGCTGCACACCGACGGCATGCAGGAACGCGACGCCGAAGCGGTCGACCTGCCCGCCCTCCTGCGCGGGACCGCCGCCGAGCACCCGCGCGAGGTCGTACGCACCCTGGTGGGCGCGGTCGACGACGCCTACCGGGGACGGCCCCCGAAGGACGACGCCACCGTGCTGTGCCTGGACTGGTACGGCCCGCGCCCCTGAAACGGACCGGCCGGATCGCGACGATCCCGTGCCGCGCGCCGGACCTCACATGGCGCAGGCGCTGCCGGGGAACCGACGGCGTTGCCGCCGAGGGGGCCGCGGCCACCGGTGCCGCGGCCCCCGACGGGACGTGCGGTCAGCTGTCGACGGCGTCGGTCACGTGCTGCCAGCTGTCCAGGTCGGCGATGCGGGCCTCCAGGGCGGCGCGCATGCCCGTGGCGCCGGAGGTGCCGAGGGCCAGGCGCAGCGGGGGATTGGGGCTGTCGACCGCGGTCCGGATGCCTTCGGCGATCCGCGCCGCCGGAGAGAACGCGGAGGCCGGCAGCTCCGCGATGCCCTTCTGGACCTCGCGGACGGTCCCGTCGTAGTCGGCCAGGCCGGTCGCGACATCGAGGTTGGCAAGGAAGGGGGTCGCGGTCAGCCCGGGCTGGATGTTCGTGACCTTGATGCCGAGCGGGGCGACCTCGGCCACCAGCGCGTCCGACAGCCCCTCGACCGCGTACTTGGTCGCGGCCAGCAGGCCGACGCCGGGATGGGCGGACTGTCCGTAGATGGACGAGCCCTGGAGGATGTGCCCGGATCGCTGGGCGCGGAGCACCGGCAACGTCGCGCGGAGCACGTTGAGCACTCCGAAGACGTTGGTGTCGAACACGGCGCGAGCCTGCGCGTCGGAGGCCTCCTCGACAGCTCCGAACAGGCCGTAGCCGGCGTTGTTGGCCACCACGTCGATCCGGCCGAACCGTGCGACCGTGCGCTCCACCGCTTCCCGGACGGCCGACTCGTCACTCACGTCCGCCTGGATGAGGAGCAGCCGCTCGCCGTGCACTTCGGTCAGTTCGTTCAGGGACGCGGTGTTGCGGGCGAGCGCCGAGACGGCGTCGCCGCTCTCGAGCGCCTGGAGCATCAGTTCGCGGCCGATGCCGGACGTCGCGCCGGTGATCAGCCAGGTACGGGGGTGGGTCTGCTGAGTGGATGTCATGTTGCGACCGTAAGGAGTTAGGTCGCAACGAGTCAAGCTGGATGGCGTTCCAGGTTGCCTGTTAGCCGGATTAGCGCCTCTTCCTGCTGGGGTAGGGTGAGAACATGAGCCAGGGCATCAGCAGTGCGGCGGCCGGATCTCCCCAACTCGGCCCGCGCGCCGTCACGCCGGCGGTGGAGGCCGTGCTCGCGTTCGTGAACACGCGCGCGGACGGGGCCGGCCGGCGGGAGCTGTTCGGGGACGGGGACTCGTTCGCGGCGTGGCTGGCCGAGTACGACGAGGTCGGCGGCGAAACCGTGGCGACCGACGCCGATGCCGCGGCCGCGCGCGAGCTGCGCGATGCCCTGGTGACGGTGCTGCTCGCGCACTCGGGCGACGAGGAGAGCCTGGGTGAGCCGCTGCAGCGTGCCGAGCGGCATCTGCGGCGCGCGGGTTCGCTCTACCCGCTGGCGACGGTGGTCACGGCCGGTGGTGTCGAGCTGGCGTCACCGCAGGCGGGGGTGGAGCGGGTGTTCGGAACCGTCCTGGCTGCGCTGGCGACCTTCGCCCGAGGCGGCGACTGGGGGCGCATCAAGGCGTGCCGGAACCCCCCGTGCCACTTCGGTTTCTTCGACCGCACCCGCAACGGGGGAGGGCTGTACTGCAGTCCCGGCTGCGGCTCCCAGGTGTCCATGCGCAACTACCGCCAGCGGCAGCGCCGAGGGAGTCAGGCGCCGGACCAGGTATGAGGACGAGCGGCCATCGCCTCAGTGGAGGACGCTGACGGCGCGCGCGATGACCAGGAGCGAGGTCAGCAGCGCGGCGATGCTCTCGACGCTCATCAGTACCTTGGCGCGGGTCGACAGCGGCATGGTGTCGGTCGGGCTGAACGCGGTGGAGTTGGTCACCGAGACGTAGAGGTAGTCCATCAGCGCGGGCACCCAGTCCGAGGAGATGCTGGCGCCGTCGGAGACTCCTCGACCGCGTCGTCGTTCTCATCCTGGGAGAACCGGAAGTCCGCGAGCGGTAGTTCGCCCCGCGGGGCCTGGGTGCGCCGGACCGGGCCGCCGCGGGCCAGTTCCCAGTAGGCGAGCCCGAAGACGATGATGTTGGTCGCCCACACCTGCAGTGCGGCGATCAGCAACGACCGGCCGTCCTGGACGCCGGTGGAGACCAAGGCGTGGATCAGCAGACCGAGCGCGGTGAGGTTGGCGACGCCGATCACGGCGACGACCGCCAGTGACAGCAGGCGCGAGACACGGGTCTGGCGGGTCAGGCGGCGGGGGTTGACGGCGATCAGCGGGACGAGCAGGAGCACCTCCAGCGAGGGCAGGACGAAGCGCGGCGCGACCAGCAGTTGTTCGGGCAGGGCGAGGTACAGCAGTACGGCGACCAGCGTGGCCACCACCGCCGGGAGCCTGGCCTCGCCACGTCGCTCGTGCCGGGGGTGCCGCGGGTGCCGCCGCCGGGACTCGTCACCGGCGTGTCCGGTAGCCATGATCGTTCGTCCCTCGTTCGTCCCTTGTTCGCATGTCGCCGGTGCGGTGCGACGGTGAGCGGCGGTAGCCGGAGTGGCCCCGCACCCGGTGACCGTGCCTGACCGGCGTCTGCCCCTCGCACGCGTTCTCATGCCGGGCGGACGACTCGCCCGCGGGCCGCGCGGCCGGTGGATGCGATTGGCCGTGCGCATTCGGGACAGGCGCACATCAGCCGCCGTGGTGTGGCGGTCCCCCCGGAACCGGAAGTGCGTGATGGCCATGGGCAAGATCCTCTACAAGCCGCTCGGGCTGTTGTTCGGCGTCCTCGGCGGGGTGGTCGCGCGAGGCGTCTTCAAGCGCCTGTGGGCGCTCCTCGGGCACGAGGACGACGCACCGCAGGCCACCGACCGGAACCGGACCTGGCGGGAGGTGCTGACCGCCGCCGCCCTGCAAGGAGCGGTGTTCGCCCTCGTCAAGGCAGCGGTGGACCGCGGCGGTGCGGTCGGCGCCCGTCGCCTGACCGGCACCTGGCCCGACTGATCCCGAAACCGGTCCCCTCTTGGGAAGCCGTAGGAAGGCAGCCCCGTGAACGAGTACGACCGCGAGCGCGCCCACCGCAGGTCCGCCGACCTGTCACACCTGAAGGACGAGGTCGACGAGAAGAACACCGAACACATCGACCGGGCGAGGCAGGCTGACGACGCCCGCCGTACCGACCCCGAACGGGACACCGCCGAGCAGCCGCCGGGCTCAGCGGCCGACCGACGGTAGGGCGGCCGAACTCTCCGTGGCGGGTCGACCCGACCGGGGTCGGGCCTGGCGGGGGCCGTGAGTGGCACGCCCATGGTGCGACGCCGACGCCGCCGGAGTGCGGCCGTCCGAGGGATTGTTCATTTGGTGTAGATTGTCTGTTATCGGATGAAATCACATGGAGTGGTCCGCGATCTGCACAGGCCGACTCCCGCACCGATGCAGGTGCCCGAAACCGCCGCCCAGACGGCTCGAGGAAGCCGGGCGTGACTCCGGGCCAGGCCTGCGGCATGCGTAGGGACCGCACATCGCGGTGCGTAGGCCGAGGGCATTCGTGCCGGACGCCCAGGAGATCCCCGTGCCCGCGACCGTCGTCGACATCCGCCCTCCCACCGCTCCGCCCGTCGAGCCGCGCGCACGCAACGCGCCGCCACATACGGTCCCGGCCGATGTCCCTGAGTGCCCGAGCCAGGAAGAGCTCCGAGCCATGGGCAAGGCCGAGGCACGCCGGCTCAGCGATGCGCTCTTCGCCCGCCTGGCCGCGCTGGCCCCGGAGACCCACGCCCACAGCTACGTCCGCTCCACCATCATCGAACTGAACATGCCGCTGGTCCGCTTCGCCGCCTCTCGGTTCCGGCACCGCTCCGAGGACATGGACGACCTCGTCCAGGTCGGCACCATCGGGCTCATCAAGGCGATCGACGGCTACGACCCCGAACGCGGCGTCGAGTTCGTCACGTACGCCCTCCCCACCATCGCCGGGGAGATCAAGCGGTTCTTCCGCGACACCTCCTGGCCCGTCCGCGTACCGCGCAGCATGCAGGAGCTCTACCTGTTGGTGGCCCGCGGCTCCGACCGGCTGGAGCAGGAGCTCGGCCGCCGGCCCCGGCCCGAAGAACTCGCCGCCCGGCTGAACCTGACGACGGACCAGGTCGCCGAGGGCCGGATCGCAAGCCGGATCTACCGGCCCGACTCGCTCGACTCGCCACGAGACCAGGACGACGACGAATCGGGCGGCGCCCTGCTCGACCGCCTCGGCGCCTGCGACCCGAACCTCGAACTCGCCGAATTCCGCACTGCCGTGCGACCGCTGCTCGAAGAGCTGTCCCGGCGCGAACAGCGGGTACTGGCACTCCGGTTCTGGGGCCACCGCACCCAGTCCGAGATCGCCACGGAGATCGGGGTCTCCCAGATGCAGGTCTCCCGGATCCTGTCCGCCACCCTCGCCCGGCTCCGGGAACGGCTGGAGGACCTGGACGCACCGGGGTGGGCGAACGACGACCGCACCGCGGTCCGCTAGGCCACGGCCGATGGTCCGCCGAACCCTGGGCGGACAGCTCCCTGCCGGGTACGAGACGGCTCGACGGACACCCCGACCGGCTGCGCCGTCGATGCGGTGGCCCTTCGCCGCGGGCCCGAAAGCCGCCCACTGCTCGCCGACGGCGCGCAGGCGTATGTCGCCGCATTCGCCAGGAAATCCGACGGTTCTGCCTGTTCGCGCCATCATCACCTTCACCCAGGGGCTCGCCCCAGCAACTCGCCCCGGACGGCAGCCGGGTCAACGCCGTTGCCCCAGGGCCGGTCCGGACGCCCCTCATCCCTGCCACCATGGCCCCGGACAAGGTCGCCGGGTTCGGCACGCAGTCACCGCTCGGACGGCCCGCCCAGCCCGCAGAGATGGCATCCGCCTACGTCTTCCTCGGCTCCCGGGAAGCGAGCCACCTCACCGCCGGGATCATGAACGCCACCGGCGGCACACCGCTGCCCTGAGCACCCGTCAGTGCCGCCGTGGCGTCGCCCTTCCCGCTGCGGGGCCCGGCCCCGGCGCCGGGCACGATCCGCTCGGATGTGCGTACCTGTGGGACCGGGAGGACGCCGCGGCGGCGACCGTCCTGCGCCTCCGGAGCACCTCGTGGTCAGGCCGCCGCGGAGAGGGGTGTTGCGTCGCCCAGTTCCAGGACGCGGCACTTCGGTCCTCCGCCGCCCTTCGCGAGTTCGTCCGTCACCGGCACGGGCTCGAAGCCGTGCGCGGCCAGCAGCAGGGCGGTGCGTTGCGCGGCCGCGGGCAGCACCACGTGCCGCCCGTCGCTGATCACGTTGAGGCCGTTGAGGCCGAAGCGTTCGGCGTCATCCTCTTCCACGGCCAGCACCTCGGGGAAGAGCTCGGCCACCCGTCGTCGGCCGGTGGCGGTGAACGCGCCGGGCCAGAACACCACCGTTCGCCCGTCCAGCACGGCGAGCGCCGTGTCGAGGTGGTAGAAGCGCGGGTCGACGAGCCGACGCCGGTCACCGGTCCGCCGAACCAGCGCGCGGTCTCCGCATCGGCGGCCCGCTCGGTCCGGAAACCGTTGCCCGCTGCACGGTACGGCCGGCCTGAAGGTGGTCGCCCTCGCCCTCGTTGACGTACTCCGCGGCGGCGACCGTGTCGTGCCCGCGGGCGCGGAACCACTTGTCGAACGCCGTCGATTCGCCGGAACGCTCGCCGTGGCGGAACGACGAGACGAGGACACGCCCGTCGATCACCGTCGCTCCATCGGCGGCGAACACCATGTCGGGCAGCCCCGGCACGGGACCGATCAACTCGACGACGTGCCCCAGCCCCTCGACCGCCGACCGCAGGGCACCCCACTGGCGGACTGCCCTGTCGCGGTCGACGGGCGCGTCGGGATCCATCCACGGGTTGATCGCGTAGTCCACCGCGAAGTACGCGGGAGGACACATCAGGTAGCGGCGCGCCTGCGCCGACCTCGTCCTCGTACGGGCCGGCTCACTCATGGTGGCCCTCCCACCTGTCACAGGTCGGACGCTCGTCCGGCAGGCATTCGACTCCGGTCGACCGCACGGGGCTGCGGCGCGTCGTTCATCGCCGCGCCTTGCGCCGGAGGGCCCGCTGGATCGGGCGTCCACCCGCGTGGCTTGCCTCGATGCACTGCGGCCCAGCCGGTCGCGTCCCTCGTGACGCTCTGCCGGCCGGGTCGGGCGGCGGTCGGCAGTGGCGCGGGCAGGATCCGGCTGTTCGCCCACCCGATCCCGGGTAGACGCGACCGTGCACAGCGCTGCGTCGCAGACAGCACCCTGGGGGTGTTCCTCGTGGCATCGACGCGTTGGGATTTCGCAACACTGGAAGAGTCCGTCGACCGGGCCGACATGCTCGCGTCGCCGGTCCACGAGCGGGTGCGCCGGCTGGTGGCGTCGTACGCCAGGGACCGGGACGACTGCCGGATGCTGCTGGAGGCCTTGGGCCTGGCGGCCCCCGAAGAGTCGACGCCGGCCGCCGACCCCGAGGACGGATAGTCGCCTCCCCCCGCATCGACCTCCCGGTTCCCGGGAGCGCGCCCGCGGCCCCGAGCGGCGCCCCCTCGCACCTCCCGGGCGGACAGGTGACGGTGACCTTGGCGTGCGATCAGGCGGCCGGCTTCGACGGGACGAGGACGACCTTGCCGAGGTTGCGGCGCTCCTCGATCAGGGCGTGGGCCCGGGCGGCTTCGTCGAGGGGGATCTCCTCGTGCACGGCGGTGCGCAGGGTGCCCGCGTCGCGCATCTGCCAGAGCTCGCGCCGCCAACGGTCGTAGAGTTCGGGCTTGCCGACGGCGATGGCCCGCATCTGGAAGCCGATCACCGAGGCGCCGCGGACCAGGAGTTCGTACGCCTCCACCGTGCCGCCGCCGGAGCTGAAGGCCACCAGCCGGCCGCCCGTCGCCAGGGTCCGTACCGCGGGGCCGAGGAGATCGCCGCCGACGCCGTCGAGGATCACGTCGTACGGGGCGCCCCAGTCGGCGTCCTGGTAGCGGACGACCTCGTCGGCGCCCAGCCCTCGGACGAAGTCGGCCTTGTCGGCGCTGCTGACCGCGGCGACGACGCGGGACGCCCCACCGGCCTTGGCGTACTGGAGGGCGAGCGTGCCCACGGCACTGGCCGCCGCCGTGACCAGGACCGACTCGCCGGGCTCCACCCGCGCGGCCTCGTAGGCGCCGCGCGCGACCAGCCCGCTGCGGACCAGCGCGACCGCTTCGACGGCACTCGCGCCGTCCGGGACCGGGGACGCCATGGCGGAGTTCAGGACCGCGAACTCGGCGTACGCGTCGGCGAAGCACAGCCCGGTGACACGGTCCCCGACGCTGAAGGCGGTGACCCCCGCACCCAGGGCGACGATCTCGCCCGCGACCTCGCCGCCGAACGGGACCGGCCCGCTGCCCTCCCGCACCTTGCGCACGGTGGGCAGCGTCACCCCGACCGCCTCGACCCGGAGCAGAACCTCCCCGGCCCCCGCCACGGGTCGCTCGACCCGCTCCGCGAACAGCACGTCGGGCCCGCCGTTGACCTCATGGCGAATGCGCAGCACAGGACCTCCCCGATCCGAACTCATTGGATGTCCCAACGATATGGCCAATGTCGTTGGGAAGTCCAATGACTTTGGCTAGGCTGAGCCCATGACTTCCGACCTGCAACGCATCCAGTCCCTGCCGACCTGGCTCATCGGCCGTGTGGCGGCGAGCGGCCGGGGCATGGTCGCCGACGCGATCGCCGCGGAGGGGCTGAAACTCATGCACCACGCGGTACTGGCGGCGACGGCCGACTACGGGCCCGTCACCCAGGCCGACCTGGGCCGTCGGCTGGCCGTCGACCCCAAGGACATGGTCGGCATCCTCAACCACCTCCAGGCGAAGGGCCTCGTCCTGCGCGCCCCGCACCCCTCGGACGGTCGCAAGAACGCCGTCACCGTCACCCCCGACGGCGCTGCCGTCCTCGCCCGCTGCGCAGCCCTGGCCGAAGCCGCCAACGCCGAACTGCTGGCGCCGCTCACCCGGGACGAGCAGAAGCAGCTGATGGCCCTGCTGACCCGGCTCCACGAGGCGGCGGACACCCCGGCCTGATCACACAGGACTGACCGGACAGCTCTGCCCGGGCGTGTCCGGGAAGGGCCGGATGCCCGGTTGCCACTGCGGGGGCGGTCCCGCTCCTCGCGGCAAGCGGCCCTCGGGCGGCCCTCGGTGGAACCGGAAACGGTGGAGCTGCGTCGCGCTACACGGAAACGATCATCTCGGGGGGGGCGGCATGGAGTTGACGGAGAACCGGGCGAGGGCCGGCGGCTGCGCGCGGACGGTGATGTGGGGCCTGGCGGCGTTTGTGCTCGCCACGGCGGGCACCCTCTACGGCGGCGCCCGGGTGTCGGAGGCGTGGCACTGGTGCCTGACCCAGGATCACGAACCCGACCCCACCATGGCCGCGGCCAGCCGTTCGGTGTGGGTCGTCATGCTCGTCGTGCTGGTGGTGCTCCGCGCGGTGGTGTCCGACCTGGTGCACAGCCGGTGGTACGTGCTGCTGCCGGTCATGTGCGCCGCCACCGCGGTGCTGACCTGGCTGTACGTGACCGGGATGGGAGGCCCCGCCCCCGTGCCGCCGGGGGCCCCGGAGGAGCAGGCCTGCTGGACCATGCCGGGCTTCCCGTTCCTGGGCTGACCCACGCCTCGCCCGGGGACGCGGCCGGGCTCTCGCGGCCGCGTCCCCGATCAGTCGAAGCGGTGCGCGAACGGCCGGTCCGGGCAGCTGCAGCACTCGAAGAGGTACACGCCGCCCAGGTCACCGAGGCTCAGGTCGGCACCCTCGAAGCCGCGGTCGCGGTCCTCGGCCGGGGTCCACGCCCACCGGGGGCCGCTCTCCTCGGTGCTCTCCACCGTCAGCAGGTGGTCCATCGGCCGCCGGCAGCCCGGGCAGCACGGCCACACGGGATCCTGACCCCAGCCCGGCCAGCCGCCCAGCTTGGACCCGGGCGCGGTGGACAGGTGGTCCTGGTAGTCCCAGCCCGTCTCCCGTTGCACCCGGTCGATGCGGTCCTCCAACTCGTCCCAGAGTTCCTCCGGGAGGTCCCAACTCGCGTACTCCGTCACCAGTTCGGGGTGCAGGACACACGGCCGCGGCACGTTGCCGTACCCCGCCCGCGCCGGCGCCGGTGGCGCCTGCCGCACCGGCCCGACGGCCGCCGCCGACCGCCAGTGCACCGCGGGCACCACCCACCGGTCCCCGTGGTACAGCGGGCACCAGAGCACCTGGAGCAGGTCGCACCCGGCGGGGAACGGCACCAGGTCCGGTACGTCGCCGCGGTGGATCTGGACGACCGCGACCATGGGCGACCCCGAGTGCTCGGGGCACGACGGCCACGGTTCCCCGGCGGGCCACAGCAGCGGCCCGCCGAGCGAACTGTCGCCGGGCGCCGGCTCGCCCCGACGGGGGTGCAGCCGCACGGTCTCCCGGCGGAACGGGACCACCTCGGGAAAGAGCTCCTCGACGGGCAGCGGGCGCGGGGGCGTTCGACGGGTCACCGCTGGACCGTACCCGCCGCACCCGGCCGGGCGCACCGGGGATTTCGCCGCCGTCACAGGCTCAGCAGCAGGTCCCGGACGGCCGCGGGCCGGGACAGGAACGGGTGGTGGCCCGTGTCGAGTTCGACGACGCGGCCGGCCCGGCGGGCGAACTCGCGCTGCAGCGCGGGCGGGGTGCCCCGGTCCTCGGCGCAGACGAGGTACGTCGACGGCACCTGCTGCCAGGCGGCCGCGCCGACCGGCTCCCCGGTCACCCGTACGCTCTGCCGGGCGAGATGGTCCGCCGCCTGCACCTGGACAGCGGGGTCGCAGTCCTGGAGGAACGTGTCCACCAGCAGCTCGGGGCGGACCCCGAAGGTGCCGGCGCCGGGGTCGACGTCGAGGAACGGGGCGGGGCCGCCGTCCCCGAAGTCCGACAGGCTCTGCCCGACCTCGGGCAGGTAACTGGTGATCAGCAGGAGATGGCGCACCGACCCGACGCCCGCGGCTGCCTCCGCGGTGACGATACCTCCGTAGCTGTGCGCGACCACCACCGTCGGCGCGTCGCCCGCCAGCAGCACCTCCCGTACCGCCGCCACGTCCTCGGCCAGCCCGGCGCCGCCGACCCCGGGGGCAGCCCCCGTCTCACCACAACTCGGCAGCGCCGGGGTCGCGCTCTCCACGCCCCGCTGCTGCAACAACTCGGCGGTGCGGTGCCACCACCACGACCCGTCCCGCACGCACGCCCCGTGCACGAACACGACCCTCATCGCCACCTCCACGTCCGTCCCGGTCCCCCCGGCCCATCCTGCTGCGCCGGCAGCCCGCCCATCAGGTCGCTCGGTGATCTCCCGAGGGATCGGAAGGTAAAAGGTGGGCAAAGTGGCGGGCTGGTTCACCGAAACGGCTCTCTCTTCCGATGGGAACGGCCGTACGGCCGTCCGTCGTCCGCTCCGCACCGAACAGCACCGAACCAGGATGGTCCCGTGAACGATCTGCCCATATCGCCCCTCCACGCGCTGCCGGACGGGAACGCCGAACTCCACGTCGTTCTCACGCTCAGCTGGAACGACGTCGCCTCCCTCGGGCGGGAGGCTGGCCGGCTGGCCGCCCGTCTGCAGCGCGCGGTCAGCCTCGATGAGGCGGCCAGCCACGTCCTGAGCTCCCGGCCGGAGACCGCCGCCCCCGCCCGGGCCCGGGCCAACCCGGCCCTGGCGCAGCCCGCCGCGCCGGCCGTCCCCGCACAGGTCGAACAGGCCCGGCAGAGCGCCGAGCTGATGATGCGGCCGACCGCCCCCACGGACCCGGCGACCGCGGGCGCACCGGCGTCACCCGTAGCAGCCGCAGCGACCGTCCGGCCCGACGCGGTCGCCGCAGCGAGCCGGCCGGCCTCGGCGGCGCCCACCGCGGCTCCCACCGGGGTGCCCACCGCGGTGCCGGTCGCGGCGCCGGCCGCCTGAGCACTCCCGTGCGGCGGCCCCGGCGCGGCCTGCTCCGGGCCCGGGACCGCCGCACACCCGCGGTGGCCTCTGGTCCGCCCCTGCGCGGGACGCGCCGTCGGCGAGGCCCCTAGCATGGGCGAATCTTGATCATCCCCGGGCCGGGCGGCCAATGGCGCCGCGCCGGCCCGGCCCCCTCCGAGGGAGCCGCACCCGTGCCGACCAGCCCCACCGCCATACCGCCGTACGCCGTTCCCTGCCCCGGGCCGGACGGCTCCGCCGGGCGGTACGCCCTGGTCTCCGGCGACGGGCGGCTGGTACGGGCGCCCGACCTGAGCGCGGTCGGGCCGTTCCACCCGGACGGCCGGGGCGGGCTGGTCGCCCCCGCCGCCGACCCGCACGGCCGCTGGGGCCACCTCGACCAGCACGGCGCCTGGCTGGCCGAACCGGCGCTGCGCCGCACCGAAGCCTTCGACGACAGCGGCCTCTCCCGGTTCCGGGCCGACGACGGCCGCTGGGGCTACGCGGGCACGGCACACCCGTCATCCCGGCGACCCTGGCGGCGGCCGGGGAGTTCCGGCACGGCCTGGCCACCGCCCGCACCGAGGACGGGGTGGGCCATCTCGACGCCACCGGCCGCTTCGTGACCCGCCCGAGGTTCGCCGCGGCCGGGCCGTTCACGCCGGACGGGCCGGCCCCCGTACGGATGGCCGACAGCGGCCTCTGCGGCTACCTCGACCGCACGGACCGGACGGTGGTAGAGCCGCGGTTCGACGGTGCACGGCCCTTCGGCCCCGACGGCGCCGCGCCCGTCCGGGTCGGCGACCTGTGGGGCCTGATCGACGGGACGGGGGAGTGGATCGTCGAGCCGTCCTTCCCGATGCTCGCGCCTTCGACGCACACGGCCTCGCCTTCGTCCTCGGCGGCTCCGTGGGAAGACGCTTCCGCGGCTTCCTGAACGCCCGCGGCGAGGTGGTGATCACGGCCCGGAACCGGGTGTCGCAGACCTTCGGGTGCGGGCTGGTCCGCTTCGACAACGGCTTCGCGCACGGCTACCTCGACGCCACCGGCAGGGAGGTCATCGAGCAGGCGTACGAGTGGGCCGAGGACTTCGGCGCCGCCGGGGCGGCCGTCGCCCACTACCTCGAACCCCTGGACGACGAGGACCCCGAGGAGGCCCGGGCCGCGGCCGCCGACCGTCCGTCGGGCCGGGCCTGGGGCGTCCTGCACCCGGACGGACGGTTCATCCCCGTCCGCCACCCCGAACCCCTCACCGACGCCGCGGGCCGGATCCTCGGGTTCACCGCGGGCAACGGCCTCGCCGCCTTCGTCACCCGCGACGGCGGGGTGGCCCACGTCGACCGCGACGGCCAGGACGTCTGCCGGGTCGAGGCCGCCGCCGACGGCGCCACGCTGCGGCTGGTGGACCGGTCCGGGACCCTCCTGTGGGAGACCACCACGGCCGAGGGCACCTTCGAGCGCGTCGAGCCCGCGCACTGCCGGGAGGCACACTCCTACCTGACCTACCCGGGCGCCCCGGACCGCGACCTCACCGACCTCGCGGCCGAACTGCTCGCCGCCGGCCCCCGCCGCTTCGAGCCCTGCTCGCTGATCTTCGGATCCCGGGAGGACCCGTACGAGCCCGCCGACCCCGAGGACGACCCGGACGAGGACCGCTCCTCGTACGGCGCCATGACCGTGCTCGCGGAGGCCTTCCTCGAGGCCGAGCACCAGCACGACCACTCCTTCCTCCAGGACTGGACGGTGGAGCGGTTCGGCGAGCTCGAGTCCGACGCGGTCGAGCGGCTCACTGCGCGCTTCGGCGAGCCGCTGCCCGGCGTCGAGATCCACCTGGCCACCGGCGACGGCGAATCGTCCACGGTCTGGCAGGTCGGCGAGCGGAAACTCGTCCTGCAGTCCTACTTCCTGGTCGGCGACGGGGACGTGGAGATCCAGCTCTGGCTCGCCGCCATCGCGCCGAACGACGAGGACCCGCTGCCGTGACCCGGTCGTGGGTCAGCGAGGGGTCAGCGTGCGGTCAGGCGGGTGGGGCATGCTGAGGGCACGTCAGGGAGCGAGCGAGGCTCCCTGATCGGGAGAGGTGCCCGGAGCGGTTCATCGGGTGCCTGGCCGGCAACGGCCGAGCAGGGTCCTCCGGGGCCCGCGCAGGTTCGAATCCTGCCCTCTCCGCAGCGTGTGCACCCCGTTCCGGCCCCCGCTCCCGACGCCCGGCAGCCGGGGGCGAGGTCCCGTCGGAGCCCGGACCTTCCCCGTTGTCGTACCGGTGCGGCAGGATCGGCACATGACGGAACAACAGATCGACGGAGAGTCTTCGGCCCGGGCGGCCGCCACCTACCTCGCAGGGCTCGGCGAGCGGCTGCGGGGTGACGGATGCGTGGTGACCTCGACCACCTGGGGCGACCACCACGTGGTGATCGGCAGCCGGTCGGACCGCCGGATCCAATGGTTCGGCACCAAGGTCGAGCTGTTCGTCCTCGCCGCCGCCGTGCCCGCGGTCGACCAGGCCGTGCTGGCCGAGTACACGGGCTGGGCGATGGACTACACCAAGCACCTGCGCAGTGGTCTGCCCGGCGCCCGCAACGCGGCGATGATCCTCCCCGCCCTGGTCAGCGGCAGTGTCCAGCGATCCGCGACGGACTGGGCCGCCAAGGACGCCCGGAGCCTCGGGACGACCCTGGTCGGCCGTCCCGTCACGGTGCAGACGGCGCCTGCCGGTGCCGGCCGGGTCACCATGTACCGGGGCCGGGTCGCGTGGGGCGGGATGTTCACGGGGCACGTCCTGGAGAAGGCGTCGCTGTACTTCCCCTGAGGGCTTCTGCCGATGGCCGCTCCCGGTCCCCGGCGGGATGCGGCATCGACGAGCCCGGCGCGCAGCCCTACCGGGGGCTGCCGGTCCCTCGGTCGGGCAGCCCCCAGAAGGATCCGTGCAGGCCGATCCGTGCGAAGTATTCGCCTGCGGCGGCGGGGTCGCGCCGGGTGTAGCCCGCGTCCAGGCGGCCGGTGTACCAGTCGGCGGCGAAGCGCCAGAGCGTCTCCAGGTCCATGACGTAGCCGCGCTCCTGGCCGGTGCGCCGCAGCCAGCTGCCGACGCAGTCGGTGGAGCAGAACAGGCGCTGGTTGCCGCAGGTGCGGACCACGTCGTCCCAGACCCGGTGCATGGGGACGAGGAAGTGCGCCACCTGGTCGCCGGGCGGCGGCGCCTGACGGCCGACCACCCAGGCGTGCGGGGTGTCGCAGGCCGGACAGCGGGTGGCGACCAGGACGTCGGGCTCGTCCCGCAGGAGGTGGGGCACGGCGAACGAGTCCCAGGCGCAGCCGCCCCACCACAGCGTGCGGGTCCCCATGATGGAGAACCCGAGCGGTACGGACGCGAACGGGTGGGCCATCACGATCCGGTCGCCGTCCCGCGGGTCCAGCACCACGTCACGGCTGCCGTGCAGCGTGCGGAGCTCCCGGCGCACCCCGCCCGGGGTGAGGAAGGTCAGCGCGGCGAGCTCCGGCACACCCGGGGCGCGGCCGGTCCGCGCGAATCCGTGGTAGACGGCCAGGCGTACCCGTTCCGTCGCGGGCAGCGGATCCGGGGCCTCCGGGCGGGTTCCGTTCATCCTGCTCGCTCCTCCGTCGGCGGGGGCGGCCCGGTCCGGCCGCCGGTACCAGGATCGACCACACCTGCGCCGGGTGGCGCCCGAACACCCGCCCGGTGAACGGCCGATCGCCGGCGCGGGGCTCAGGACCGGGCGTCGCCGTCGTCCTCGTGCTCCGGCAGGTCGCCGGAGAGCAGGTGCTCGGCGCCGCCCTCGAGGAGCGCGGCCATCTCGGCGGAACGCGGGAGCATGGTCGTCTCGTAGCTGCGGACGGCCTCGTCGACGGTGTCGGATCCGGCTATGGCGAGGGCGAGTTCGGCGGCGTCGAGCATGGCGAGGTTGACGCCGACGCCGAGCGGGGGCATGAGGTGGGCGGCGTCGCCGAGCAGGGTCACCGTCGGGTTGTGCTGCCAGGTGTGCGGGACGGGAAGGGCGAGGATCGGGCGGTCGACGTACGGGCCGTCATTGTCGGTGATCAGCCGGCGCAGCCGGGGTGACCAGTGGGCGTACTCGTCGAGCAGCAGGGCGCGGATGCCGTCGGTGCCGTCGGCGCCCAGGCCGCTACGGCGGATCCAGTCGACCGGGGCACGGCGGATGAGGTAGGCGCGGATGTGGTCGCCGCTGTTGCGCTGGGCGAACAGACCGCGGTCGCCGTCGCCCGCGGCGGCGCTGCCCGGGCCGACCAGCTCGGCGACCTCGGGGTGCAGCTTCTCCACGTCGGAGAACCAGGCCTCCACGAAGCTCACCCCGGTGTACTCCGGAACGGCGGGAGAGACGGCCCGGCGCACCCGGGACCAGGCGCCGTCGGCGCCGATGACCAGGTCGGCCTCGACGGTGGTGCCGTCGGCGAAGTGCAGCCGGCGCGGCCCGTCGGCGGGCCCGCCGACGGTGGTGAGGGTGTGCCCCCACCGGACGGTTCCCGGCTGGAGGGAGCCGAGCAGCAGGTCGCGCAGCTGCCCGCGGTCGATCTCCGGCTTGAACAGTTCGCCGTCCTCGGGGACGTGGTGGGAGATGACCGTGCCGGCCGGGTCCAGCCTCCGCATCTCCTGCCCTTCGGGGCGCGCCAGCTCGAAGAACCGCTCGAGCAGGCCGGCCTCGCGCAGGGCGAGCTGGCCGTTGTCGGCGTGCAGGTCGAGGGTGCCGCCCTGGTTACGGGCACCGGGGCCCGGGTCGCGGTCGTACACGGTGACCGCGATGCCGCGCTGCTGGAGGATCCGGGCGCAGGTCAGGCCGCCGGGACCGGCGCCGATGATGCTGATCCTGGCCCGGGCGAGTGCGAGGGGGTTCATGGTCTTCCTTCCATCGGGTGCCCGGTCACGGCCGGTGGACGGGGTGCCGCCGGCCCGTCGGGCACCGCCCACGCTATTGGAACGGTTGCAAATATGCAATCGTTCCAACATTGGCGCGATCCCAAAGCGGCGGATAGGGTGATGACCATGGCAGACACGACCGACCGCACCGCAGCGACCGACCCCACGGCAGCGGGCGACCGGACAGGCACTGCCGGGCGGCGCGAACGCAAGAAGGCCGCCACCCGCCGGGCCATCGCGGACACGGCAGTGCGGCTGTTCCTGGAACGCGGCTACGAGCAGGTCGGCGTCCGCGAGATCGCCGAAGGCGCCGACGTCTCGGTGTCGACCCTGTTCAACTACTTCCCCGAGGGCAAAGAGGCCCTGGTCTTCGACGAGGACGCCCGCAACGAGGCCGCCCTCGTCGGCGCCGTCACCGACCGCCCCTCGGGCCGGACGATCCCCCAGGCGCTGCGCGCCCACCTCGCCGCCTTCGTCGACTCGGCGCACACCAGGGACCCCCGCTTCGCCGACTTCGAGCGGCTCGTCAACGACACCCCGGCCCTGCGCGAGCACTCCCGCACGATGTGGCTGCGCCACGAACACGCCCTGGCCCGCGCCCTCGCCGACCAGACCGGCCGGCCGCACGACGACGTCATCTGCGCCGCCTACGCCCGCTTCACCCTCGAATCCCTCGCGTTCGCCCGCACCTGCCCCGACCCCGCCGCAGCCGTCGACCAGGTCTGCCTCCTGCTCGACCAGGGCTGGACCGCCACCGTCGCCCCCGACGGACCCGCCGCCGACCAATCCCCCTCCGAGTAGGACCCGCACCGCGCCCGGGACCCCACCGGACGCGCCCGACCGGGTCAGGGGTTCTTCAGGGTCGGGATCAGGGGCGGCCCGGAGGCGCCCGCACCGCGAACGGCCCTACCGTCGGTGCGGCGGGTGCCGGATGCTCCGACCCCGACCCATGCACCTGTGGAGAGGCGAGCGAGTGTTCCGGAACAAGGCATTACCGGTGGGGGCCCCGGGCCCGGCCCACGTCGGCACGGAGGGGACCGGCGACCTGCTCCGCCTGACCGCCGTTCACCGGACGTACGGCAGGGGCGAGAACCGGGTGCGGGCGCTCGACGGGGTGGAGGCCGGCTTCGCGGCGGGCAGCTTCACCGCCATCATGGGCCCATCGGGTTCCGGCAAGTCGACGCTGCTGCAGTGCGCCGCCGGCCTCGACCGGGTGGACGAGGGCCAGGTCCTGCTCGACGGCGCGCCCCTGCACGAACTGTCCGAGCGGGCCCTGACCGCGCTGCGCCGCGACCACCTGGGCTTCATCTTCCAGTCGTTCAACCTGATCCCCGCACTGACGGCACGCCAGAACGTCGAACTGCCACTGCGACTGGCCGGGCGCCCCCTCGACCCGGCGGCGATCGACCGCAGCCTGGCGCAGGTGGGCCTCACCGGACGCGGCGGGCACCGGCCCGCCGAACTGTCGGGCGGCCAGCAGCAGCGGGTCGCCATCGCGCGGGCCCTGGTGACCGGACCCAAGGTGATCTTCGCGGACGAACCGACCGGCGCGCTGGACTCGCGGACCGCGCGGGAAGTCCTGGCGCTGCTGCGCGGCGTCGTCGAGGAACACGGCCGGACCGTCGTCATGGTCACCCACGACCCGGTGGCCGCCTCCTACGCGCAACGGGTGGTCTTCCTCGCCGACGGCAAGGTGACCGGCGAGCTGTCCGGACCGACGGCCGAGACCGTGGCCCTGAGGATGGCCGCACTGGAGCCCGGCGAGAGCACGGCCGAACCATGCTGACGATCGCCCTGACCACCCTGCGCCACCGGCTGACGGGCTTCGCGGGCGCCTTCCTCGCCCTCGCACTCGGCACCACGATGATCGGCATGATGACCCTGACCCTGGCCGCCACCTTCGGCACCCCGCACCCGGGTCCGCAACGCCTCGGGCGGGCCCCGGCCGTGGTCGCGCCGCAGGGCTTCGAAGGCCGCCCCATGAAGGCCCCGGCGGTGCTGCCCGCCGACCTCGTGGCGCAGGTGGGCGCGGCCGGCCGTGCCACGGCCGACCGCAGCTTCCCGGTCCGGCTGGACCCCGGCCCCACCGGGACGACCGGCCACCCGTGGTCCTCCGCCGCCTACGCCGGCTACCACCTGACGGCCGGACACGCCCCGCAGGCCCCGGACGAGATCGTCGTCGGTGGCGGCGACCGGGCGCTGATCGGAGCCCGCACCCGGGCCCTCACCTCCGACGGTGCCACCGACTACCGGGTGGTGGGGGTCACCGACGCACGCTGGTTCGAGAACGCGGTCTTCTTCGGCGACACCGAGGCCGAGCGCCTGTCGCCCGGCGTCAACGCCCTGGTCACCGACCGGGACCCGGAACAGCTGCCCGCCCTCCTGGCCGGCCGGGCCGTGGTCCTCACCGGCGACGACCTGACCCGGCTCGACACCGACCCCACCGGCGGCGCCCAGGCACTGGCCAACGCCCAGGCGATGGCCGGCAGCACCACCGGCCTCGCCGTGTTCGTCGCGGTGTTCGTCGTCATCGCGACCTTCGCCTTCGCCACCGAACAGCGCCGCCGCGAACTGGCACTGATGCGGCTGGTCGGTGCCGCACCCCGGCAGGTGCGCCGCATGGTGCTCGGCGAGGCATTGCTGATCGGCGTCGCCGCAGCCCTCGCCGGCAGTGCCCTCGCCCCGCTGTGCACCGTGCCGCTACGCGCCTGGATGCTCGACCACGACGTTGCCCCGGCCTGGTTCACCATCCCCCTCGCCCCCCTGCCACTGCTGATCTCCTTCGTCATTGGCGTGGCCGCCGCCCTGGCCGGCTCGGCCGCCACTCTGGTCCGGGTATCGCTGATCCGGCCGGTCGAGGTGCTGCGCGAGAGCGCGGTGGAGCGCAGCGGGATGACGCCGCTGCGGTGGCTGCTGGGCATCGGGATGCTGATCGCCGCCGTCGCCGCGGGCACCGTCATCGCCCGCACCGAGCCCTACCTCGCGGCCAGCGCCCGCAAGTACGAAGCGGTCCCGGTCCTCTACGTCGGCGCCCTCACCCTGCTGGCGCCGGTCCTGCTCCGGCCGGTCACCCTGCTGCTGACGGCGCCGCTGCGCCGCTCGGCCGAGGCAGGTCCGCTGCTGGTACGCGAGAACATCCTCACCTCCCGGCGCCGTACGGCCGCCACGGTGGCACCGGTCGTGGTGGCCGTCGGCCTGGTCGCCGCCCTGCTGACGGTGCAGAAGTCCGGCGACGCCGTGGTCCTCGCCCGCCAGCAGCAGGAGATCCACGCTGCGGACGTGGTGGTGCCCGGCGGTCCCGGGATCGACGCGGGGACGCTGGCCCGGCTGGCCGCCGTACCCGGGATCCGGGTCACCCCGGTCACCTCGGTGAACATCCGGATCGGCACCCCGCAGGGCGAGCAGATCGACTCGCTGAGCGCGAGCGCGGTACCCGCGGCGGCGCTCGGCGGTACCGTCACACCGCTCGTCCGCTCCGGCTCGCTCACCTCGCTGCCCGGGAACTTCCTGGTCATCGACGAGCACGCGGCGGAGTCCGACGGCCTGTCCGCCGGGGACCAGGTGGTCATGCTGCTGCCGACCGGCACGCGGGTGCCCGCCGTCATTGCTGCGGTCGTCGCCCGCGGGCTGGACGGCGACGACACCTACCTGTCCGCCGCACTGACCGGCCCGGTGATGCCGAGCCGGGTCTACCTCGACTCCCCGACGGACTCGGGCCGGCCGCTCGACGGGCAGCAGACGGCCGCGGTGAACCGGGCGCTGGCCGGCTCCGGCGCCCACCTCACGACCTACGGCGCCTACGTGCAGGCCAGGCAGGCGCACGCCGCCGTGCAGACCGACAACGCCGCCGTGGTCATCCTGGGGATCGCGCTGGCCTACGCCCTGATCGCGGTCGCCAACACCCTGGTCATGGCGGTGGCCGGGCGACGGCGGGAGTTCGCCCTGCTCGGGCTGGCCGGCGCGGGGCGCGGCCGGATCGTGAATGTTGCCGTCGCCGAGTCGGCCGTGGCGGTGGTCGTGGGTACCGTCCTCGCCGCGACGGCGACCGGGCTCGCCGCGCTGACCCAGCACGTCTCGCTGACCGAACTCGCCACCCACGCGCCGACGGTGGTCCCGTGGACCCGGATCGGCGGGACCATCGCACTCTGCGCCCTCGTCGCCGTGGCCATCGCGTCGGCCGCTACCTGGCGCGCGACCCGCCGGCGGCCGGTCGAGGCCGCGGCCGGCCGGGAGTAGGGGACGGCGGGGACCCGCCGCGGCCGGGCCCCGCCGGTCCTCCGCCCGGTGTCAGCGCGCGGTCAGGCCGGTGGGGCATGCTGAGGGCGCGTCAGGGAGCGAACACGGCTCCCCGACCGGGAGAGGTGCCCGGAGCGGTTCATCGGGTGCCTGGCCGGCAACGGCCGAGCAGGGTCCGCAAGGGCCCGCGCAGGTTCGAATCCTGCCCTCTCCGCCCCTCCCCGCCCGGCGGGTGCGGTGCACCGTAGGGTCAGGACTCCTGACCGGTGGCGGCGAGGACGATCTCACGGATGGTGACGTTCGGCGGCTGCCGGTAGGCGTACGCGATGGCCTCGGCGACCGCCTGCGGATCCAGGGCGCCGCCCGCGGACTTCTTCCACGCCTCGTAGTCGCCCCTGATCCGCGCGTCGGTGGTGTGGGAGAGCAGCTCGGTCTCCACCGCGCCGGGAGCGATGGTGACCACGCGCACCCCGGCGGATGCGACCTCCTCGCGCAGGTTCTCCGACATGGCGTGGACGGCGAACTTGGTGCCCACGTACGCGGTGTGGTTCGGATAGGTCTTGCGGCCCGCGACAGAGCTGACGTTGATGATGGTCCCGGCGCCGCGGGCGACCATGCCCGGCAGGACGGCGCGGATCCCGTACAGCACGCCTTTGATGTTCAGGTCGACCATCCGGTCCCACTCCTCGGCCTCCTGGTCCGCGATCCGCCCCAGCAGCATCGCCCCGGCGTTGTTGACGATCGCGTCCACCGGACCGAACCGCTCCTCCGCCTCGCGCACCGCCGCCTGCAGCGCGTCCCGGTCGGTGACGTCGACCCGGCGGCACAGGGTCTCGGGCAGGCCGAGCTGTTCCAGCCTCTCCAGCCGCCGCGCGAGCAGCAGCAACGGGTGCCCCTCGGAGGACAGGAGCCGGGCGGTGGCCGCCCCGATGCCGGAGCTGGCACCGGTGATGACGATCAGGGGCTTGGACAAGGCGCTTCCCTCTTCGGTTCAGGTGCGGACGGAGTGCTTGCCATCCAGGAGACCACCGCGGGTCCGCCGCGGCGCGCTGCCACCGCCGGTGCCGCTGCCGGTGCCGGTGCCGGTGCCGGTGCCTCGGCCCGGACGGACCGGCACGCCCGGACGGCCCAGCACGTCACCGGGGCGCGACCCCTGTTCCACCCCCCCACGTGGATCGCAGGTGGCGGCTGCCATCATCGCCGGATGCACACGGCACCACCCCCGCTCCCCGACGCCCCCGCACTCACCACCGACGCCGCCGCGACCTGGCGCTCGGGCCGGGTGTGGCAGTGGCTCGACTCCCGTTGGGTGGCTCTCCTGCCGGTGATGGTCGTGGTCGTGGCGGTGGCGAGCGACGCGTCCGGATCCTGCCCGACGCCCGCCTCCTGCGCCTCGGACCGATGGCAGGGGGCCGCGGCCGTCCAACTGCTCATCATCGAGGCCGTCGTCCTCCTGGCGAAGGTCCGTCGTCGCGCCGCCTTCGTGACGGTCGTCGGCGCCCTGCTGTGGCTGCTCCCCAGCGGTCTGCCGAACCAGTCCACCCGTCTGACCGCAATCGTCGCGCACGCTCTCGTGGCCGCCGTGCTGTTCCGGGCCGAGGCCGCCCGCCGCCGGGTCAGGCAGCAGTTGGACGCGCTGATGGGCCCGCCCGTGGCCTATCCGTGGACGGCGGCCGGGTCCGCCCACCCGGGTGGCGGGCCCGGCCGGTCGCGGGTGCGCGGGGTCCTGGCCGGGCTGCTGATCGCCGCAAGCGCGGTCCTCGTCGCGCTCGGCATGATCGACCAGAGCGAGGCCGAGGCGCGGATCGCCGCGGCCACCCAGGTCGAGGGCACCGTTCTCGACGGGGACTCGCTCGGCGCCGAGGTGGCCTTCCGGCGGCCCGGGGGAGCCACCGACGAGAAGGTGTCGCTGACCATCACCTGGGACTACACCCCGAGAGCCGGCGACCGGCTGCTCCTGCTCGCCGACGGCCGCGGCTTCGTCGGGATCGTCGGGGACACGCCCGACATCGACGGCTGGCTGGCGGCCGCGACACTCGCCGGCACCGTGGGCGTCCTACTGGCGGCCTCCGCCGCCGGGACGGTCCGCCGGTACCGGGCCTTCGCCGGTGCGGCCGGACCGGCGATGCGAGTGCTGGTGCAACCCGACCGGGCCGGCGACCTCCTGGTCCGTCCCGCCGACGGGGACCTCACCGCACCGGGCCTGTGGCGGCTGCGCGAGCGCGCGGTCCACCGTTGGCGCACGTCCGGGGAGGACGCCCCGGCCTGGGTGGCGGAGCGGCGCGGGCACGGAGGCTGCAACGCACCGGGCGGTAGCGGGGACCCTGTCCGTCCGGAGGGGGCGGCCGAAGCCCCCGACCAGGCCGACCGACCCGTTCCGGCCCTGCTCTACCACGGTCCGGGCGGCCGGTCCGCGCAACTCCTGGTCTTCCGGTCACCGGCGCCCGACGCGGACTGGCTCGCCGTGGTGGCCCACGAACGGCCCGCCGCGCCGAGGTTCCGCCGCCGCGACCGCTATCGCGAGGATCAGCTCGCCGTCGCGGCGATCGCCGCGAAGGCGCTCGCCGAGGCGCCGGACGGCCCCGCGGAGCGCGCCCGCCGGATCGAGATGCCCGCCCTCCTGCGCTGCACCGCCGGTCCGCTGCTCGCCCTGCTCATGGGCGCGTGCGTGTACTACCTCGGTGGTGACTTCGGCTACCAGGGCCTGTTCTCCGCGCTTTTCATCGGCACCGGCGCGTTCGTCTCCCTGGCCGGCGCCTGCACCTGGCAGATCGACCTGGACCGGGACGGGCTGACCATCGCGGCCACGGCGTTGGTGCACCGCTACCCGTGGGCCGAGGTCGAGGCGGCCGCCGTCCACCGGGGGAGGCTGACCATCCAGCGTAGGGGCGGCGGGCAGGTCGAGCTGGATGCCTGGCCCGCCCGCATGCTCGGGAAGCGGCTCGGCGGCCCGGCCGCCCCGCTCGCCGTCGCCGCGACGATCACCCTGCTCGCCAACCGCCCGGAGCGGCGGCCCGAGGACACGTTCGCGGGCTCGCGGATCGGCCGCCCGCACCTGCTGATCAACCGGATCGCGCTCGGCTCGTACCTGCTCTTCGTCCTCGCGCGCTTCCTCGTGCTCTGACCGGCGGGCGCGGCGGCCGGGCCCCCTACCCGGGGGTGGTGATCCCCGGGGGAGCTCCGCCCGGTCGTCGTGGTTGCGCGGTCGGCGGCGGGGCGATGGTCGCGCCCCGGCCGGGGGAGGGGACCCAGTCCCACCGGGAGAGCGGCGGCACCCTCCATGTACGGCCGTGTACGACGGCGTCGAACTCGCCAGGGCCGTCGCCGAGCACCCCGGTGACGTCGACGCCGCGCCGGCCGCGTACGAGCAGGAGCTGTTCCTCCGCAGCGCCCGGGCCGCCGCCGAGGCCGTCGAGATCCTTCCGGCTCTGCTGCCTCGACGACGACGCTCCCCGGGGCCTGATCGGCCTGACCGGCCTGTTCGCCGGGCAGCCGCGACCGGTGGCGGTCACGGCCGCGCGAGGCCGGCGGCGGGTCAGGCGCCGAGGGCGTGGACCATGGCGGTGATGGTCCGGAGCTGGGGGGCGTCCTTCACGGCGAAGTCCGGGCCGGTGTAGCCGAACCAGTCCCAGCAGCCCTGCGGGTTGACGGGAACGAGGCTGGAGACGGCCTGCGGGTAGAGGACGACGAGGTTGTTGGTGTCGGCGTAGGTGTCGAGGTTGCCGCGGCGGGGGAACAGGTCGCCGAGCAGGTACTGCCCGGAGAGGCAGCCGTGCAGCGCGACGACCAGCTTGCACGGCTGTCCGGCGGCGCAGGCGGGCGGGGTGTAGAGCAGGCCGGTGGAGTCCATGCTCAGGCGGGGCGCCGAGCCGCCGGGGGTGTAGCGGTTCTGGTCGAAGCGGGTGAGGGTGCCCGCGGGCGCGGCGTGGTTCGGCGGGTCGACGTGGCCGAGCCAGTGGGTGAGCATCTCGCGCTGCGGGTCGTCACCGCAGTCGTTGACGAACGGGGGCAGGGTCAGGCCGCACGGCACCACGCCCTGCGGGCTGACCCAGGAGTGCCCGGCCCAGTCCGAGTCGTGGTAGACGACCCTCGCGCCGAAGTCCTGGTAGAAGGCGACGCCGCTGTCCGAGACCAGCGGGTTGACCACCGGGTCGAGGCGGCCGTGGTAGACGTACACCGGCTTGCCGGCGAGGTTGCCGACCGGGTCGATGCGGCCCTGGCCGGCCCATTCGACGGCTTGCTGCTCGAGCTCCGGCAGGCCGTGGCCGACCAGGCAGATGGCGGCGTCGACCACATTGCCCCGGCCGCAGTCGTAGGGTCCGGCGGCGACGATGCCGGCGCCGTCGAAGGTGCCGGAGTAGGCCACCTGGAGCTGGGTGGCCAGGAAACCGCCGGAGGAGACGCCGGTGACGTAGGCGCCGGTCAGGTTGAGGTGCGGCAGACCCGGCGCGGCCTCGGCGGCCCGGACGGGCGCCGCGGGGCCGAGCGCGGCGAGAGCGGTGGCGGCGGCAACGGCGGCCGCCCGGCGAAGGGTTCGGGACAGCCGGGGCAGGACGCGGAACACCATGGAGCACTCCCTCGGGTGGGTGGGGTGAGGTGCGTGAGGTGCGTGAGGTGCGTGGTGCGGTCCGGGCGCGGAGCGGCACACGCTCGCCCCGGCCAATCGATCGGTTGGTGACTGCGCGGCTGTGGAGTACGATCCGACCTCGGCGCTACGCTGTCAACCAATCGATCGGTCGGAACTTCGGCGGCGGCACCGCCGCGGACCCCAGGAGGACCACGTGGAGCACCCCGGCTGGCAGCCCCGCCGGACCGCGGCCGTCGGACCCGACCTGCCCGCCGGCGTGACCCCGCCCGGCACCCGGGGACGCATCCTCGAGGAGGCGCTCGGCCTGTTCGCCGAGGCCGGGTTCGCCGGCACCTCCATCCGGCAGATCGCAGCCGCCGTCGGCATCAACTCGGCCACCCTGTACGCGCACTACCCCTCCAAGGAGCACGTGCTGGCCCACCTCGTCCAGGTCGGGCACGAGGAACTCCACGCCCGGCTCGCCGAAGCCGTGGCGAGCACCCGGACCGCCGACCCCGCCACCCGGGTGGTGGCACTGGTGCGCGCCCACGCCGACGTCCACACCCGCTTCCCGCTGCTCGCGATCGTGACCGACGGCGAGATCCACTCCCTCTCACCGGACCTCGCCGCACCCGCCCTCGAACTGCGCCACGCCTGCTGGCAGTTCCTGCTCGACGCGATCGAACAGGGCATCGCCGAAGGCGTCTTCCACGTGCCCGAACCGCTGCTCGCCGCCACCGCCATCAGCGCCATGGGCGTGCGGGTGGCCCACTGGGCCGGACCCGACCAGCCCTTCACCCCCGAGCGGATCGCCGAGGCCCACGGCGAGTTCGCCCTGCGCATCCTCGGCGCCACCCCCTCGACGGCTGCCACCGCCGGCTGACCGCCCCCGCGGCCGCCCCCGCGACAAGGAGACCCATCCGTGCATCCGGTCGTCCGCACCACCCACGGCCTGCTCCGCGGCACCCGCAGCGCCGACGGCGTCGCCGCCTTCCGCAACATCCCGTACGCCGCGCCGCCGGTCGGCCCGCTGCGACTGCTGCCGCCGCAGCCGCCCGCCCGCTGGGACGGCGAACGCGACGCCACCGCCCCGGGACCCACCGCACCCCAGGCGCCGTACGCCCCGCCGCTGGACGTGCTGCTGCCCGAGATCACCGTCCCCGGCGAGGACTGCCTCAACCTCAACGTCTGGACCCCGGACACCGCGGCCCGCCTGCCGGTGATGGTCTGGCTGCACGGCGGCGCCTTCACCAACGGCGCGGGCTCGCTGCCGATGTACGACGGCAGCGCGTTCGCCCGGGACGGCGTCGTGCTGGTCACCCTCAACTACCGGCTCGGTGCCGAAGGCTTCCTCGACCTGCCCGGCACCACCCCCAACCGCGGCCTGCTCGACCAGATCGCCGCCCTCACCTGGATCCGCGACGGCATCGCCGCGTTCGGCGGCGACCCCGCCAACGTCACGGTGTTCGGCCAGTCCGCCGGCGCCATGAGCATCGCCACCCTGCTGGCCGTGCCCCGGGCCCGAGGACTGTTCCACCGCGCGATCCTGCAGAGCGGCGCCGCCCACCACACCCACGGCAGGGCCACCGCGGGCCTGATCCGCGACCGGCTGGCCGAACTCCTCGGCACCGCACCGGAACCGGCCGCTATCGCCGCCCTGCCCACCGCCACCCTGGTCGAGGCGCAGCAACGGCTGCGCGCGGCCGTCACCGCCGACCCCGACCCCGCGCGGTGGGGCGAGGCCGCCCTGAACCTGCTGCCGTTCGAACCCGTGGTGGACGGCGACATCCTGCCCCGGGCACCGATCGACGCCGTCAGCGCCGGGGCGGCGGCCGGGATCGACCTGATGGCCGGGACCACCACCGAGGAGTTCCGGCTCTACCTCGCCCCCACCGGCCTGCTCGACGCCGTACCCGAAGCCGCCCTGCCGCACCTGACGGCCCGCTACGGCCTCCCACCCGGCGCCCTCGACCGCTACCGGGCCGGCCGGCCGGACGCCTCGCCGGGAGAACTGCTCGCCGCCGTCGCCACCGACTGGTTCTACCGCATCCCCGCCATCCGCCTGGCCGAGGCACACGCCCGGCACCGCCCCGCCGCCACCTACCTGTACGAATTCGCCTGGCGCTCACCGGCGTTCGACGGCCGGCTCGGCGCGTGCCACGCCGTCGACGTCCCGTTCACCTTCGGCGTCCAGGACGATCCGGCGCTCGCGCCCATGCTCGGGGACCACCCGCCGCGGCAGCTCGCGGACGCGGTACGCCGCGCCTGGACGTCCTTCGCCACCACCGGCGACCCCGGCTGGCCGCCGTACACCCCGGACGGCCGGGCCACCCGGGTCTTCGACACCGACCCCCTGCTGGTCACCGACCCCCGTCCGGACGAACGCTCCCTGTGGGACGGCCGCCGCTGACCCCGCCGGCCGGCGGGTCCCGTGCGGCGGGCTACCCGGCGGGCGTCGCCACGGCGTCCGCGGCCGGGCACAGGTAGGCGTCGAGGGCGGCCGCGGCGGTCAGCATCGCCAGGCCGCGGGCCCGCAGCCGGCCGCGCCACTCCTCGAGTGCGGCCTGCAGCGGCTCCGGGCCGCCCGCCGTCCGGACCTCCGCCAGGACCCGTGCGATCCGGTCCAACCCGTGCCCGCCGCGGCGCAGTTGGTGGGCCAGCAGGGCATCGCGGACATCGGCGGAGCCGTAGACGCGGTACCCCGTGCGGGCATCACGCCGGGGGACGACCAGCCCGGCCCGCTCCCAGGTGCGCAGGGTCGCCGGCCGGAGGCCGAGCCGGTGCGCCAGCGGTCCGATGAACGTCACCCCCGGCTCCGCCTCCGGTGCCCGCTGCGGCGCCAGGCCGCGCAAGGCGTCCTCGACGTCCTGCAGCGTGTTCCGGTCGCCGGCCAGCCGGACGTGGCTCTCGTCGATCAACCGCAGTGCTTCGTCGACCGCACCGCCGTTCACCGCCCGCATCACCGCCGCCGCGGTCGGGTGGCCGTGCGCGGGGACCAGCGCCAGGAACGCGCGCAACGCCGCCGCATGGCGAGGGGAGTACCGGCGGTAGCCGTGCGGCGAGCGCCCGGCCGGCGGCAGGATCCCCGCCTCCTCGTAGTTGCGCACCGCCTGGGTGGACAGGCCGTGCTCACGCGCCAGATCAACGGGCCGTAGCCACATGGTTGAAGCTTTCTCCTTCTAGGCGGCCGAAAATGCCGGAAAAGTCTACACTGAAGCTTCAACGATACGGTTGAAGCCATGACGGCCTCGATCCGGGACGCCGCCCGCCCCTTCGGCGGCGCCTCCCTCACCGCGCTCCTGTCCCCGGCCACCCGCCTGCTCGGCCTCGGCGAGCCCACCCACGGCGTGGAAGCCTTCCCCGAACTGCGCAACGAGCTCTTCCGCCACCTCGTCGAACACGAGGGATACCGCTCGATCGCCCTCGAGAGCGACTGCCTGGCGGCCCTGGTCGCCGACGCGTACGTGGCCGGCGGTCCCGGCAGCCTCGACGACGCCATGGACCGCGGCTTCAGCCACGGCTTCGGCGCCTCGCCCGCCAACCGGGACCTGCTGCGCTGGATGCGCGCCCACAACGGGCAGCACCCGGACCGGGACCGCCTGCGCTGCTACGGCTTCGACGGCCCGCTCGAGATCAGCGGAGCCGCGAGCCCGGGCCCGGCCCTGACCGCACTGCACGACTACCTCGCCCCCCACGTCGACCTGCCCTGCGACCGCGAGACCCTCGACGGGCTGCTCGGCCCGGACGGGCGCTGGACCGACCCCGGCGCCATGACGGACCCGGCCCGGTCCGTCGGCCGCACCCCCGAGGCCGCCCGACTGCGGCTGCTCACCGACGACCTGGGCGCCCTGCTGACCGCGCACGCGCCGCACCTGACGGACGCGACCTCGCCCGGCGGGCTCTGGCTCGCGGGCCTGTACGCCCGCACCGCCGCCGGACTGCTGCGCTACCACGCCGCCCTGGCCGACCCGGCGCCCACCCGCCTCGGCTCCCTGATGCAGCTGCGCGACGCGATGATGGCCGACAACCTCGCCGCCGTCGTCCGCCGCGAGAGCGGGCGAGGTCCCACCCTGGCGTTCGCCCACAACAGCCACCTGCAACGCGACCTGAGCCACCTGCGGTTCGGCGGCCGCCTGCTCGAGTGGTGGAGCGCCGGCGCCATCATCGGCACCACCCTCGGCGACGAATACGCCTTCGCCGCCACCACCTTCGGCACCCGCGGCTCCGACGTCCCGCAGCCGGGCACCTTCGAAGCCGTGCTCTCGGCCCTGCCCCACCCGCGCGCGGTCCTCGACCCGAGCCGGCTGCTCACGGCCCTGGACCCGAAGCCGCGGCGCCGCGTCCCGGCCGATCACACCTACGCCTCCCTCGCCCCGGACGCCGTCGACCGGGCCGACGCCGTCGTGTTCCTCCGCGAGGTCTGACCGGCGCGGTCCCTTGCCCCGGCCGGCGTGACCCGGGGACGGCGGACAGTGCCCCATGATCGAAAACCACGGGCGTCCGGCGGCCCGGCGGCGTTAGGCTCCGCGCGCAGTCACCCCCACCGACCAGGAGAGACCATGCGGAGAACTGTCGCAGCCCGGGCCGCCGTGCCCTTGATCACGGCCGTCGCGCTGTCGGGCTGCGCCTCGGCGCGGCCACCGGAGCCCCACGCTGCCGCCGTCTCCCCCTCGGCTGCGACGTCCCCCTCGGCCGCCGCCCGGCCCGCCCAGCCCGCCCGGGTGGCGCTCGGCCCGCTGACGGAGGA
>NZ_JAIZ01000478.1:3269-9737 GCF_000710465.2 Kitasatospora sp. MBT63 | reverse complement strand
GCCCCTGATCAGGAGTGTCCGTCAAAGCGGATCAAGCCCACACCGGCCGAGAGCGGGAAGAGGCGTTCTCGGTCTATGCGGTGTGTTGCAAGTTCGCCCACACGTCGGCTCACGCCCTCGGACACGCGGAGCTGGTCACGATGGCGTGTGAGCGCGCAGCCTGGGCCGCTCGGCTTTCAGGTGATCCAGTGCTTCCCGCCGTAGCTGACTGGATGCGGGTATGGGACATGTGGGCCAGCGCGGACTGGTTCGATGCCGTCGTACTGTCGGATCGGGCGCTGGGCTCGATCGAGGGGCAGTACCGCGCAGGCGATCCCTTGGCCGTGCGCGCATGGGGGACACTGCACCTGCGGGCCGCCGTCTCTGCCGCTCGCGCTGGTGATCCTCCCGTCTGTGAAGATCACATCCACCAGGCCCGCGAGGCAGCGGGTCGGCTCACCGAGCAGCCGACCTTCGATCGGCACTCCCTGACCTTCTCGCCCGGGAATGTCCTGATCCATGCCATCTCTGTACAGGTGGAAATGGGGGATCACTCGCAAGCCTTGGCGCTCGCCGAGCGATCCGACCCGGCGCAGATCGAGGCGCTACCGAACTCGCGTCGCGGCCACCATTGCATGGACGTGGCTCGGGCCTGGCTCTGGGACGGACACCGGGACCGAGCTTTGGCGGAACTCGAAAAAGCGGAGCGTATCGCTCCGCAACTGATCCGCAACCATCCCATCGCGCGCGCCACGCTCAGGAAGATCGTTTACGCCGAACGGACCACTACCCGGGAGAAGTTGAGGCGCATGTCTGACCGCTTCCACCTGGACGGATAGGGCGGTATTCCACTGATTCATACTCGGCTGTAACCGCCCGCATACGTTCTGTCGCATGAGCGGACGACGTAGGACCCCCAGGGGCGACTCCCTTCGCGGTGCCCCTCGGGGGGCCGCCCGTACCTGGCCTCAACTCGGCGATCTGGCACGCGACTCAGCCGACGATCGAGCGGGCGTGGCGGTCAACGTGCCGGGTGAAGGTGTGTTCTCATACCACCTCTGTCCCGAGGGCGGCGGCGATGAGTGGACCTCGACGGCGGATGGGTCGTTCCTGGCCCCGCTCGAGGACGGGAGCGGGGGTCCCATGACTGAGTCTCACCTCTCACGAGTTGTCCGGGAGCGACAGAGGCACGCCGAGGAGGCGTGCGCCGATCTTGGCGTGGCCACGAGGGAAGCCGGGTGTCCGTTCCCGGATCTCGCCGTTGTCCCGGTGGACCCGGCGACGGGGGTAGCGGGGGTGGATCTCGGCGTGGTCGAGCCGAAGATGGCTGATCGGCTCGCCGAGATCATCCGGGCCGGGGTCGGCACCCTGGCGGCCGAGGACCGTCCGGCGGAGCGAACCGACGCTACGGTGACGCCGCTGTGGATGCCGAGCGACGGTGACCCGGTGGTGGACATGTGGAGGGGCATGGTCGGCACCTACTCGGGGCCGGACGGCGAGCTGTGGCGGATCGCCCCGTTGTTGGGCGGCGAGCCGTGGACAGCGGACCCGAAGAACGTCCGGGCGGCAACGGTCAACGAGCGGGTGCGCATGGACATGGTGACCGATCGCCCTGTGAAGGCTGGCTGACCGTGGCACTCGATGCGTTTGCCCGCGAGATCGGCACCCGGCGACGCTTCCGTTGCCTGTTGTGGAAGTTCGGGTCCGGACCCGGACCGGGGCGAATCCACTTGGTCCACCGCGAGGGCGAGGAAGAAGACGGCATCCCGTGCGGCGCGGACTCGGGCGAACAGATCGACCGCGAGACGGCCGAACTGTGGCCGTTCGAGCACACGGCGGAGCACCCCGAGCACCGGAGCTACGGGCACTTGGCCTACCGCCCGATGGTCACGGTACCGAGGGAGGAACCGACGTGAGCCTGCCCAGGGGCACCGAGGCTGCCGCGTGCGTGACGATTGTCCTGGTGTCGGTCGGCATCGCTTCCGGGGTTGTACTCGTGGTGGACCCCGAGCCGGTGGGGGTCAGGCAGGCGTTGTGGTTCGGGGTAGCGCTTCCGCTGCTGCTGCTCGGCGTGCCGTACGGGTTCGCTCTGGCGGAGAGGGTCCACCACCGGCGACGGCTGCGAATCAGAGTGCGACATGTTTCCGGGCACCGAGAGGGGCCGCCGTGATCGGCACCGTGATGGAGTCCGGGACGCTGCCGCAGATTCCTCCGGGGCTGTCCTGGTCGCCGGGACTGTGCTGGGGCTGCCTCACCGAGCGGGACGTGACACCGCTTGGCGGGGCCGAACTGGACGGCACCGCCCTGGCCCTGTCCGCCTGCCGCTGGTGCCTCGCCGCTCTCCGGCAACGACTCGCCGCCGTACAGCGCTGGCACCAGCTCGGCACCGTCGCCGGCCAGCGAGCCCACCGGGTCGCGCAGTGGTCCCGGGCACTTCGCCGCCGCAGACACGCGGAAGGACGCCATCGCGCCCCCGTCCGCACCTAGACCGCCCGCTCCGGTGTCCCATCCATGAGGCTCACCCTCCCCGTGGGCCAGAGCGGGCCCCAACTCTTCCGTGCCGGGCCGTGGTTGAGGTCCATTCCGCCCGGGACGGGGCACCACGCCCGCCCCGGCCGCCCCACCCTGGACAGGTCGAGCCGATCGGGGCGGGTACCCGCAAGTCCGTGCACAACGACACACAGGAGGCATGTTGAGCACCACGACCGATCTCCGCCCGGTGGCCCCGTGGGGTCTCGGACGCATGACGCCGCTGCGCAACGGCGAGCCGTCGCAGTTCCGGTACGTCGGTATCGAGCCGACGACGCAGACGGGCCTGTGGCTCGGCCCGGACGGCAGGATGTCGCCCGCCGAACTGGGCAAGCACGGGACCAGCGTGGGCACCTACCCGCCCACCCAGGTGGGCAAGGACGGGAAGAACGACCCCGACACCGGCCACGACGCGATGCAGGACTAGGGGGTAGGACCGTGGACGGACGCCCGGTACTGGTCGCCACCGAATACGAGGATGCGACCGCTGATCTGGTCGTAGCGAAGTTGAACCGGCGCCGGGTGCCCGTCCTCCGGTTCGACCCGGGGAAGGACCTGCCGCAGCGCGTCACCCTGGCAGCTCGGCTGACCCCTGGTGGCTGGTCGGGAACGCTGACCGCCGAAGGGCGAACAGCGGATCTTGCGCAGGTCCGCGCGCTCTACCACCGCAGGCCGAGCGCATACCTGCCGGACACCGACGACCAGGCGGCCCGTTTCGCCGCTCAGGAGACGCGCCGCGGGCTCGGCGGAGTGCTCGCCGCGCTGCCCGGCTGCCTGTACCTGAGCCAGCCGCAGGCAATCGCCCGCGCGGAGTACAAGCCCGAACAGCTCTCCGTGGCTGCCCGGCTCGGCCTGCCGGTGCCGGAGACGCTGATCACGAGCGACCCCGTCGAGGCGAAAGCGTTCACCGCCGTACAGCCCGCGATCTACAAGCCTCTGCACGCCGGGTCGTACGACGTGGACGGAGAGCCGGCGGGCATCTGGGCCGCCTTGGTCGAACCCGGTGAGATCACCGATGCTGTCAGCCGGTGCCCCCACCTGTTCCAAGCGCAAGTCCCCAAAATCGCTGACGTTCGAGCGGTCGTGGTGGGCGACCGCGTGTTCTGTGCGCTGATCACCGCTCCGGCCGGAGTGGTCGACTGGCGGAGCGAGTACCGGAACCTGACCTATGAACCCGTGGACTGCCCCGAGCCGATCCGGGCCGCCCTGCTGCGGTTCCTCGATGAGTTCGGGTTGCGCTTCGGGGCGTTCGACTTCGCCGTGACCCCCGAGGGTGAATGGTGGTTCCTGGAGTGCAACCCCAACGGTCAATGGGCGTGGCTGGAAGCCGCGGCAAGCCTGCCGATCACGTCGGCCATCGCTGATCTTCTGGAGAACGGAGTACCCGAGTGAGCGAGTCGGAAGGGCTGCGGGCGGTGCTGACCGCGCAGCTCAGAAGCGTCGGCAAGCTCCGTAGCCCGGAGTGGGAGACAGCCGTACTGGCGGTCCCCCGCGAGGCGTTCCTGTCGGGCGGATGGTTCGAGCATGACGGGGGCGGCTGGTACCGGCCCGTTGCACTCGCCGAGTCGCCGGAGCTGATCAGCCGCGTGTACGAGGATGACACCCTGGTGACCCAACTCGCCGGCTGCGTCGTCCCGCGGCAGGTCGACGGCCGCCTGTCGCAGGTGCCCACGTCGTCGTCAACGCTGCCCGGCCTGGTCGTCCGGATGCTCGAGGACCTGCGGGTGTCGTCCGGCATGCGAGTGCTGGAGATCGGCACCGGCACCGGCTACTCAACTGCGCTGCTGACGCACACCCTTGGCGAAGACCAGGTGACGTCGATCGAGGTGGACACGGACGTGTCGGCTCGGGCGTCCGTGGCGCTCGGCGGACTCGGCTACTGGCCCGAGCTGGTGACCGGTGACGGTCTCGCGGGCTACGCCAAGGGGGCGCCATATGACCGGATCATCGCCACGTGCGGGGTCCGGAGCGTTCCGGCCGAGTGGATCGCACAGACCCGCCCCGGCGGCGAGATCCTGGTGACCGTCGGCGGCTGGATGAACGCCTCCGAGTTGGTACGGCTCACGGTGGCCGAGGACGGTGCCGCAACGGGTCCGGTGCTCGGCGGTGGTGTGTCGTTCATGCTCGCTCGCCCGCACATGCCCCCACCGCTCGGCATGCTCCCCGATCTCGACCAGGGAGAGGCCGAGTACACGGCCATCGGCGGAGACGTGCTCGACCGATGGGTGGCCCGCTTCGTTGCGCAGTTCGCAGCTCCGGGGGCACAGCACTTCCGGATGCCCCGCAACGGCCGGACGGAACACGTCATCATCGACGTGGAAGCCGGAGCGTGGGCGGCGGTGTTCGAGGATGACGGCCGGTGGCTGGTCCGGCAGGGTGGACCGGTCCGGCTGTGGGACGCCATCGCTGAACAGCTGATCCGCTGGTGGTCCGCAGGCAAACCGGAAGCCGAGCGGTTGCGGCTGACCGTCGGCTCCGGAGGGCAACGGCTCACCTGGGAGTGACCGCCTCGCGGTAGTGTCGACCAGGGGCGCGGGCGTCGTATTCACTCAACGACCATTGCCTACCCTGCGCCCCTCGGCCCCGTCCCGCTGGTGAACTCCGGCAGGGCGGGCCTCAGTGCTTCTCACGAGCGGCGCGAGGCCCTGCGGGCGGTCGCCGAGGGGCGGTCCGATCCCGGCTGCACCTTCCCCGGTGCGCACGCCCTCGCTTGAGCGGTGGCGTGATGGCCAAGGCGTTCGTCAAGGCCCTCCCGGACGGCACCCGCCGGCGCAACACGCGGGGGCTGTTGCGGTGCGAGCGCGGCGGGTGGCAGATCCTCGCAGGAGCCTGCTACGCGGCCCGCCGCGCACGCCGTACGCCGAATGACTGCCGACCGTGGACCGGCGGCCTTGCCCGGTACTGGTCGCGTGACTGCAGGGCAGTGCCGCACCACCGCGCGCAGTAGAACCCCCTCGCCCCGTCCGGGACCGATCCGGGCGGGGCTCTCGGCTCTGCCGTAGAACCGCTAATCGCTTGTTTCCGGAGCCACCGAGGGCAACGAGTTCTGCGTCGGGCGCAGCGCCGCCGAGCGCGCGGCCGCCACGGCCGCCTGACCCGCCCCGGTCGGAGTGGGGCCGCCGCTCCGACCGGGCCGCGCCCGCTCCCCGTACCCGGCTCAGGTGCTGTCGTGTCGTCCCTCAGCGGAAGGCGGCGATGTTGCGGGCGACCCAGTTGTGGAAGGGGTGCGGGGCGCGGCCGAGGACCTGTTCGACGTCCGGGCTGATCCGCAGTTCGGGCGGGTTCGGGGCGGAGATGATGTCCAGGGTGTCGTCGGCGAGTTCCGCCGGTACGAACCGGGTCATCGTGGCCCTGGCCTCGTCGCGGGTGAGCTCGTGGAACCGTACGGGCGAGCCGAGCGCGGCGGCGATCACCTCCGCCTGCTGACGCGGCGTGATGACCGCCGGCCCGGTCAGCTCGTACACCCGGCCGGTGTGCCGGTACGGTCCCTGTAGTCACGAGGGAGGGTAAGCGGTGCTGGAGGAACGGGAGGCCATCGGCAAGCGCGTGAAGCGCCAACGCCTACGGCTGGGCATGCCGCAGGCCGACTTGGCCGCGGCGATGGGCAGAACCCAAGGGTGGGTGTCCAAGGTCGAAAACGGCAGGGTGGAACTTGATAGGGCAAGCATCATCAACCAGCTTGCGGCGGCTCTGCACTGCCACCCCAACGACCTGATAGAGCGTCCGTACGTGGCGGGCAAGTCGTCCGAGAATCAGTGGCAGGTGTCAGCCTCGGGCATCTTGCGTGAGCTGCGTCGCTACGATTTGACTCCGGTTTTCGACGGCGCGCCCCGTCCGTCTGCCGAGCTGTGGCGTGACACGCTACGCCTTCACCGGCTCCGCGATACTGCATCGAACGTTGCCATCCTGCGGGTACTGCCGGACATGCTCCGCGAAGCACGCGCGCTCGCTGAGGTGTCC
>NZ_JAIZ01000478.1:0-3259 GCF_000710465.2 Kitasatospora sp. MBT63 | reverse complement strand
GCCGGCCCGGTCAGCTCGTACACCCGGCCGGTGTGCCGGTCGTCCAGCAGGCAGGCCGCTGCCACCTCGGCGATGTCCGCCGGGTCGACCACCGGTACCCCCACGTCGCCGAAGGGCGCGGCGACCGTCCCTCGCGTGCGGACGGACTCCGCCCACGCCAGGGCGTTGGAGGCGAAGCCGCCCGGGCGAACGACGGCCCAGTCCAGGCCGGACCCGCGCAAGGCGTCCTCCACCGCGCGCATCGCGATCCGCGACGGTCCGAGCGGCCTGGTCGCCACGCCCTGCGAGGACAGCAGGACCACCCGGCCGACCCCGCGGGCCGCGGCCAGCGCGATGATGTCGGCCGGCCTGGCTCCGGGGGCGTGAAGGTCGCCGGAGAGCAGGAGGAACAGCGCCTTCGCGCCGGTCAACGCGGCTGCGAGGCTCGTCGGTTCGGCCAGGTCGGCCGCCACGTGCCGGACGCCGTCAGGTACCGGCCCCGCGTCCCGCGACACCGCCGTCACCTGCTCACCCGCCGCGGCCAAGGCCTGCGTCAGAGGCCGGCCCACATTTCCGGTAGCCCCGGTCACCACGATCATGTTCAGCTCCTCGTCCGTTGTGCACTGAGGTGACCGACGCTAGGAGTTGGGCTTACTTTTCGTAAGAACATACCTAAAGGTAAGCTC
This sequence comes from Kitasatospora sp. MBT63, assembly GCF_000710465.2. Classification (GTDB taxonomy): domain Bacteria; phylum Actinomycetota; class Actinomycetes; order Streptomycetales; family Streptomycetaceae; genus Kitasatospora. The sequence continues at coordinate 2,594 of NZ_JAIZ01000478.1, read as the reverse complement.
CGGATATGAGGGAAGGCGCGCAGCTGAAGCAGGCCGAGGCAGGACACCGGTATGACGTGTTTCACACCGACTGCCCCGCGCGTGACGTGGTCGACCACGTGACCAGCAGGTGGGGTGTCTGGGCGCTGATCGCCTTGCGGGGCAGCGACCTTCGGTTCTACGAACTGCGCGACAGCATCCGCGGTGTCAGCGAGAAGATGCTCTCCCAGACCCTGCGCGCGCTGGTCCAGGACGGCCTGGTCCGGCGGGAGGTGGAGCCGACCGCGCCGCCCCAGGTCACCTATGGGCTGACCGAGTTCGGGCAGGACGTCAGCGAGCCGCTGACGGACCTGTTCGACCGGATCACGGAGCGGCTACCGCCGCGCAGCGCGGGATAGCGCGGTAGCGGCCCCGGAGCAGCCACCCGCCGGAGCGCCGCCCTCATCGGATCTCACGGGGTCCAGTACTGCGCGAGGGCCCCCTCCCGGTAGGGGGAAGGGCTGACGCTGAGGTCGCCGGAGAACGGGCGGTCCAGCACGAAGACCAGCAGCAGGCTGAAGCCGACGAGTCCGGCGACCGAGCCGACGAACAGCACCTGGGCCCGCAGTTTGCGCAGGCCGTAGAGGAACGTCAGCGGGATCAGGACCAGGGCGCCGCCGAACGCCAGCGCCTGGAGCAGCGGGGGCAGTTCCTGGCGTGCCATCGTGATGCGGGCGCGGCGCTGGGAGGCGACGTCGTTGAGCCGGTCCACGGTCTGCTCGTAGAAGACCTGCTCCGCCTGGCCCTTCGGCTCATAGGTCTGCAGCACCTGGAACGCGTCCTGCAGATGGACCTCCGTCGCCCCGTAGCTCGGGTCGCCGGCACGCATGCGGGGCCACTGGTCCTCGACGACGGCGTGGATGTAACCGCTGACGGCCGCATCGAGCCGGACGCGCACCGGATCCGGGAACGCGGCGGCATCACGCGTGATGAGCGCCGCATCGGTGGCCTCGGAGGCGACAATGGTCTGGGTGTCCTCCAACTGCGTCCAGAGGGTGACGATCACGAACGCGAGGATGATCCCGTAGATGGCGCCGAACATCCCCAGCGTCACACCGACCATGTCGTTGTGCTCGCCACGGGCCAGCGACGGATACCTGCGGCGCATCAGCACGCTCCCGGCGACGGCGAGCAGAACGGTTCCGCCCACGGCGACGAAGGCCAGTGTGGTGGTGCTGAAATGATTGAGCAGCCATAGCGACATGTGCGTGGAGTCTAGGCCGGGTGGAACGACCCTAAAGCCGCAGAATCAAGAACCACCGTCGGTACCGGCGAAGACATTCACCTCATCGTGTGAAGGCGCGCCGGCCGCCGAGACGGTCGATGCTCAGGTGGTGGCCGGCGGCGCAGCCGAGCCAGTCCAACAGGTAGTCGATCTCGTAGCCGCTTCCGCAGCCGACGGCCCCCGGGTGTGCTGGAAGCTCGACTCCGCGCCGTCGGTGGAGTCGGTGCCGCCGCTGATCGCGCCGACCCCGTCGAAGGTTCCGGCCGTCGGCAGCCACTCGGTAGGGGCCGGATCGCGGCGCGGGCGCGGGCGCGGACGGCCGGCGATCCGGGGGCTGGGCGAAGACACTCACCTCACCGTGTGAAAGTCCGATCTGCCGATCCCGGACCCCGGCCGGCCCCTCACCCGGGCCCGGCCGGGAGGCCGTGGCCGCCATGGCCCGTACCGGCGCCGGCGGGGACGGCGCCCACGCCCGACTCCGATGGCCGTCGAACGCGGCGGGGCCACGCCCGAGTGATGACCGATCGTCCGTCACACCCGGTGCGGACCACGGCGGCTGACGTCAGCAGCCGACGCCGTCCTCACCCTCGAGCGGCAGCGGCGAAGGGCCCACTGTGCCGGACCGATCCGGTGTCCTGTCCGGCAGCCCGAGCAGCGGCAGGCAGGGGGGTGAGGTTGCTGATCGAGACCTCCGTGTTCCGGTGTGCCTCCCACCGGGCGCGGGAGATGCGCAGGCGGCGCAGGACGGTGACGCGGTCGCGCACGACGAGGCGCTCGACGCCGTCGGGTTCGTAGCCGAGCTTGGTGGACACCCGGAACGAGGAAGGGTTGTCGATGAAGGCTCCCGACGTCGCCTCGGCCGCGTCCAGCCCGGCGAACGCCAGGTGCAGGACCGCCGCGCGCATCTCGGTGCCGATGCCTCGCCCCTGGTGTCGAAGGCCGAGCCAGGAACCGGTGGAGACCTCGCGCACGGCGGCGTAGTTGCGGGCCGCGATCGTCTGCAGACCGACGATCCGGCCTTGTTCGAAGACGGCGAGGTTCAGCGCCCAGTCGTCGGGGGCCCAGTTGCCGAGCCGTAGCCAGTGGTGCTGGACCACCGAGCGCGCCCGTTCCGTGGGCGGCAGGTCGGTCCAGGGGACGGAGAAGGGCATCCGGTCCGGCTCGTGGACGCCCACGGCCGCCAGGTCGGCCAGTTCGGCGAGTTCCTCGCCGGAGGGCAGGCGCAGTTCCAGCCGAGGGGTGTTCAGTCGTAGTCCGAGTAAGGGCCAGTGGTCGATGAGCATGGGCCATTGTGCGCAATCGACCGGCCTGCGATCACCTTGTTTTGGTCTCGGAGGGACAGCCCCGTCCA
>NZ_JAIZ01000477.1 GCF_000710465.2 Kitasatospora sp. MBT63 | reverse complement strand
CTGAGGTGACCCCTGCGATGTGGACACACCCGACAATGGATCTTGGTGATCCTGGAAGGTGTAGATCTACGTGGCACGGCCCTCGAAGTACAACGTGGAGTTCAGGTCCGACGCGGTGGCGTTGTGGCGGGCCTCGGCCGGCCGGCGGACGTTCAAGGACGTCGCGGCCGACCTGAACGTCAACCCCGAGACCCTGCGGACCTGGGTGCGGGACGCCGAGAACATCGGTCCGGAGCCCGGCGGCGGGCCGGGCCCGGAGAGTACTCAGGCGGAGCTGGCGCGGCTGCGGGCGGAGAACGCCCGGCTGGTCCGGGCGGAGAAGGAGTGGCAGCTGGAGCGGGAGATCCTGCGCCGGGCGGCCCAGTATTTTGCGAAGGAGATGAAGTGAAGCCCCGCCGCTGGGACTTCATCTCCGCCAACGCCGACGACTTCGGCGTCCAGCGGCTGTGCCGGGTTCTGCAGGTCTCCCGCTCCGGCTACTACCGGTGGACCGCCGGCACCGAGGCCCGCGCCCGCCGCCAGGCCGAGGAGGACGCCCTGGTCGAGGAGATCCGCGGGATCCACACCGAACACAAGGAGACCTACGGCGTCCTGCGCATCCACGCCGAGCTCCGCGGCTTCGGGCACACCGTCAACCGTAAGCGGGTCGCCCGGTTGATGCGCGAGCACGGCATCGTCGGCCGCCACCTGCGGCGCAAGAAGCGCACCACGGTCCCGGACCCGGTCGCGCCGCCGGTGCCGGACCTGCTGCAGCGGGACTTCACCGCCGCCGCCCTCGACGAGCGGTGGTGCGGCGACATCACGTACATCCAGGTCTGCGGCGCCTGGCTCTACCTGGCCTGCGTGATCGATATCCGCTCGCGCCGGGTGGTCGGCTGGTCGATGGCCACCCATATGCGCGCGGAGTTGGTCATCCACGCTCTCGAGGCCGCGGTCGCCGCCCGGGGCGGGAACGTCACCGGAGTGATCTTCCACGCGGACCGCGGGGCCCAGTACACCTCGACCGCGTTCGCGCAGGTCTGCGACCGTTACGGCATCCGCCGGAGCATGGGTCGGGTCGGCTCGAGCTACGACAATGCCCTGGCCGAGAGCCTCTGGCAGAGCCTGAAGCGCGAGGCCATGCACCGCACGCTGTTCCGGACGATGAGCCAGGCGAGGCTGGAGATCTTCCAGTGGCTCACCTACTACAACGCCCGCCGACGCCACAGCGCGCTCGGCTACCTCTCACCGCTGGAGTTCGAACAACAGCACCACACCCCGGCTAAACTCTCCCTCGCGGCATGAAACCCCTGTGTCCACACTCCAGGGGTCACCTCA
>NZ_JAIZ01000476.1 GCF_000710465.2 Kitasatospora sp. MBT63 | reverse complement strand
TGCAGACGGCCGTGCTGACCGCCGCAGCCGAGTGGGACCTCGCCCGGGTCCTCAGCTTCCACCACTTCGTGGCGGAGGCCCGGGCGCTCAGCACCGGCCTCCGGGACGTGGCCAAGGCGCTGTGCGAACAGGACCCCGCGCTGCACCCCGCCCCGGAGCTGATCGGCACCAGCTGGCTGGAATCCGAGCACACCGCCGCCGAGCGGCGCAGCACGCTCGGGGTGTTCTCCTCGCTGCTCGCCGAGGACGGGCTGCGGCTGCTGCGGTACGTGCTCTCGTCGGTGAAGGTGCTGTCGGAGGGGGTGGACACCTTCGACTGCGACTCGGTGTTCTTCGCCGACGTGCGCGGCTCCATGGTCGACCTGGTCCAGGCCGTCGGCCGGGCCCTGCGCATGCACCCGGGCAGTGGGAAGGTCGCCACCATCGTCGTGCCCGTCATCCTCGGGCCCGGGGAGAGCGGGGACCAGCTGCTCTCCTCCCGGGCGTT
>NZ_JAIZ01000475.1 GCF_000710465.2 Kitasatospora sp. MBT63 | reverse complement strand
GTACGGGCCCGCGGGGGCGGCCGGGGCCGGCGGCGGGCCGGGCGGGCCGGCGAACGACCCGGACCCGGCCGGGCTGCCGGGGACGGCCAGGCCGGGCGGCGGAGTCATCGGGAAGCCGCAGAAGTCGCACCAGTCCTCGGCCTGCGACTCATGGCCCCTAGGGCAGATCGGCATCAGTTCCCCCACTTGTCCAGCTGGTCGGCCCCGGGCGGTGGCCGGTCAGGTCTCGGTCGGTCGATTATTTCTTCACCCGGACGGTCTTGGTCGACCGGGTCTCGAGTGTCATCGAATCGGCCTCGCTCACATCCTTGCGGAACCGAACGGTACCTTCCTTCGCGTCGACGACGTCGACGACCTTCTGGAGCAGCTTCAGGGTTCCCTCGTTCCCCGTCCGGTGCGCCAGCCGGACGGCGGCGCCCAGCTTGGCGGTGGCCCGGTCGACGTCCCCGGCGCGGTGGGCGGCCAGGCCCTCCTGGATGGAGTCGGCCAGCTCGGCCTGGCCGGTGTAGTGCGCGACCTGGGAGTTGATCCGGGTGGAGGAGGCCAGGTCGTCCGTCCAGACGGCCTTGACCAGGCCCTGGGACAGCACCTCGGGCGTGGCCTCGCCGGGCCGGGGCAGGACCAGGCTGATCCGGGCGGCGAGCATCTCGTTGCCGACCGCGGCGGCCGGGACCTGGATGCAGACGTGGTAGTCGCGGCTCTCGTCGCCCCAGGAGCCGGTCGGGTAGTCGCCGGCCCGCGGGCCCGCCTCGGTCCGCCGGCCGGTGAGGTCCTCCACGCTGGGGGCGACCTGCTTGACGTACTTGACCACCGCGTTGGCGGGGGTCCAGACCCGCAGGGCGACGTCGGCGACCTGCTTGCCCATGGCGGTGGACATCATCGCCCGGAAGTCGTCGGCCAGGCCGTTCGGCTCCGCGACGATGTCCACCGTGCCGAGCAGCGCGGAGGAGATCCGGCGCAGCTCGGCGACCTCCCAGTCGGTGCCGACGCCGCGGCAGTCGGCGGTGAAGTACCCGGTGGCGAGGTCGAGGGCGCGCTGCAGTTCGGCGGGCTTCTCGTGCTCGTTGCGGCCGTCGGTGAGCAGGATGGCGTGCCGGATGGCGAGGTCGGGGCGGCTGGTGAAGAGCGCGTGGGCCTTGGTCAGCCAGGTGCCGATGGCGGTGCCGCCGGCCGCCTTGAGCTTGCGCAGTGCCAGCTTGGCCTCCTGCCGGGTGTGCGGTCCGGCCTCCGCGAGGGTGCCGTCGCCGGGGTAGACCTCGGTGGCCTCGTGGGTGCCGGCGACCACCGCGAAGGCGACGCCGTCGCGCAGGGTGTCGATCGCGGCGGCGGTGGCCTCGCGGGCGTTCTTGGCCTTGGCCGCCGGGTAGTCCATCGAGCCGGAGCAGTCGACCATCAGCACCACGCCGGCGGCGGGTCCGTCGCCGGGCGTCAGCGGGCGCCCGCCCGAGGTGCCGCCGCCGGTGGCGGTCACCGTGACGATCGCGTTGACCTCCCGGGCGCCCTCGGCGAGGTACTCGTTCTGGAAGATGTCGACGTCGAACCGGGGTGCGGTGGGCCTGGACAGACTTGCCATGACTGAGAGCTCCTGTCGAGCGGTCAGATGAGTGGTGGTCAGTCGGTGCTGGGTGCGTAGGCGGGCATCGGCGGGGCGGCCGGGGCCGGCGGGGCGAGCGGTGCGCCCGG
>NZ_JAIZ01000474.1 GCF_000710465.2 Kitasatospora sp. MBT63 | reverse complement strand
AGCCCGCCGCGCCGCCCGGCCGGCGCCTCCCGGCCCCGCGGCGCCACCACCCCGCGCCCGTCCGAGGAGTTCACCGTCGTCCAGGGCACCCCGGCGCGCCCGCCGGCGGCGAGCTTCGCCGAACTGGAGATGCCGAAGGCGCTGCTCACCGCGCTCGGCCGGGAAGGCGTCACCGAACCCTTCCCGATCCAGGCCGCCACCCTGCCCGACGCCCTCGCCGGGCGCGACGTGCTCGGCCGCGGCCGCACCGGCTCCGGCAAGACGCTGGCCTTCGGCCTGCCGCTGCTGGCCCGCACCGCCGGACAGCGCGCCGACTCCCGCTACCCGCTGGCCCTGGTACTGGTGCCCACCCGCGAGCTGGCCCAGCAGGTCACCGAGGCGCTCAGCCCGTACGCGATCGGCCTCAACCTGCGGATCACCACCGTGGTCGGCGGCATGTCGATCACCCGCCAGTCCAACCAGGTGCGCCGTGGCACCGAGGTCCTGGTCGCCACCCCCGGCCGGCTGGACGACCTGATCAACCGCGGCGACGTCCGGCTCGACCACGTGAAGATCACCGTGCTCGACGAGGCCGACCAGATGGCCGACATGGGCTTCCTGCCGCAGGTCGCCAAGCTGCTGGAGCAGGTCGCCCCCGGCGGGCAGCGGATGCTCTTCTCCGCCACCCTCGACCGCAACGTCGACCGCCTGGTGACCCGCTTCCTGAGCGACCCGGTCACCCACTCGGTGGACCCCTCGGCCGGCGCGGTCACCACCATGGACCACCACGTGATCCAGATCGACCCGGCCGACAAGGCCGAGGCGACCGCCCGGATCGCCGCCCGTGAGGGCCGCGTGATCATGTTCGTGCACACCAAGCACGGCGCCGACCGGCTCGCCAAGCAGCTGCGCGCCGCCGGCGTGCAGGCCGCCGCGCTGCACGGCGGCAAGTCCCAGCCGCAGCGCAACCGCACCCTGGACCAGTTCCGGGAGGGCCAGGTCAGCGCCCTGATCGCGACCAACGTCGCGGCCCGCGGAATCCACATCGACGGCCTCGACCTGGTCGTCAACGTCGACCCGCCGATCGACCACAAGGACTACCTGCACCGCGGCGGCCGCACCGCCCGGGCCGGCGAGTCCGGCACCGTGGTCACCCTGGTGCTGCCCGAGCAGCGCCGCGAGGTCTCCCGGCTGATGACCACCGCCGGCATCCGCCCGACCGTCACCAAGGTCCGCCCCGGCGACGGCGAGCTCCACCGGATCACCGGCGCCCGCACGCCCAGCGGCGTCGCGGTGCTGCCGATCCTGGCCCCCACCCAGGTGGCGGCCCAGGCCGCGGCCGCCGCCGGCGCGGCGGCCAAGGCGGAGGGCCAGGGCCGCCGCCGTCCGCAGTCCAAGCGCTCCGGGCTGCCCAAGGACGTCGACCTGAACGGCAACCCGCGCCGCCCCCGCCCCAAGCAGCGCCTCGGCGCCACCGCCGCGGGCCGCACCGAGGCCCCGGGCGGCCGCCGCCAGGCCGCCGGTTTCATCGGCAAGTCCTCCGGCCGGGCCCAGCCCGGTTCCGGCACGAAGTCCGGCTCCAACTACGGCACCGGCCGCCAGCGCCGCAAGTCGGACTGACCCGCAGCACCCCGCAGCACCCCCGCAGGGGCGCCCGACCGTCCGACGGTCCGGCGCCCCTGCGGCGTCACGGGCTCAACGGGCGGCGGCCCGCTCCGTCCCGGCCGGGGCCAGCAGCCGCACCCGGGCCGCCGTCCCCGCCTCCCGCGGCGAGAACACCACCAGCTCCAGCTCGCCGGGCGCGCTCAGCACCACCTGGTCGAAGTGGAGCGGACCGAGCACCTCGTGCTCCAGGTCCTTCTCGACCCCGGCCCGCTCCTCCACCTGGTGCTCGTCCAGCCACCGCCCGGCCTCCGGGAAGCACGCCCGCAACCGCTCCAGCAACGCGGCGATCCGCCGCCCGCCCGGCGAGGCGTCGCCGCCGCGCTCCGCGTACACCGTGCGCAACTGCGCGAGCATCCGACGGGCGTGCCGCTCCCAGTCCACCGCCCGCCGCCGGTGCACCTGGCTGGCGAACACCACCCAGGCCAGGTTGCAGTCCTCCGCCGACCACCGGGAGAACTCGAACAGCGCCTCCGCCTCCGGGTTCCAGGCCCGCACCGCCCAGTCGGCGTCCACCAGGAACGCCGGGAACGGCGACTGCGCCCGCACCATCCGCACCAGCGACTCGGGCAGCTCCACGGCCGGCTCCACCGCCGGGGGCTGCGCCTGACAGCCCGCCAGCCGGAACAGGTACGCGGTCTCCGCCGGGTCCAGCCGCAGCGTCCTCGCCAGGCTGGACAGCACCTCCGACGACGGGTTGATGTCCCGCCCCTGCTCCAGCCAGGTGTACCAGGTCACCCCGACCCCGGCGAGCAGCGCCAGCTCCTCCCGGCGCAACCCCGGCGTCCGGCGGCGCACCCCGGGCGCCATCCCGACCTCCGCCGGGGTCAGGCGGGCCCGGCGGGTCCGCAGAAAGTCCGACAGCGCCTCCCGGCGCACCTCCGTACCGGTCATACCATCCCCCTGGTCAACCTGTTCCTGGTAGCCGGACTACCAGTATCGCCACGAACTGCCGGGCACCTCGGCCCGCGAGGAAGCTGAGTGCGGACGAACCGCCGGTTCGTCAGATCCTCGCACTGATGGGATATCAGATGAGCACCCGTCCGATCCGGGCCGCACTGGTCGCCGCGGCCACCGCCGCCCTGCTCGCCGGTGCGGCCCTGCCGGCCGCCGCCGCCGGCGCCCACCCCTGCTACCCGGCGCTGCTGACCGGGCACGGCGACACCCTGGTCCCCGAGGGCGCGACCTGGGACCCGCTGCACGGCCGCTTCCTGGTCGGCTCGCTGCGCCACGGCACCGTCCAGAGCGTCGCCCCGGACGGCTCCACCCGGACCCTGGTCGACGACCCCGACCTGGTGACCGTGGTCGGCCTGCACGTCGACGCCGCCCGCGGCCGCGTCCTGCTGGCCGACGCCGACACCGGCGGCTCGGTGCGCTCCACCCCCGGCACCACCTACCGGCGGGCCTGGGTCGGCGCGTACGACCTGACCACCGGACGCCGCCTGTTCCATGTCGACCTGGCCGCGGTCGCCGCCGACGGCGGGCCGCACGTCGCCAACGACCTCGCCTTCGGCCCCGACGGCACCGCGTACGTCACCGACTCCATGGCGCCGGTGGTCTACCGGGTCGGCGTCGACGGCAGCGCCTCCGTGCTGGTCCGCGACGACCGGCTGGCGAGCCCCGCCGGGACCTTCGGGCTGAACGGCATCGTCCGCGAGGGCGACACCCTGGTGGTGGGCCACTACCAGGGCGGGACGCTGTGGCGGATCCCGCTGTCCCGGCCGTCCGCCGTCGAGCAGATCCGGGTCGCCGGGGCCGACGGGCGGCTGGTCGGTCTGGACGGCCTGCTCGCCCGCCCCGACGGCGCCGTCCTCGGCGTCACCAACGCCGTCGGCGGCACCGGGCACGACGCCGAGGTCGAACTCCGCTCGTCCGACGGCTGGCACACCGCGCGACTGACCTCCGTGCGGCCGTCCGCGGACATCGCGCCCACCGCGCTGACCCCGGGACCCGACGGCCGGGTCTACCAGCTCTCCGGCCGGGTCGACCTGGCCGTTCAGGGCACCCTGCTCGACGAGTTCACGCTCCGCCGGGTGTGAGCCGCCCCGCGGCCCGGCGGCCACCGCCCGCCGTCAGGCCGGCTCCAGGCGCCACCACTGGGCGGGCGTGTCGGTGTCCTCCCACTGCCGCACCGAACCGTCCTCGGCGGCCTCCATCACCTTGCCGCTGACGAAGGCGGTCACCGTGAACGTGCCGGGGGCGTCCACGTGCCGCTCGAACAGCCACTCCTGGGCGCCGAACGCGTTGGCCGACCACTGCTGCAGCGGCACCCCGTCGTCGGTCCTGGCCCCCGTCACGTCCAGCCGCTTGCCGCTCACCGCGTTCTCCAGGTGGCACAGCCCCGAACCCGGGTGCACCGCCGAGATCCGCCACACCTGGGCGTCGGTGCCGTCGTCCGGCGCGTGCCGCACCTTGGCGCCGTGCCGGTTGCTGCCGCCGGCCACCTCCAGCAGCAGCCCGCTGCCGACGTTGCGCAGCCGGTACCGTCCGTCCGCCACCGGTCCGCGCCCCTGCGCCGCCCGTCCCATCGCCCCGACCCCCAACATCCCTGGCCCCAGCATCCCTGGCCCCGACCTCCCTGGTGCGGCCGTCCGCGACCACCGTACGCCCGGCGGCACTAGGCTGGCCGGATGGATCTCGGGGAGCGGCTGGACCGGCAGGAGCGCGGGCTCGACGCCCTGCTGGACGCGCTCGCCCTCAGCTGGCAGGACGAAGCCGACGAGCGGGTGGCCAGGCTGGCCGAACGGCAGCCGCACTACCCGCAGTACCACCGGATCGGGCACAAGCGGCAGACCGTCCGGCGGGCCCTGGAGGGCGACCGCGCGGCGGCGGTGCGCCACTACGACCAGGTGCTGGCGGTGCTGCTGCTCGACGACGACCACAGCTCGCCGCGCTGGCTCGCCGCCGCCCTGGTCGCGGCGGCCGGCCGGCGGCGGGTCCTGGAGAGCCTGTTGCACGCCGCCGAGGCGGGGACCCCGGACCAGCGGCGCTGCGCGGCGCACGCCTGGCGCTGGGCCGAGCCGCCCCTGCGCTACCCGAACGAGCGGGCCCGCCTTGAGGGCCGCCCCACCGCCACCAGCCGCGCGGAGCGCGACGCGGTCGCGGACCTGGAGCAGCGCTTCCGGGCCGCAACGGGCTGAACCGAGCGGCGCGGATCGGCTGCCGTACGCCTGCGTCCGCTCCTGTGCGCCGTCACCCGGACCGGTGGCTCGACGGGATGGGTGCAATGCGTCTGCCTCTGTCCCGGCGCGGCCCACCGGTGATGGACACGGTCCGGCGGCGGGCCGCGGAGCGAGGGGTCGGCCCCACGGCGACCGTGCGGGAGTGGATCGAGGCGGCCGTCGCGGACGAGTCGGCGGTGGTGCCGCTCAGCGTGATCACCGCGGCGGTGGCCGAGTACCGGCACCGCCGGGCGTCCTGAGCCAGGTGTGCCAGGTACGCCGGGTGCGCCGGGTGCTCAGGCGCTGAGCGCCGTCGGTGTCCGGGCGGCGGCCGCGGCGTGGTCGTAGCGGTGCAGCAGGAGGGTGGCGATCTCCGGGGCGGCGCCGAGGACGTCGGCGGTGAGGTCGGCGCCGCAGGCGGCCGCCGCGGCGGTGATCCGGTCCGGCAGCAGGCCGGGGGCCAGCAGGTACGGGGCGACCGCGACCCGTTCGACGCCGGGGGTCGCCCGCAGGGCCGCGACCGCGTCCGGGACGTGCGGCGGCACGGCCGAGGCGTGGGCGGTCCGGACGGCCGCCCAGCCACGGGTGCGGCGCCACAGCTCGGCGACGGCGAGGGTGGCCGCGTTGGCGGCCGGGTCCGAGGAGCCCGCCGCGGCCAGGACCACCCCGGTCCGCGCCCGTTCGGCGGCCGAGGCGACGGCCGGCCCGGCCTCGGCGAGCCGCCGGTCGAGGGCGTCCAGCAGCAGCGGGGACGGGCCCAGCACGTCGGCCACGGGCAGG
>NZ_JAIZ01000473.1 GCF_000710465.2 Kitasatospora sp. MBT63 | reverse complement strand
ACATGGCCACACCAGAGCTTTGTGTTAGCTCCTCTAACACCCGTTCAGCGGTCTGACGGTTGCCTGGGTCCACACCGGGCGGAACACCGGCCGCGACACCGGCCGCCACACCGACCACCCACCGCCACCCGGCAGGGTGGCGCCGCCCCGCGCGGGCCGATGTCACCGACTAGAGTTGTCGATCAGGGGCGGGCGAAGGGGTTGGAGTGAGGACAGCACGCCGTGTGACGACACTCGATCCGGTCGACGTCGGGGACCACGTCTGCTGGATGGTCGACCCGGGCGAGGACACGACCGGGCCGACGCGCGCCTTCGTGGCCGACGGCGAGCTGTTCGGCGACATGGTGCTGCTTCTCGGGGAGTCGGACGGAGAGCGTCGCGGCCCCGCATCCTGGGAATCGCTCTTCAACGAGGTCAGCCGCGGTACCGAACGCGCCGACCGCGAGGGGTTCCGTACCCTGCGGGTGCTCGCGGACCTGAGCGGCCTGCCCGCCGACGACACCCGCCCCGAGATCGTGGCGCGGCACGAGCTCAGACTCGATGCCCTCGCCGCCGACCGGGGCACGATCCTGGTGTGCGTCTACGCCCGTGCGGCGCTGACGCCCGAGGCCATCGACCAGGCCGTCGGCGTGCACCCGCACCATCTGGGCGCGGGACCGGTCGCGCCGTCGTTCCGGCTGTTCAGTTCTGCCGGTGACCGGTGGAGCGTCAGCGGTGTCGTCGACACCGAGGGCGCGGCTTCGTTCCGCACCGCACTCGGCGAGCTGGTGGCGCGGGTGCCGGTGCTGCACCTGGACTGCGCGGGGCTGGAGTTCATGGACAGCACCGGGCTGACCGCCCTGGCACAGGTCGCCCGCGGCCGCCAGGACCGCCGGATCGAACTCCGGCACGCCAACGAGACCCTCCGCCGCAGCTGGTCGCTGCTCGGGTTCGAGCATCCCGAAATCCCCGTGGAGCTGATGCAGTGAACCACCTCGACTCCGCTCCCGGTCCGGCCCGCTCCCCGGAGACCGGCGTGCGCCACATCCTGTTCCCCTACGCCGACGAGCGCCGCTTCCTCTCCGGGACCCTCTCGTTCGTCGAGCACGCCCTGGAAGCAGGTGAGTCGGTCGTGGTCGCCGTCTCCGGCCCACGGGAACAGTCGCTGCGCGAAGCGCTGGTCGGTGCCGGCACCGCGGACCGGGTGTCCTTCCTGGACACCGGCGAGCTCGGCGGCAACCCGGGCCGGCTGATCCCCATGTGGCAGGCCTGGATCGGGAAGGTCGCCCAAGCAGGCCGACCGGTCCGCGCCATCAGCGAGAACCGGTGGCCCGGCCGCACCGAGGCCGAGACCGCCGAGCTGCGCTACCACGAGTGGCTGCTCAACCGGGCGTTCGCCGACTCACCGGTGTGGTGGCTGCTCTGCCCGTTCGACACCGCCGCGGTCGCCGAAGGCACCCTGGGCGCGTTGCAGCGCTGCCACCCGTTCGTACTCGGCCAGGACGGCCCGGAGCCTGCGACGGCCTTCATCGAGGGCCCGTACGCCTTCGAGCCGCTGACCGACCCCTGCGACCCGAACGAGGAGCTGACCTTCGTGGCAGGGGAGCTAGCATCGGTTCGTGAACGCATCACAGCCTGCGCGGGCCGGCACGGCCTGACCGGCGACCGGCTACGGGACCTGTTGCTCGCCGCCACCGAGATCGCCGCCAACAGCGTCAAGCACGCGGGCGGTGGGACGCTGCGCACCTGGGCGGCCGACGCGCGAGTGATCTGCGAGTTCCGTGACACCGGGTACATCGACGACCCGTTGGCCGGCCGGGTCCGCCCCACCATGGACCAGATCGGCGGCCGGGGCCTCTGGCTGGTCCAGCAGATGTGCGACCTCGTCCAGATCCGCAGCAGCCCGGACACCGGCACCGTCATCCGCCTCACCATGGCGGCCGACGGCGGCTGACGTCGTCCGGAAGGCCGCGGGCTTCCCCACGGGCCCCGGCCCGGGCGGCGTACCGCAGTGCGGGTGTGTTGCGCCGCGGGTTCGTGCTCCCAGTTCCGCTGCAGCGCATGACGTCTGACGAATGCCCGCGTCTGTCCGGCCTGTGGAGACATGGAGAAGATGGCGAGTTGTTGGTTCCCTCGAAAGGCGCGGGGTACACGGCCGGGGTCCCAGCGCGGGACGAACGACCCACAAGGCCGGAAGAGGGAGAGCCATGGCCGTCCTGAGCCCCATCACGCCGATCGCAGCCCCGATCGCAGCTCCGACGCTTCCGAGCGGGACGACAGCAGGCCCGGCTCCGCTGCCGCGGATCGAGGATCCGTCGGCGGTGTCGCCCGCGGACGCCCGGGTGCTGTCCCGGACGCTGTTCCGGCGCCTCGGCGAGCTGGAGGAGGGCACCCGGGAGTTCTCCTACGTCCGCGGGACGCTGGTCGAGCTGAACATGGCGCTGGTGAAGTTCGTGGCCGGCCGCTACCGCACCCGCAGCGAGCCGATGGAGGACATCATCCAGGTCGGCACGGTCGGCCTGATCAAGGCGATCGACCGCTTCGACCCGGCGCAGGGTGTGGAGTTCACCACCTTCGCGATCCCCACCATCGCCGGTGAGATCAAGCGGTTCTTCCGCGACACCGGCTGGATGGTGCACGTGCCCCGCCGGCTGCAGGAGCGGCGGATAGCCCTCGCGAGGGCCACCGACGCACTGCAGCAGCTGCACGACCGCGCCCCCACCACCGCCGAACTCGCCGAACACCTCGACCTGAGCGAGGAGGAGGTCCGCGAGGGCATCATCGCCAGCCGGGCCCAGACCGCCGACTCACTCGACATGGGCGCGAACTCGAACACGGACGAGAGCTCAACCCTCGGCGACCGGATCGCGTTCGAGGAGCAGGACTTCGAACTGGTGCTCAGCCGCGAGGCACTCAAACCCGCCATCGCCGCACTGTCGGAGCGTGACCGCGAGGTCCTGTCGCTGCGCTTCGGCTCGGAGCTGACCCAGGCCGAGATCGGCCAACTGCTCGGATACTCCCAGATGCACGTCTCCCGCATGCTCAAGCGCATCCTCGACACCCTGCGCACCGCGCTGCTGACCGAGGAGTGACAGCAGCACGCCGGGCCGGGATTCGCACCGGAGAACGGGTGCAGCGGTCTTCGTGACGTGGTCGGCCGGGCCGCTTCGGGCTGGCCGACCAGACACACCTCGAGAATCCCCGGCCACGGCGGAAGCCCTCCGGGCGCGCCGGGCATTTTCGGGCCCCGGGGACAGCGCCCGCTCGACTCCCGGTTACGGCCCTCCCGTCGTGCGCCGCCGTCGGCATCCCGGGCCCCGACGGCTGAGCCGACCGCCGGCCTATCTCCGGTGCGCCGAGAGGGGCCGGATGCAAAGGCCGGACCGACGGGATGGATACAGCCGCGGACACCCGCTCCATGGGCGCGGGAAGGCTCCACTGACCTGGTCGTGGGCGGTTGGGAACAGGGGGAAGCGCATGATGGGTCACTCGCACGCCGTGAGCGGAGCGCTGGTGTTCGCGGCTGCGGCACCCTTTCTGCCACCGCTGGTGATCGGCCGCCCGCTGCAGCCCGGAGAGGTGCTCCTGGGCGCCGTCCTGAGTGCGGGCGCGGCGCTTCTCCCGGACCTCGATCATCACGATGGAACCCTGGCGCACCTCTTCGGACCGTTCTCACGGCTCGCGTGCCGAGCGATCGCCCGGCTCTCGGGAGGACACCGGCACGCCACCCACTCCTTGGTGTTCGTGGCGCTGGCAGGAGCGGGGAGCCGGGCGGCCGTGGAGCGCTGGGAGCGCGGATTCACCGACGGCCTGACGTTCACTCTGCTCCTCTTCGCCGTCCACGCCCTCCGCTCGCACACCTCCGGGCGCTGTGCGGACTCGCGGGCCACCACCGTCGGGCTGGCCGCGATCGGGACGGCCTCGGCCCACACCTGGCTCCCCGGGACCGGTACGTGGCTGCCCTACGCGGTGGTGATCGGAACGCTCACCCACGTCCTGGGGGACTGCCTCACCCGGCAGGGCGTGCCACTCCTGTGGCCGTACCGGCGGCGGTTCGAGATGGTGCTGATCAAACGGACGGGCAACCGCTTCGAAACCCGCTTCCTCGTACCGGTCATGACAGTCGGCACGCTCGTGCTGGTCTGGCTGGCGGCCTTTGCGCCGACCGCCCTCACCGGCTGAGCACCGCGTGCGGCCCGACCTCGCCGCCTGGACGCACCGTGCACGGCACAGAAGCCGTACGCCTCCGGATTCCGGGTAGACGGCCACCGGCAGACGCAGAGAGCAGGCATCGGGAGGCAGCACATGTGCAGCAGCAACGGGCTGGGCACCGACACGGTGGCGCGGGGTGTGGACATGGTGCGCGAGCGTGCCGTCGAGGCCGCGCGCGGCACGCGCACGGCTGCCGACGGCGGGCTCGAAGCGGTGCATCGCGCCTTTGAGACCGCCGTGAGCAGGGCAGCCGGCCCCGAGCACCGCGTTGCCAGGGCGACGGACGCGTGCGTCCGTCGCGTGCACGGCACAGCGGCAGCGGTCAGGCGGGGCACCGCTGGGGGAGGGGGCGGCGCTGGAGCGCCCCGGACCAGCAACGGTGGTGGTGGTGACCGCGGCTGCCGCCGCCGCACTGCTCGGGGCGACGGTGTGGCTTCTCAGCAGCCGCCGGGCCCAGCCGCTCCCTCACTCGCTTGCCGACCAGGCCGACGCGGGGCGGTCCGCCCGACCTTCGCCTCCGAGCACCGCTGACGTCCGGGCACGTGGTGAGGCGGACAAGTGAATCACCCGGCCTTTCGCCATCACCCGATCGGGCGCTCCGGCGTTTCCATCCGGACAGAGGGGTCATACGAATCCCATGGGTAGCTATGTCATCACCATTCCCGGGACTCTCCGTCGTCCGATCGACAAGGACGCGAAGCAAGCGGTGCTGGCCGCGGTCAGGGGCACCGACCCGGAACGGGTCGGAGCCGAGGTGCCGGATCTCGACGTGCTGACCGTCGACAATGCCGAGCACACCTTCGTTCTACGCCTGGAGGTCGAAGCCGCCGACCGGACCGAGGCCGGCGCCGCCGCACTGGCCGTCGCTTCCCGGGCCTTCGGCCGGGCGGGATACCGCGACGGCGAAGTCACGGCCGGTGAACCGGTCGTCACGGGAATCGACATCGGCTGACGCGGTGCATCCCCACCGCCGGACTCGGCCTGCCGCTTCGCCTGCGAGGCGATCGGTCAGGAGCCGGACCTCGGGGGTGGGCAGCGCGGAGATCACCGCAAGGCATCGACAGGATGACGCCGGCCGTTTCGACCAGCCGGACGGTGAGCGGCGGCGCCGGCAGCTGGTGAAGCAGCCACAGCGGATCGGTGAGCGCGGTCGTCGGCACAGGATGACCGGCCTGCGGGAGGTACTCCCGGAACGGACCGCTCGGCCTGTGGCGACGACCGACTGCGGGATCGGGCGCAGCGAGACGCTCGGCAAGTCTCGGCCCATCAGCCACTCGACAGCTGGACCGTGCGCCGGACATCCGCGAGCGGGATGCCCGGCGCACGATCTTGACGACGATGAGTGCGGTGGCGAGGGAGAAGACCGCGTTGGTGCGGCCGCGCAGCACGATCGCGCCGCCGGCATCGAGGCAGTCCTGTTGCCAGAGGCTGTGGAGGCGGTCGTGCACTTCGGACTCGGCGAGGCCACCGATCCGCGCCAGGTGATCGCCCTGCTTTCGCGGCCCTTTCGCGGCTCATTCGCTGCGGGCCGCGTCGGTCGCGGGTGGGGGAGTAAGCCGGAGGCATGGATCGCTCCGACTGCGGCGCGGGGCCGGGGTCCGGCGAGGTGCCGGAGCTGTGCGACGCGTGCGGCCGCCTGGTTCCGGTCCGGCACCTGGTGATGCTGCGGGTGCCGGACTCATCGGCGGTGTCGGGGGACGCCCGGTTCGACGGCGAGCGGCTGCTGCGTGCGTGCTGCGACGCGCACCTGATCGCGCTCGCCGTCGGTTACCAACACCGCCCCTTCGTACCGGAGGAGCTGTGGTCCGGGCAGA
Organism: Kitasatospora sp. MBT63; assembly: GCF_000710465.2. GTDB lineage: Bacteria > Actinomycetota > Actinomycetes > Streptomycetales > Streptomycetaceae > Kitasatospora. Next base: position 10,403 of record NZ_JAIZ01000473.1, on the reverse strand, counting down.
TCACCCGTGCGGTGCGCCTGCTCGGACCGCTGGGCTGGGAGGAGATGTACGACCGGCTGATCGCGATGACGGGCCTGGGGGAGGAGCAGGTGATGCGGGCGGTCGCCTGGCAGGAGGAGCACCGCCATCCTTCCGGGCCGTCCACCGGTTGAGGCAGCCGCCCGACCGAGGTCGTCGCGGTCGGCGCCCACACCAGGGGCGATGTCAACGCACCGGTGGAGCAGGTCCAGGTCCTGATCGGTCAGCTTGTCGTCGGCCACATGCCCTCCCGGGAACCCACCTGGTGCCACCGAGCCTCGGACCGGGCGGCGCCGTCGGCGACCGGGAGCACCTGCCGGTCCCCGGCCGGGGCGGTGTCCGGCTCGCCCAGCGCGCGGAGCAGGGCACCGGCCGCGTTGGCCGCGAGCGCCCGGCCCATCATCGCGTCCAGCCGTCCTGCGGGCCGGCGGACACGGAGGAAGATCTGCTGCGCGAGCCACAGGGCGGGGCAGCGGCTGGGCCGGGCGGAATTCGCGACCATGTCCGGGATCGTCATACCGGTATGAACGCCGTTCGGCCCGACGGGTTACATGCCCGGCAGGCAAAGTGGCGAGCACTCTGCGCAGTCACCGGTTGGCCGGCCAGGTCGGTGGACGGCGGCAGGAGAGCCAGTGACGTCCCGTGGTCACCCCGCGCCGGGCTGCTCGCCGGCGGGGGCGCCCAGTTCACGGTCGCCAGTCCCGCTGATCGACGTATGGCCGGTGGCGGGCCGACCGCGCATCAGTACGCCCTGCGCGCGTACTGCCTCCACGGCCGCGGCCGTCTCGCGCAGCAGCTTGTCCGCCACCTCGTCCGCCTCGCCCTCGGTCGCGACGTCACGTTCCGTGATGTTCGTGTTGATGGCCTGCACCTACCCTGGCGTGGGGAGGGCATCCCGTGACCAGCCGAACTGGTCAGGCGCAGCCACACGTGGGGCAGGGTCCGGTTCCGACCGCGATGCCGTCCTGCGGACTCGACAGGTCGGGCCGCGCCGGCCCGCAACTGTTGCCGACCGAGCGCGCCGAGCGACGGCGGCCACCCCGGATTCCCCATGGCCAGCCCGTTACTGATGCAACGGTGGGTGACCGCTGTCGGGCTGCACGTCGTCGGCCCTGGGCCCGTGGCCAGCTGGCGCCTTCCAGCTCGGCCATTGCATCCCGGGCCTGCGTGGCCAAGACGGTGACGACGTCGACCGCCTGGCAGGCCGACACCGGGGGGATCACCCCTCGCGCCACGTCGCGCCGGAAGTCCTGACGTTCAGTCAGATCGCGCGTCAACTCGGTTTCCCGGCGGCAGTATCCGCACCAACCACTCCCGGCCCCCGCACACGCCGCTCAGCATCCCGAGCCCGCCCGCTCCGGAGAACGGCCGCCGCAAGCGCACCCCTGGCTGCCCCTCCCATCGGCGCCAACACGATCGGGTGCCGCACCCCAGCCACTCCGTCACCGATGCCATGGCCTCCAGGAACGCCCTCAGAGCGATGAGCCGGGCAGGACTGGGAGCAGACCTGGCATCCTGGATCCTTGTGCCGCCCTCACCCAGCTGCGCGCCGACGGGTTCGACGTCCGCGACGAGGACGTCGCCCGACTCTCCCCGTTGTGCGGCACCACTGTGCGGCACCACGTCAACATGCTCGGACGGTACTCTTTCCAGCTGCCGGAGCTTGCGGGCGGGATGCGGCCGCTGCGCGACCCGCACACCGCCGACGAGCAGTGATGACGCTCCGGCGGCACTCCCGGTCGCCCCACATTCACGACAGAATTCTTCGGTCGCCCTGTCGATTCTCCTGCCGGCCGTTCGTCATACCTGCGCAACCAACCCGATGCACGAGGAGCGCACCGTGAAGTACCTGCTGCTGATCAACACCCCGTCGCCCGATTCCACCGAGGAGCGGCCGGCCCAAGGACCGACCGTGGAAGAGTTCATGGCGTTCGAGAAGGCCGTCTCCGATGCCGGCGTCAAGCTCGACGGAAACGCCCTGGACACCTCGAACGCGACCACCGTACGTGTCCGTGTCAATGGTGAGCGCGTCGTGACCGACGGGCCGTTCGCCGAGACCCGGGAGATCGTCGGCGGCTATTACCTGCTCGATGTTCCCGACCTGGATGCCGCGCTCGACTGGGCGGCTCGGTGCCCCGGGGCCCGGTACGGCACCGTCGAGGTCCGCACGGTCTGGGAGCCGGATCAGTCGTGAACCAGCAGCGAGCGGCCCGCTCCGTCGAGGCGGTGTTCCGCGAGGACCGGAGCCGGCTGCTCGCTCTGCTCGCTGCCCGGTTCGCAGACCTCGACCTTGCCGAGGAGGTCGCCTCCGACGCGATCGAGGCCGCGCTGGAGCGGTGGCCGGTCGACGGAGTGCCGGACAAACCACTGGCGTGGCTGCTCACCACGGCACGCCGCAAGGCCGTGGACCGGATCCGGCGCGACCGCACATACGCGCAGCGGCTGGCGGTGCTGCAGGTGGAGAGCGACCGTGCCGTCACTGCGGTCCCCGTAGAGTCCGGCTTCGATGACATCCCCGACGAGCGGCTGCAACTGTTCTTCACCTGCTGCCACCCCGCGCTCTCACCGGAGGCACGGGCCGCGCTGACACTACGCTTTCTCGCGGGCCTGACCACACCCGAGGTCGCCCGGGCATTCCTGGTGCCCACCGCGACGATGGCCCAGCGCATCGTGCGCGCCAAACGCAAGATCCGCAGTGCGCGCATCCCCTTCCGCGTCCCGGGAGCGGACGAACTGCCCGCGCGCCTGCCCAGCGTGCTCCGGGTCATCTACCTCGTCTTCACCGAGGGGTACGCCGCCAGCTCCGGCAACGACCTCCTCCGCCCGGACCTGGCCGACGAAGCCATCCGGCTCGCCCGGATCCTGCACCGGCTGCTCCCCCGAGAACGCGAAGTGACCGGGCTGCTCGCGCTTCTCCTTCTCACCGACGCCCGGCGCGCGGCCAGGATCGACGCTGCGGGAGGCCAGGTGCTGCTCGAGGACCAGGACCGTGCTCTGTGGGACGCCGACCTCATTGCCGAGGGGCAGCGACTCGTCGTGCCGGCCCTGACCGGTCCCGGCGTCGGACCGTACGCGGTGCAAGCGGCGATCGCGGCGCTGCACGACGAGGCGGCCAGCTTCGACACCACCGACTGGCCGCAGATCGTCGCGCTCTACGACGTGCTGCTCCGGATCGAGCCATCCCCGCTCGTCGCGCTGAACCGGGCCGTCGCCATCGCCATGCGCAACGGCCCCGAGGCGGCCTCACCCTGCTGGACTGCCTTACCGAGACCGAGGAACTGCGCGGCTACCACCTGCTTCCCGCAGCACGGGCCGACCTGCTCAGAAGACTGGGCCGCACCACCGAGGCGGCCGCCGCCTATCGGGCCGCCCTCGACCTCGTCGGCAACGAACCGGAGCGAGCCACGCTCGCCCGCAGACTCGCGGAACTCACCGATCGCTGATCGGCCCGTCGCCGCCCGCGCCGACGGCAACGCCACCACCCGGCGCACCCGCACCGTCCGGCCGGCCGCGCCGCGCGACCGCGGGCCGCGCGAGCCCGATGCCGGTCGCGGACGTGTTCCTCGCCCTGGCCGCCGCCCACGGCTGGACCCTCGGCACCGCCGGCGGACGCCCGCGCGACCACTGGCCCGAGGTCGTCGGCCCGGCCGCCGCTGCCCACTGGCACCTCGCCGTCTACGACCCGGCCACCCGCCGCCTGCGCGTGCCCGCCGACGCCCCGGCCTAGCCGCCCGGCTGCGCCCCAGCGTGCGCCGCATCCTCGCCGCCCTCGAGCAGTTGCGGCCCGGAACCGTGATAGCTGTCGACGTCCGCGTCGGCCCCGCCCGCGTGGTGCAGCCCGACCAGGGCCCCGACGACCGGCCCACCATGAGGCCGGCCCGGCCCCCGTTCACCGACCGCCACACCTACCAGGAGCTGCGCCGCCGGACGCGCGAGGACGCCACCGCCCGCCGAGCCGCGCTCGACGAAGCCGCAGGTGCCCGAGAGGAGATCCTGCGCCGGACCTACAACTGGCTGCGCGAGCCCGAGCACGCCCACCGACCCGCGATCGTGGACACCCGGCCACCGACGCCGACCAGCACGCCCGCCAGCAGCGCCAGCGCCACCGCGCCGCGCTCTCCGTCGCCCGCGCCACCCGGGCCGGCGCCACCCCGCTGCGCACCGCCAATCGCGCAACACCTCGTACCAGCGCGGCGTGACCGGACTCTGCGGCCCGCCACCACGGCGGCCGCCCTGGCACGCCGGCCGATGTGTTCTCCGCGGTCGTGGCGTTCCTGGTCGACCTGCGTGAAACCCCCTTCCCGCACCTGAGCATGCCGGTCCCCGGCCGGCCGGGGACCGGCATCTCGGGCTGGTGGAGTACGCGGTGAACGAGCAGCAGGATCCGCCGCGGGCCCCGGGAAGAGACTCGTCTCGGCTGACCCCCGCACAGGCGGGGGTCAGCCGGCCCTGCGGTGGGCAGCGGTCATCGTGCCGACGACGTGGCCGGTGGGATTCGTGGCCCGCGGCACGCACTCGTCCGGGCGGCGTCATTGCTGATACCGCTGGTAGGGAGCGGCCCCGGACGGTCGACGGAACCGGCCCGGAAGCGGAGCGCACCGGCAGGCGGCGTGCGCTCCGCCCAGGCATGTTCGATCCAGTCGGCCGTCAGCGGTCGGGCGAGAACCGGCGGATGCCGCCGCTTCGGGCCGAGTGGCATGAAGCCTTCCGCAGCACGCAGCCTGCCACGAGACCGACCGGCACCGGCCGAACCGGTACCCCCGAGCGGACCATCCGGGCCTGTGTTCCTGCGGCGTGCCCGGAGCGAACCGCTGCCCGCCCCGCGTGGGCTGTGATCTCCCTCGGCGCGACCTGCCCAGGGTGGGCCCGGACCGGGATGGAGCCACTGGTCTCCCCGGATCGGACTGCGAGGTGGAGCAGGCCGGTGCACGCCGGCCTCGGTCGGGTAGCCGGCCTGCTCGGCCGTCAGGTGCGCGGCGGACGGGTGGCCGTGTCGAGGTAGAAGGCGTCGATGGTCTGGACGGCCTGCTCGAACTCGTCCAGATTGACGGGCTTGGTCACATACGCGTTGGCATGGCTGCTGTAGGCGCCGGTGACGTCGTCGGGAGCGGAGGACGTGGTGAGGACGACCACGGGGATGGTCCTCAGGTCCTCGTCCGTCTTCAGGACCTTCAGCAGGTCACGGCCGTTCATCCGCGGCATGTTCAGATCGAGGACGATCAGGTCCGGGCGCACGGTGCCGGGTGCCCGAAGGTGCTCCAGGGCGGCGAGTCCGTCGGTGACCTGAACCAGATTGCGAGCCCCTCGCTCGGACAGGGCCTCCTCGATGAGCATGGCATCGGCCACATCGTCCTCGACGAGCAGGACGTCGAAGGGACGGGCGGGGCTGGTCATCATCGGACGCTCCGTAGGTGCCTCGTTGGAATGGTCAAAGATTCCCGGCCAGCGACGCCGGGCACCCTGGCGGGTCATCCCGCAGGCCGCACCGATCTGCGGATAGCCGGCGCCCGCCCGGACCGCTGCCACCGCGGCATTCCGCTGGAGCCGCTCGGTCGCCTGCTGAAGATGGTCCAGCATGTGCAGCATGGACAGTGGACGCGCCGGGCCGTCCCCGGTCTGCGGTGACGACTGGTCCAACAGCTCGAGCACCAGGCGCCGGGCCAGCCTGCCGACCACCGCGTCCGCGACGGCGGCCGTCTCATCTTGCGTCGTACGCAACACGAAGTTCTTGCCAGGCATACCGGCACCATAGGGCCATTGATGACCCTGCGACAACATTCATTGTCGGCTGCCCTCTACAGTGTGCGCTGCGCCGGTTTGAAGGCGACCGTCAAGGTGGAGGGTTGGGACATGACCGGCGAAGAAGGGCTGCCTAGGACACGGTGGGTCTCCACCTGGACGACCCGGCGGTGGCTACGCGTCGGAGCAGCCGTCGCCCTGGTGGTCCTCGCCCTGCTCGGGGTGACCGGGGCCTGGGTCCTTCAGCGGACCCAGACCATCAGCACCGACCTCGTCGACGTCAAGTCCCCGGCGCTGTCCACCGCGTTCCGCCTGGAATCCGCGATGCTCAACCAGGAGACCGGAATCCGCGGCTACGGCCTCACCGGATCAACCGAGTTCATCGCTCCCTACCAGCAGGGACTCGCCGACCAGGAAGCCCAGGCGGCGCACCTCGCAGACCTGTTGAAGGACGACGCCCCGGCGCTGGAGGACCTGGCCGACGTCCAGCAGGCGATGTCGGCCTGGCAGGAGCAGATCGCCCGGCCGGTCGCGGCCTCCCCGCCCGGTGCTCCCTCCGCGGTTGCCACCGCCCTCGCCGCCCAGGGCAAGCAGGCATTCGACACCGTACGGGCCGAGCTGAGCAGCCAACAGGACCGGCTGCGCGCGGATCGCACCCGCGCGAGGGACGACCTGGTGTCCACGCTGGCCCTGCGCAACTGGGTGTTCGGCACCATCGCGATCCTCATCGTGCTCCTCGCGGCCCTGGTCTTCGAAGGGCTGCGCCGCGGCATCAACCGGCCGCTGGAACGACTCGGCGCGGACGCCCGCACCATCGCCGGCGGCGACTTCGACCACCCCATCACCTCCACCGGCCCCGCCGACCTGCGCCGCCTCAGCGCCGAGATCGACTTCATGCGCCGCCGCCTCGTCCGGGAGCTGGCCTACACCGAGCAGGCGCGCCTGCGCCTGGACGCCCAGGCCGCCGACCTCCAGCGCTCCAACACCGAGCTGGAGCAGTTCGCCTACGTCGCCTCCCACGACCTGCAGGAGCCGCTGCGCAAGGTCTCCAGCTTCACCCAGCTCCTCAAGCGCCGGTACGGCGGTCAGTTGGACGCCAAGGCCGACCAGTACATCGAGTTCGCCGTCGACGGTGCGAACCGGATGCAGACCCTCATCAACGACCTCCTCGACTTCTCCCGCGTCGGGCGCCTCCACCACGCCCACCAGGAAGTCGACCTGGACAAGACGCTGGAGCAGACACTGGCCGCGCTGAGCGTCGGCATCGAGGAGTCCGGGGCCCGGATCACCCACGATCCACTGCCGACCCTGGTCGCCGACCCCACCCAGATGGGCATGCTCTGGCAGAACCTGATCGGCAACGCCGTCAAGTTCCGGCGCCCCGGCGAGGAACCCCGGATCCACGTCTCGGCCGAACGCGAAGGCCCGCTGTGGCGCTTCACGGTCACCGACAACGGCATCGGCATCGCACCGGAGTTCGCCGAGAAGGTCTTCCTGATCTTCCAGCGGCTGCACACCAAGGACGCCTACTCCGGCAGCGGCATCGGCCTGGCCATGTGCAAGAAGATCGTCGAGTTCCACGGCGGAACGATCGGCATCGACCTCGACCATCCGGACGGCACTCGCATCACCTTCACCCTGGCGCCCGAGCCGCCACAACTCCCCGGCCCCTCCGCGATTCCGGAAGCGGACCGTGCCGAACAGGAGCAGCCGCGATGACCGCAGCCGTGGCGGCCTCCGCAGGGACGGCCTCCGAAGGACCGCTGTACCGCATCCTGTTGATCGAGGACGACCTGGGCGACGCCCTCCTGGTGGAGGAGCTCCTGCACGACACGGGGCTGCGCTTCGAGCTGACCACCCGGTCCACCCTCACCGAGGCCCGCAGCGCACTGGCCGCCGGTGCGACCGACTGCATCCTCCTCGACCTGCACCTGCCCGACGCCGCCGGCATCGCCGCTGTCACCGCCGTCCGCGCCCTTGCCCCGCACACGGCGGTCATCGTCCTGACCGGCCTGTCCGAGGCCAAGGCAGGCACCGACGCGATGGCCGCCGGTGCCCAGGACTACCTGGTCAAGGGGAAGGTCGAGGCGGAGCTTCTCCACCGCACGGTCCGCTACGCCGTGTACCGCAGTGAGACCGAACGCGCCGGCATCGAGGCCCAGGCGGCCCGCCTCCGGGCGGAGGAGAACGCCCGCCTGGAGCGAGGACTGCTGCCGCCGCCGATCATCGACACCTCCACGGTGACGGTGACCACCCGCTACCTGCCGGGCACCGCCATGGCCCTGCTCGGCGGGGACTTCCTCGACGTGGTGGAGGGCGACGACGGCCTGCTGCACGCCGTCGTCGGAGACGTCAGCGGACACGGCCCCGACGCCGCCGCGCTCGGTGTCTGCCTGCGCATCGCCTGGCGCTCCCTCGTTCTCGGCGGACACCGCGGCGAGGACCTGCTCAACCTGATGGAACGCATCCTGGTCGCCGAACGGGTCAGCCAGTCGCAGTTCGCCACCTGCACCCTGCTCACTCTCGACCAGAAGGCCGCCACCGCGACCCTGCACCTCGCCGGCCACCACGAACCCCTCATCACCACCGCCGAGGGCACCCGCCAGCTGACCGCGGCCCACGGCATCGCCCTCGGCATCATGCCCGGACTGCGCAGCTGGCCCCTGACGGTCGTCCCGCTCCCGGCCGGTGGGGCCCTCACCCTCTACACCGACGGCCTGACCGAAGGGCACAACGGGACCACGGGCGAGCGGCTCGGCGTCGAGGGGTTGCTCACGCTGATCGGCAGTCTGCCGACGGCGGACCCGGCCGCGCACGTCGACCTGCTCATCAAGGAGACCCACAGCCTGAACGCCGGCCGGCACACCGATGACCTCGCCGTGCTCCGCCTCGACTGGGGGCCCCGACCGGGCCGTTGAGGACCCGACGACCGCGCGGGCAGCTGGTGCCGCTGCCCGTGAGGTTGGTGGACGGCGCGGTCGCAATCCTGCGCCTTCCGGGGGCGCCCGGCCCGCCGGTGGTGGCCCGGGCCATGCCCACGGTCGATCGCCGGTGTGGTGAGCGGACTTCAGGGCAGACCACCTCAGGCCGCTCGGGTGGGCCCGACGGCGAACCACCGGACTCGCGCTGGTCGCGTCGAGCGCCTGGGCGTTCGAGGCCTGGCGCCGCGAGAGCGGGCTCCGAACGCCTGCGCTGCCGGAGGGTCTTGAGCCCGAACTCGCCATCGCGGAGACGCCCGGCGGTGACAGCACCTGAGGCTCCGGGGGCGCAGCGGCGCGGGCCGCCACCGGTGTCGGTGGCGGCCCGCGGCCGGCTCTTGCGAGGCCGGGTCAGATGACGGGGCCACCGTAGAACGGGCCGTAGTAGCCCGTGTACCGCTCCTGGTAGCCGGCGTCCGTCCGGTGCTGGTCCCAGTCGAACTCGGGGCTGCCCTTGATCTCGTCCTTGGTGCGGTCGACGTAGACCTTCTTCTCCTCCTGCTCGACCCGCACCACCGTGCCGGCCGGGAGCAGGACGTGCTTGCCGAAGATCCACGGGCCGGTGTCCACCACCAGGTACCGGGCGCCGACCTCCTCGGACAGCTTGTCGACCTTGCCGATCGGGCCGTCCGTGGCCTCGACGTGGAAGCCGACCAGATCGTTGCCGGAGACGTGGCCGGAGGTGCTGCGGAAGTCCCAGATCTCGATGCCGCTCATCGCGTCTCCTTCGTGTTGTGACGCCCGCCGGGCCGGTCCCGGCGTGACGCGTTGTCGGCCCCCGCCTGCCCCGGACCCGGTGCGCCACACCTTCCTGAAGCGGATGCATGCGGCTGGCAGGAACGGGCAGGCGCGCTCCGCGGCTGCCCGTGGATGGCGCTCGCAACAGCTGCGCCAACAGGGTGACTTCCTGCGCGGCAGACTGCTCCGAGCCGTCGGCGGCGTGCGGGGTGGCCCGGAGAATGCGGCGGACTCGGCGGTGCGCCGGCAGCCCGCAGGGTGCGGCGCGCCGCCCGGATCGAGGTCGTCGGATGGCACGGGGCCGGCCGGGCCGCTGGGCCGGCGCCCCTCGGCTGCACTCCGGGCCGCTCGGCGACCACCTCGTCTGGCTCGCCCTCGGCGCCGCCACGATCATGGCCGCGCTCACCTCCCGGAGCTGACCCCACAGCGGCCGGGGCCGTGTTTCGGGCAGCCCTGACGGGTGAGACGACCGAGCGGGGGATGCCCTCCCCGCCGGAGAGCCGACGCTTGAACGGAGCCCAAGATGAAGGTCGCGGACTACATCCTCGAACGACTGCGCCAGTGGGACGTCGACCAGGTCTTCGCCTACCCCGGCGACGGCATCAACGGCCTGCTCGCCGCCTGGGGACGGGCCGACAACAAGCCGCAGTTCGTCCAGGCCCGGCACGAGGAGATGGCCGCCTTCGCCGCCGTCGGCTACGCCAAGTTCTCCGGCCGCACCGGGGTCTGCGCCGCCACCTCCGGCCCCGGCGCGATCCACCTGCTCAACGGGCTCTACGACGCCAAGCTCGACCACGTCCCGGTGGTCGCGATCGTCGGCCAGACCGACCGCAGCGCGATGGGCGGCTCCTACCAGCAGGAGGTCGACCTCCTTTCGCTCTACAAGGACGTCGCCTCCGCGTACTGCGAGATGGTCACCGTCCCCGAGCA
>NZ_JAIZ01000472.1:20660-22538 GCF_000710465.2 Kitasatospora sp. MBT63 | reverse complement strand
GGGGCCGCGGGCCCGGGCGAGCCCGGCCAGGCCGCCGGGGAGCCGGCCGACCGCCACCGCGCCGGCGCCGACCACCACGGCGGAGACGCCCTGGCCGAACAGGGTGTCCAGCACGGTCAGGGCCGCGGCGGCGACGACCGCCCCGGTGGCGCTGTCCACCCCGGCGACCACCGCGGCGGCGAACCAGAGCAGTCCGCGCACCGGGTCGTAGGCGTTCGGGTCGAAGGACTGGCCGGCCAGGGTGGTCAGGGCGCCGCCGAGGGCGGCGAGCCCGGCGCCGGTCATGAAGAGCAGCAGTTTGAGGCGGGGGACGTCGACCCCGGCGGCCGAGGCGGCGTCCTGGTGGTCGCGCAGTGCGGTGAGCGCCCGGCCGAGCCGTCCCCGGTGCAGGTTGCGGACCAGCAGCAGGGCCGCGGCCAGCAGCAGCAGTTCCAGCGCGTACAGGGTCCGGTCGCCGCCTGGCAGTTGGGCGCCGCCGAGGTCCAGTCCGTCGGTGGCGTACGGCTGGTCGAACACCAGCCGGCTGAGGGCGGTCCCGACGGCCAGCGTGGTCAGGGCGAGGGCGAGGCCGCGGCGGCGGATCGCGGGCCGGCCGAGCAGCAGGCCCAGCGGTACGGCCGCGGCGACGGCCAGCAGCAGGGCGGGCAGCGGCGGGAGGGCGGGCAGGCCGGGGACCTGACCGGAGATCAGCAGGGCGGTGCCGAGGCCGCCGAGCCCGGCGTACCCGGCCTGGCCGAGCGAGACCTGGCCGCCGTAGCCGGTCACCACCACGGTGGAGAGCAGGACCAGGGCGAGCGCGGGCACCGCGAGCGCGTCACGCAGGTCGTCGGCGCGGAACCAGAGCGGCAGCAGCAGCAGGACGGCGCAGGCGGCCCGGATGCCGCCGGGGGTGCTGCGGCCGGGCCGGGGGGCGAGTCCGCGGTCGTCGGCGAGCGCGGTGCGCCACGGCAGCAGGGCGGCGGCCAGCAGCGCCACCACGAACAGGTTGGCCTGCAGGGCTTGGGCGAGCGGCAGCAGCTGTCCGGGCGGGTGCCAGCGGGTGAGTTCGCTCTGCACCACGCCGAGCGCGAGTCCGGTGGCGACGGCGACCGGCAGGCTGCGCAGCCGCGCGGCGACGGCCACCGCCATGGTCTCCAGCACCAGCAGCGGCAGCCCGTACGGGTCGAGCAGCAGGTCGGGGGCGAGCAGGACGCCGACCAGCCCGGCGGTGAAGGAGCCGAACGCCCAGCCGCCGGCGGCGACCCGGTCGGCGTCGATGCCGGTCAGGCCGGCCAGCGTGCGGTCGTCGACCACCGCGCGCATCCGTACGCCGACGGCCGTGCGGCGGTTGACCAGGCCGACCGCCGCGGTGAGCAGCAGCACCCCGGCGAGCTGGACCAGGGTGTCCAGGCGCAGCGGGTGGCCGCCGGGACGGGCGAGGACGGTGGCCGGGGCGAGGGCGGGTGCGTCGCCGAACGGGGTGGTGCCCCAGACCAGGACGGCGAGGCCGATCAGCAGCACGAAGACGCCGACGGAGGCGACCAGGGTCTCGGCGGCGCCGGCGCCGCGGCGTTGCAGGGGCCGGAAGACGGCCACCTCCAGCAGGACGCCGAGGGCGGGCGCGGCCAGCAGCAGGCAGCAGGGCGCGGCGAGGGCGAGCGGCCAGTGCCGGACCACCACCAGTTCGCGCAGCAGGTAGGCGATCAGCATCGCCTGGGCGCCCTGGGCGAGGTTGAGCACGCCGGTGGCCCGGTACGTGACGATCAGTCCGACGCCGCTGAGGGCGGCCGCGCTGCCGACCGCGAGACCGGCCAGCAGCAGGTCGACGCCGAGCGAGAGGGTGTCCGGCACGGCGTCAGCCGCCCGCGGCGGGCGGCGGTCCGGGGTCGCAGACCGGGC
>NZ_JAIZ01000472.1:11298-20597 GCF_000710465.2 Kitasatospora sp. MBT63 | reverse complement strand
GGCGGTCCGGGGTCGCAGACCGGGCAGGGGGTGAGGGCGCGTTCGCGGACGGTCGCCGCGTCCACCGGGACGGCCTGCGGTTTGCCGGCCACCAGCGCGCAGTCGGGGCGGTGGTACAGGGTGCCCTCGGGGACGGCCAGCAGCGGGCCCGCCGGGGCGGGGGCGGTGTCGGGGCGGGGGTCGGTTCCGTCGGTGAGCAGCGCGTACAGCTGGTCGATCCGGGGGTCGGCCGGCCGGTCCCGGGGGCCGGGGGCCCGGTTGCCGAGCAGCAGGGCGCCGGCCGCGACCAGGGCGGTGCCGGGGGCGGTGGCGGAGGCGAGGTAGGGCAGCTGGCGGGCGGTGAGGGACTCGCCGGACACGCCGTACCAGCCGAGCAGGCAGAGCAGCAGCCCGGCGACCAGCACCGGCCAGCCCGGGTGCTCGCGCAGGGCGCGGGCGGCGGTCCGCAGGTACGGGCGGGGCATGGCACCTTCCGTGGGTGGAACTCTATCCGATATGGGGCTTCTGGGTGGTGCATGATGGTTTGTCCGGCGATCGTCCCTCATAGTGGCCCGTGCGGCCTGTTGCGCCGCGCCCGGCCCGACCGGCCGGGCAGCCAACCGAGCGACCGGGACCAGGTCGGGAAGACGCGGTGAGAGAGCCCATGCGCACCAGCCACAGTGACCACCGGCCGGCAGCCGGAGCCGGTCGGCAGCTCCCCCCGGACACCCGGGCGCACCGGGCCCGGCCGCACCGGGCCGCCGCCCTCCGGCTGACCGGCGCGGCGCTGGCCGTCGCGCTGGCGGCCGGGTGCAGCAGCAGTAGCAGCGGGAGCGGCAGCAGCGCCTCCGCCGCCCCGTCCGTGTCGATCTCGGTCTCCGGGCCGTCGGCCTCGGTGTCGATCGAGCTGTCCCCGTCGCCCTCGGCGACCGGCAGCGCCCCCGCCGACGTCGCCGGCGCCACCACCCAGGTGACCACCAACTGGGAGAAGTTCTTCGACCCGGCCACCTCGCTCGCCGACAAGTCCGCCCTGCTGGAGAACGGCGAGCAACTGGTCCCGGTGCTCCAGGGCTTCGCCTCGGACCCGCGGGTCGGCCAGGTGAAGGCCAAGGTCACCGACGTGGCCTTCACCTCGCCCTCCTCCGCCACCGTGACCTACACGCTCTCGCTGCAGGACCAGGTGGTGCAGCAGGACGCCACCGGCCAGGCCGTCCTGGTCAACGGCACCTGGAAGGTCTCCACCTCGACCCTGTGCGGACTGGTGACCCTGGCCGGGAGCGCCTCCGCGGTGCCCGGGTGCAGCTGAGCCGGCGACGGCGGGCGGCGGCGGCCGGGCGGCGCCCGGCGGCCGCCGCCCTCGCGCTGCTGCTGCTGCTCGCGCCGGCCACGGCCTGCGGCAGCCGGCTGCCGCGCAGCGCGTTCGGCTCCGCCGGCGGCGCACCCGATCTGGCCACGGACACCGGGGTGAGCGCCCGCGAGATCACGGTCGGCATCATCACCTCGCTGACCAGCCCGGTGGGCGGGGAGGCGCTGGCCGGTCCGCGCTACGGCGCGCTCGCCTTCTTCCGCGCCCAGGCCGACCAGGGCGGCCTGCACGGCCGCACCGTCCGGGTGGTGACCTGCGACGACGGCGGCAGCGGCCTCGGCAACCGGGACTGCGCGCACCGGCTGATCGACCAGGAGCACGTGTTCGCCCTGGTCGCGGGCAGCGTGCTGGACTACGCCGGGGCGCCGTACGTCGACGCCCACCAGGTGCCCGACGTCGGCGGGCAGCCGATCACCACCGCCTACGACCGCTGGCCGCACCTGTACAGCATCTACGGCTCCGCGGCGCCCCGGGACGGCCGCTCGGTCGGCTGGGACGGTGTCCTGTACCAGAGCACCGAGGTCTACCGCTTCTTCAAGGAGCGGCTCGGCGCCCACAGCGCGGCCGTGGTCTCGTACAACCAGGCCGACTCGGCGCGCTACGCCCGGCAGTTGGAGGAGGGCCTGCGGGCGGAGGGGTACCGGGTGCTCAGCCAGAGCGTGGACCTCGCGCTGCCCGGTTTCCAGACGGTCGCCGCCGCGATGAAGGCTGACGGCAGCGAGCTGCTCTTCGACGCCATGGACAGCCGCGGCAACGCCGCCCTCTGCCAGGCGCTCGACGCCGCCGGGGTCCGGCTGACCGCCAAGGTCACCAACGTGCAGAACTGGTCCGAGACGGTGCGCACCGACTACCGGGACTCCCCCTCCTGCCGCAACGACCTGTGGGCCACCTCGTCCTCCCGCAACTACGAGGACACCACGCAGCCGGCCGTCGCCGCGTTCCGGGCGGCCATGGCGCGCTACTACCCGGAGCGCGCGGGACAGCTCTCCGCCTGGGAGCTGGAGGGCTGGGCGGCGGCCCTATGGCTGACCGACGCGATGGACTCCTGCGGCACCGAGCTGACCCGGGCCTGCGTCGGGCGGTTCATGAACCGCCGCGAGCCGTACGACGCCCACGGCCTGCTGATCCCCGCCGACTTCACGCCGCAGCCCCGGCCCAGCGGACCCACCCTCGCCTGCCTGAACGCCGCCCGCTGGCAGGACACCGCGTTCGACGGACGGGGCGGCTGGGTGGGCCAGGTCGACTTCCCGGCCACCGCCTGTTACGACGTACCGCAGCTCCCCTACCGACCGTGACCGTCCGATCACGTTTCTTCAACGGCTTGGCGACATATGGGAGTTACGTGCTCGAAAGGTGAACAGCGCGGCCGCGCTCTGGTTGACTCACCGGCCTGCCCACCCCCGCCGGAACGGAGCCTTCCACCGCCATGCCCTCGTCCACCCGCAGCCGCCACCGGCAGCTCGCCGGCCTCGCCGCCCTGGCCCTGGCCGCCGCCTTCGCCCTGACCGGCTGCGACCCCTCGGACACCGGCGGCGCCCCCGCGCCCGCCGTCTCCACCAGCGCCGCCGCCCCGGCCGCGGCCGTCACCAGCGCCACCCCGGACCCGACGCCGACGCCGAGCCCGACTCCGAGCCCCACGCCGAGCCCGACACCGACCGTCACCGAGGCCGCCGCGGCGAACGTCCCGCCGCCCGCGCCCCCGGCCGCCGTCACCACCACCAAGCCCGCGGCGCCGAAGACCACCGCCCCCGCGCCGAAGACCACCACCAGGACCGCCGAACCGCCCCGCACCAGCGAACCTGCCCCGGCCCCGGCCGGCTGCGAGATCGTCTCCAACGCGGGCAACTGCTACCAGGCCGGCCAGTTCTGCCGCGACGCCGACCTCGGCCGCTCCACCCACGACGCCGGCGGCCGGATGATCTACTGCCGGATGGTCAGCGGCAAGCCGCACTGGCAGGCCTGAGCAGCGGACGGCCACCGGGTCGGTCCACCGGCGGGCAGGCTCTAGCATGTCGCCGGAGATGATCGGCGGCGGGCCGGACCCGGCCGCGCGGGGAACGGGGGACACGGGATGCGGTTCGGCCTGCTCGGGGCGCTCACGGTGCACGACCCGGCCGGGCGCGAACTCCCGCTCGGCGCACCGAAGAACCGCGCCCTGCTGGCCGTACTGCTGCTGCGGGCCAACCACGCGGTGTCGCTGGACACCGTGAAGTCCGCGCTCTGGGGCGATCACCCGCCCGCGAGCGCGACCGCCTCGGTCCACAACCACGTGACCCGGCTGCGCCGCGCCCTCGGCGACGAGGGCGCGGCCCGGCTGCGCGCCGACCAGCGGGGCTACCGGATCGAGGCCGACGAGCAGGAGGTCGACGCGCTGGTCTTCACCGGCCTGGTCCGGGCGGCGGACGCCGCCCGCCGCCGGGGCGACTGGGCCGCCGTCGGCAGACGTTCCCGCGCCGCCCTCGCACTGTGGCGCGGCGATCCGCTGACCGGCGTCCAGCTCGCCGAGCACGCGGCGGCGCAGGTGGAACCGGAGCTGGAACAGTGGCGGCAGTCACGGCTCCAGGTGCTGGAGTGGCGGCTGGAGGCCGAACTGCGCGACGGCGAGCACGGCGCCCTGGTCGCGGAGCTGACCGCGCTGGCCGCCGAGCACCCGCTGCGGGAGGGCTTCCACCGGCAGCTGATGCTCGCACTGCACCGCTCCGGACGGCAGGCCGAGGCGCTCGCGGTGTTCCAGCAGCTGCGCAAGCGGCTGGTGACGGAGCTCGGCGTCGAGCCCGGCGTGGACGCCCGGGCCGCCCACCGGGAGATCCTCGCCCCGCCCGAGGACGATCCGGCGCCCGCCCCAGGACCCGGCGCACCTGCCCAACTCCCGAGGGACATCCTCGACTTCACCGGCCGCAGCGACCAGCTGGACCGGCTCTCCGCGCTGCTCGCCCCCACCGAGCCACCGGGCCCCGGCGTGCTGCGGGTGGCGGCCGTCAGCGGACCCGGAGGCATCGGAAAGACCACGCTCGCCGTCCGCGCCGCGCACCGGATCGCCGACGGCTTCCCGGACGGGCAGCTGTACGTCGACCTCCGCGGCGTCCACCACTCCCCCGCCGACCCCGGCGAGGTGCTGGCCGGCTTCCTGCGGGAGCTGGGCACACCCGAGCACGACATCCCGGCGACCGAGGAGGCCCGCGCCGCCCGCTACCGCAGCCTGCTGGCCGACCTCCGGGTCCTGGTCGTGCTGGACAACGCCCGCGACACCGCCCAGGTCGCCCCGCTGCTGCCGGGCTCCGCGGGCTGTGCGGCCCTGGTGACCGCCCGGCGCAGACTGCCCGGCCTCGCGGGCGCCGTCCACCTGGACCTGTCCACGCTCGGCGACCGGGACGCCCACGAGCTCTTCGCCGCCATCGCCGGTCCCGAGCGGGCAGCAGCCGAACCGGAGGCCACCGCCGAGGTGGTGCGCCACTGCGCGGGCCTCCCGCTCGCCCTGCGGATCGCCGCCGCCCGCCTGGCCGGACGCCCCTCCTGGCAGGTGGCGACGCTCGCCGACCGGCTCGCCGACCACAGCCGCCGGCTGGACGAACTGCGGGTCGAGGACCTCGCCGTCCGGGCCAGCTTCCTGATGAGCTACGCGCAACTGCGGGCCCCCGACAGCCCGGACGGTCCCGGGCCCGCCCGGGCGTTCCGGCTGCTCGGGCTGGCGCCGGGCGTGGACATCGGCCTGCGCGCCGCCGCGGCCCTGCTGGGCCAACCGCTCGACCGCACCGAGCAGGTGCTGGAGCACCTGGTCGACGTCAGCCTGCTCGACAGCACCGGCCCGGACCGCTACCGCCTGCACGACCTGCTCCGGGACTTCGCCGCCGAGCGGGCCGAGGCCGAGGAGGGCGCGGACGCCGGCCGGGACGCCGTCGGCCGGATCGTGCGCTGGTACCTCGACAGCCTCGTCGAGGCCGACGCCGTCATCTTCCCCACCCTCAGACGGCCGGAGCGCCTGCCCGAGGACCCCGGGTACCGGCCGCACGGCTTCGCCGGGGTACCGGACGCGCTGCACTGGTGCGACGCCGAAAGGGTCAACCTGGTCGGCGCCACCGAGGCCGCCGCACGGCACGGGTTCCACCACATCGCCTGGCGGATCCCCGGCCACGGCTGGTCCTACCTCACCCACCGCAGCCATCTGCAGGACTGGCTGACCACCAGCACGGCCGGCCTGGCCGCCGCCCGCAGCGCGGGCGACAGCGCCGCCGAGTCGCTGATGCTCACCATCAGGGGCCGCGGCCTACGTCCAGGTCGGGGAGTGGCCCCCGGCGCAGGAGAACTTCAGGGCGGCGCTGGCGATCCGGCGGGCCGACGGCGACGTGGCCGGCCAGATGGCCACCACCAACAACCTCGGCATCCTGATGCGGATCCAGAAACGGAACGCGGAGGCCAGGGAGTACTTCCTGCAGGCGCTGGAACTCGCCGGCTCCCTGGACACCCGGAACCACGAGAAGATGGTGCTCACCAACCTCGGCGGCGCCGAACTGGAACTCGGCCACTACCCCGAGGCGCTGCGCTGCCTCGGCGAATCGGTGCGGCTCAGCGAGGAACTCGGCGAGCCCGCGGCCAACTCCGAGACCTACACCTCCCTCGGCGTCACCCACCTGCGGATGGGCAACCCCGGGCTGGCGGTGCCCGCGCTCAGGTCCGCCATCGACAGCGGCGCCACCATCGGCGTCCCGTTCACCGAGGCCGTCGGCCACGCCTACCTGACCATCGCCCTGCTCGGGCTCGGGCAGCCGGACGAGGCCTCGGCCGCCTTCGACGTGGCCCGCGCCGCGGCCGCCCGGCTCACCGGATCCCAGGTCGCCACGGCGGGCGACGTCCTGGCCGAGGCCGAAGCGGCCCTGCAGTCGGCACGGCCCCCTGCCACCGGCCGGCCCTGACCACCGGCCGGGCCTGACCGCCTGACCACCGACCGGGCCTGGCCGCCGGCCGGGCCCGGGTCGCGGCTACCATGGCCCGGATCGGGAGCCGGGGTGCGGGAGGGACGTGGGATGCGGTTCGGTCTGCTCGGCCCGGTGACCGCGCACGACGACACCGGCCGAGCGCTGGCGCTCGGCGCACCGAAGAACCTCGCCCTGCTGACGGTCCTGCTGCTCGACGCCAACCGCACCGTGTCGCTGGACCGGATCAAGGCCGCCCTGTGGGGCGAACGGCCCCCCGCCAGCGCCACCTCCTCGGTGCACAACCACGTGACCCGGCTGCGCCGCGCCCTCGGACCCGCAGGAGGCCTCCGGCTGCGCGCCGCCCCACCGGGCTACCTGATCGAGGTCGGCGCCGAGGAACTGGACGGCACCCGCTTCACCGACCTGCTGCGGGCGGCCGACGCGGCCCGGCGCGGCGACGACTGGCCCGCCGTCGGCGAACGGGCCAGGGCGGCGCTCGCGCTGTGGCGCGGCGAGCCGCTGACCGGGGTGGTGCTGGCCGAGCAGGCCGACACCGCCGCCCGCCCCACGGTGGAACGCTGGCGGCAGGGCCGGCTGCAGGCACTGGAGTGGCGGTTCGAGGCCGAGCTGCGGGCCGGCGGGCACGCCGCCCTGCTCCCCGAACTGGCCGGGCCGGCCGCCGAGCACCCCCTGCTGGAGAGCTTCCAGCGGCAGCTGATGCTCGCCCTGCACCGCTGCGGGCGGCAGAGCGAGGCACTGGCCGTCTACCACCGGCTGCGCCGCCGGCTGGTGGAGGAGCTGGGCGTCGAGCCCGGCGCCGAGGCGCAGGCCGCGTACCACGAGATCCTGACCCACCCCGCCGCGGCCCCGACCCCTGCGCCGGGCCCCACACCCTACCGGCCACCTTCCCAACTCCCCCGCGACATAGCCGACTTCACCGGCCGACAGGGCCAGGTACGGCAACTCCTCGACCTGCTGACCCCGGCACCTGGCGGCGGCCCGCTCGGGGTGGTCGCCGTCAGCGGCGCCGGCGGGCTCGGCAAGACCACCCTGGCCGTGCACAGCGCCCACCGGGCCGCCGCCTGCTTCCCCGACGGCCAGCTGTACATGGACCTGCGCGGGGTGCAGGCCACCCCCGCCACGCCGAGCGACATCCTCGCCTGCCTGCTGCGCGACCTCGGCGAACCCGAGGACCGGATCCCCGCCTCCGAGGACTCCAGGGCCGCCCGCTACCGCAGCCTGCTCGCCGACCGCCGGGTGCTGGTCGTCCTCGACAACGCCCGCGACGCCGCCCAGGTCAGACCACTGCTGCCGGGCTCCGCGGGCTGCGCGGTGCTGGTCACCTCGCGGCGCCGGCTCGGCGGGCTGGCCGGTGCCGTCCACCTCGGGCTGTCCACCTTGGCCGACACGGAGGCGCACGAACTGTTCGCCGCCCTCGCGGGCCACGACCGGACCGCCGCCGAACCCGCCGCCACCGCCCGGGTGGTGGCCCACTGCGCCGGGCTGCCGCTGGCCCTGCGGATCGCCGCCGCCCGCCTCGCCGGCCGGACCTCGTGGAACGTGTCCACCCTCGCCGACCGGCTCGCCGACCACACCCGCCGGCTGGACGAGCTGCGGGTCGAGGACCTCGCCGTCCGCGCCACCTTCCAGATGAGCTACGCCCAACTCGCCTCCCCGCAAGGCCCGGAGGAGATCCACCCGGCGCTGGCCTTCCGGCTGCTCGGACTGGCGCCCGGCCCGGAGATCAGCCTGCGCGCGGCCGCCGCCCTGCTGGACCACCCCGCGGAGCGGGTCGAGGACGCGCTGGAGCAACTCGTCGACGCCTGCCTGCTGGAGAGCGTCGCACCGGAGCGCTACCGGCTGCACGACCTGCTCCGGGACTTCGCCGCGGAGCGCGCCGCCGCCGAGGAGCCCACCGGGCGCCGCCGGGCCGCCGTCGGCCGGGTCACCGGCTGGTACCTGGACAGCCTGGTCGAGGCGGACGCCGTCCTGTTCCCCGGCGCCGCCCGGCCCGAGCTACCGGTCCCGCAACCCGGCCACCGCCCGCACGGCTTCCGGCACTTCCAGGACGCCGTGCACTGGTGCGAGACCGAACGCACCAACCTGGTCCGCGCCACCGCCGCCGCCACCGAGCACGGCTTCCACCGGACCTGCTGGCTGCTGCCCGGCTTCGCCTGGGCGTACCTCAACCTGATGGGCCGCTGGCAGGACTGGCTGGACATCACCGAGGCAGGACTGGCCGGCGCCCGCGCCGCCGGGGATCCGGCCGGCGAGTCCACCGTACTGACCGCCCGGGGCGCGGCGTTCATGCAACTGGAACGCTGGTCGGAGGCGCTGCACCTGCTCCGGGCCGCCCTGCGGATCCGCCAGGAGACCGGTGACGTCCCGGGCCAGATGTCCAGCACCTGCACCATCGGCCTGGTGTACCGCCGCACCGGACAGCGCGAGGAGGCCCGTGCGGCCTTCCTCCAGGCACTGGCCTTCGTCGGGCCGCCGGAGCTGCGCAAGCGCGAGGTCACGGTGCTGGCCAACCTGGCCCTGATCGAGTTGGAACTGGGCCGCTACGCCGACGCGCTGGCCTACAGCGAGCGGGCCCTGCGGGCCGGCCGGGAGTTCAACGAACTCCCCGGCGACGCCAACACCCTGGTCACCAAGGGCGCCGCGCTGAGCGGACTCGGCCGCGACGCCGAAGCCGTCGCCCCGTTCCAGGAGTCCGTGATGCTCGCCCGCTACATCGGTGACCGGTTCTGCGAAGGCATGGCCCTCGCGCGGCTCGCCCTGGCACTCACCCGGCTGGCCCGCACGGCGGAGGCCGAGGCGGCGGTCCTGGAGGCCCGCGCCGTGGTCGAGGTGCTCGCCGAGCGGGCCGCCGCCTGGCAGGCGGACGCCGTCCGGGCGCAGCTCGACGGGGTGGCCGCCGCCGCGCTCACCGCCCGCGGACACGCCGCCGTCGGGCAGGCCGCCGTCGGGCAGACCGCTCCGGCCGCCCGTTCCGGGCTGCCGGCCTGACCATCGGACGGCGCGACCGTCAGCCGGCCCCA
>NZ_JAIZ01000472.1:0-11192 GCF_000710465.2 Kitasatospora sp. MBT63 | reverse complement strand
ACCCCCGTCCCCTGCGCGGCGCCGAGGCACGGTCAGGTCCAGATCGAGTCCCTCGACACCCCGCCGCCTGCCCGCGCCACCCGCCCGGACATCCCCGTCGGCTTCGTCATCGTCCGCTCCTCTCACGATCCGCACCGACCGGACGACAGCCCGCCGGCGATCCGGCCGCCCTGTTCGGCGGCCTGGTCGAAGCTTCCTGCGGGCCACCAACGGATCACCAACGGAACACCGTTCGCCGCGACGGCGAGGCCGCCGCGGGGCCGGCCCACCGGCCCGCCCGGCCCCGGCGGCTGCCCGCCCCGTCCACCGCGAGAGCAGCGTCACGCCGTACCCGGGCCCGCCGGTCCGCGGGCCCCGGTAGGCTGCCTGCCAGCCCGTCCGACCTGCGAGGAGTCCCCCTTGGCCAGCGCTTCGACCAGCGCTTCCGTTCCGGTCCCGGCGATCACCGTGGTCGGGATCGGGGCCGACGGCTGGCCGGGCCTGGCCGAAGGGTCACGGCGGGCGCTCGAGGACGCCGAGGTGGTGATCGGCGGCCCGCGCCAACTCGACCTGCTGCCCGCCGGGATCACCGCCGAACGGCTCCCCTGGCCGTCGCCGCTGCGCCCCGCCGTCCCCGGGCTGCTGGCCGCCCACCGCGGCCGCCGCCTGGCCGTCCTCGCCAGCGGCGACCCGATGTTCTACGGCATCGGCCGCACCCTGGCCGAACTCGCCGGACCGGACGCGCTGCGGGTGCTGCCGCACCCCTCCTCCGTCAGCCACGCCTGCGCCCGCCTCGGCCTGCCCGTCGAGGACACCGACGTGGTCACCCTGGTCGGCCGCCCACTGGACTCGCTCACCGCCGCCCTCTACCCCGGCCGCACCGTCCTGGTGCTCAGCGCCGGGGCCCGGACCCCCGCCCAGGTCGCCGCGCTGCTCACCGAACGCGGCTACGGGCCGAGCCGGCTGCGCGTCCTGGAGCAGCTGGGCTCCCCCGCCGAACGGCAGCTGGAGGGCACCGCCGCGCACTGGCCGCACCCGCCCGGCGACCCCCTCAACGTCATCGCCGTCGACTGCACGGCCGAACCCGGCACGCTCCGCGCCCAGCTGGTGCCCGGGCGGCCGGACGCCGCGTACAAGAGCGACGGCCAGCTGACCAAGCGGCACGTCCGCGCGGCCACCCTCGCCTCGCTCGCCCCCGCGCCCGGCGAACTGCTCTGGGACATCGGCGGCGGCTCCGGCTCGATCGGCATCGAGTGGCTGCGCGCCCACCGCAGCTGCCGCGCCGTCAGCGTGGAACGCGACCCGGCACGGGCGGAACGGATCACCCGTAACGCCGCCGCCCTCGGCGTGCCCCGCCTCCAGGTGGTGACCGGGCCCGCGCCCGCCGCGCTGGCCGGCCTGCCCGCCCCGGACGCCGTGTTCATCGGCGGCGGCCTGACCGCACCCGGGCTGCTGGAGGCCTGCTGGGCCGCGCTCCCGGCGGGCGGACGGCTGGTCGCCAACACCGTGACTCTGGAGTCGGAGGCACTGCTCACCCAGTGGTACCGGCGGCACGGCGGTGAGCTGCTGCGGCTCGCGGTGGCACACGCGGTGCCGGTGGGCGGCTTCACCGGCTGGCGGCAGGCGATGCCGGTCACCCAGTGGTCGGTGGTCAAGCCGCCGGCCGGGGACGAGAACGCTTCGGAGCAGGGAGAGCAGCAGTGACCGTCTACTTCATCGGGGCCGGCCCCGGCGCCGCCGACCTGATCACCGTGCGCGGCCAGCGCACCCTGGCGGCCTGCGGGGTGTGCCTGTACGCGGGCAGCCTGGTGCCGCGCGAGCTGCTGGCCGAGTGCCCGCCGGACGCCCGGCTGGTCGACACCGCGCAGCTCAACCTGGACCAGATCGTCGCCGAGATGACCGCGGCCCACGGACGCGGCCAGGACGTGGCCCGGTTGCACTCCGGCGACCCCTCGGTGTTCAGCGCGGTGGCCGAGCAGATGCGCCGCCTGGACGCGGCCGGCATCCCGTACGAGGTGGTGCCCGGGGTACCCGCCTTCGCGGCCGCGGCGGCTGCGCTGAAGCGGGAGTTGACGGTCCCGACGGTCGGCCAGACCGTGATCCTCACCAGGGTCGCCCGGCAGGCCACCCCGATGCCCGAGGGCGAGGACCTGGCCACCCTCGGCCGCAGCGGCGCCCTGCTGGTGCTGCACCTGGCGACCCGGTACGTGGAGAGCGTGGTCGAGGAGCTGCTGCCGCACTACGGCGCCGACTGCCCGGCCGCCGTGGTGGCGATGGCCAGCCGCCCCGACGAGCTGGTGCTGCGCGGCACCCTCGGCGACATCGCCGGCCAGGTGAAGGAGGCCGGGGTGCTGCGGACCGCCGTCATCCTGGTCGGGCGCACGCTGGGCGCCGAGCAGTTCCGGGACAGCCACCTCTACTCGGCCGAGCGGGAACGTCCGCACGAGCCCTGCGCCTGATGCCCCGCCACCTCCTGATCCTCGGCGGGACCACCGAGGCCCGGCAGCTCGCGGCCGAGCTGGTGGCCGGGTCGGCGACCGAGTCGGCGGCCGGGTCAGCGGCCCGGGGGACAGCCGACCCGGGTCTGCGGGTGACGAGTTCGCTGGCGGGCCGGGTGGCGCAGCCGCGGCTGCCCGCCGGGGAGGTACGGATCGGCGGCTTCGGCGGCCCGGCCGGGCTGGCCGCCTGGCTGCGGGAGCACCGGGTGGACGCGGTGGTCGACGCCACCCACCCGTTCGCCGAAGGGATCAGCCGCAACGCGGCCGAGGCCGCCGCCCGGACCGGGGTGCCACTGCTGGCGCTGCGCCGGCCGGGCTTCGAACCGGTGGCCGGGGACCACTGGCACCCGGTCGGGTCACCGGCCGAGGCCGCCGACGCGCTGCCCGGGCTCGGGCGCCGGATCATGCTGACCACCGGCCGGCAGAGCCTGGCGGCCTTCGCCCATCTGACCGGTCTCTTCTTCCTGGCCCGCTCGGTGGACGCCCCCGAGCCGCCGCTGCCGCCGCACACCGAGATCCTGCTCGACCGCGGCCCGTTCACCCTGGACGGCGAACGGGCCGTCCTGCGCGCCCACCGGATCGACGTCCTGGTCACCAAGGACAGCGGTGGCGCCGCCACCGCGCCCAAGCTGACCGCAGCCCGTGAACTGGGCCTGCCCGTGGTGGTGGTCCGCCGCCCCGAGCCGCCGGCCGGCGTCCCGACGGTCGCGGACGTCCCGTCCGCCGTCGCCTGGCTCGCCGCCGACCGCTGAGCCCGGCCGGGCCGCTGGGCCGGGCCGGACCGCGAGCCGCCGCGGCGGCCACGCTGGTCCGCCGGGATCGGCCGCACAGGCCATAGCCTCTGGACCATGTCAGTCGGGGTGATCTGGGCGCTGGTCGCCGCACTCCTCGCCGGTCTGGCGACGGTGCTGGAGGCACTCGGCACCCGCCGGGCCGCCCGTGGGCGGGATGCGGCCGCCTCCGGCGCCGGGGCCGCGGCGCTGGTGGGCGCGGTCCGGCAGTGGCCGTTCCTCGCGGGTGTGGTGCTTGACGTGCTCAGCTTCGTCGCGGAACTGGTCGCCTTGGAGCGGCTCCCGCTGTACGTCGTCGAGGCGATGCTCTCCTCCGCGCTGGCCGTGACGGCCGTCGGCGCGGCAGCTCTCCTCCAGGTCCGGCTGCGGCGGATCGAGTGGACGGCGGTGCTCGCGGTCTGCGCCGGACTGGCCGTGCTCGCCGTCACCGCCGGGCGCGAGGGCAGCGGGAAGGGCGACCTGACGCTGCGGGTCGTCACGCTGGTGGCGACGGTCGGCCTGCTGGGCGCGGCCTGGGCGGCGAGCCGCCTCCCGGCGGGCTCCCGGGCCACCGTGCTCGGGCTGGTGGCCGGGCTGGAGTTCGGACTGGTGGGGGTCGCGGTGCGGGTGCTGCCCTCGCTCGACGTCGGGAGCCTGTTCACCGAGCCGTCGGCGTACGCGGTCGCGATCGGCGGGATCGGCGGGTTCGTGGCCCTGACGGCGGCCGTCGAGAAGGGCTCGGTGACCGCGGCGACGGCGGCCATGGTGATCACCGAGACCGTCGGGCCGGCCGCCGTCGGGGTGCTGGTGCTCGGGGACCGCACCCGGACGGGAGCCGTCCCGGCGGCGGTGGCGGGATTCGTGGTCGCCGTGGCGGGCGTGCTGATGCTGGCCCGCTTCGGCGACGCCGAACGGGTGTCCGCCGGGCCGGCATCAGACGTCGGACACCAAGAGCCGGATGTCGGATGACAGATAGCAGATTACAGATGACAGATTTCAATGTCTGTCATCCACTGAACGTCAGGCCAACTCCCCCGCCAGCCCCTCCAGCGCCGTCTCCAGTGCCAGCTCCGCCGGGACGGCCACGTCCGGAACGACACCGACGCCCTCCCAGTTGGTGCCGGTGACCGGGTTGATCGAACGGGAGGTCGGCACGGTCACGGTGACGTGCGGGGTGAGCGGGTACCACTCGGTGGGGTGTGCGCCGCCCCTGGTGGTCTCGCCGATCAGGGTGGCCCGCTGCTGCACCTTCAGGTTGTAGGCGAGCTCCTCGCCGCCGGAGAAGGTGCTCGCACTGGTCAGCACCCGCACCGGCCGGTCCAGGTAGCGCGGCGCCGGAAGGTGGCCGGAGGTCCAGAACTGCCGGGTGCGCCCGGAGGTCCGCTCGTAGACGTCGTTCAGGTGCACCTCGCCGTCGGCGAAGAAGTAGCTGCACCACAGGGCGACGCCCTCCGGCGAGCCGCCGCGGTTGTGGCGCAGGTCGATGACGAGCGCCTCGGTGCCGGCCACCAGCCGCATCGCGGCGGCGAACATCTCGGCGCCGTCGGCCGGGGTGGCGATCAGCCGCAGGTCCAGGTAGCCGATGTTGCCGTCCAGCCGCTCGACCCGGCGCACGCCCTGGTTCTCGGAGCGGCAGAGTGCCGAGAAGGCGGCGTCCGCGTCCTCGTCCTCCTCCAGCGGCTGCGGCTCCTCGCGCCACACCAGCCGGAGGTGTTTGTCGGGGCAGACCTGCTGCAGGTGGCCGGTGACGGCGGTGCACAGGTCGGGGACGGCGAGTCCCTCGTACTCGCCGGCGGCGAGGCGGCGGCGGATCTCGGCGTCGGCCTCGGCGGCGCGGTCGGGGAACACGTAGCCCGCGGTGATCCGGGTGAGCGCGTCCTCGAGTATGGCGTGATGGGTGGTCATGGAACCGGATGGTAGTGCGAGGACCCGGCCCCGGCGGTAGCCGTTTTCGGGGCCGGGTTCAGCAGGACGACCGGTCAGCCGGCCGCGACGGCCGCCGTCAGGCCGTTCACCCAGAGCGAGTTGACCCGGTTCTTCTCCGCGGAGTTCGGGTACGCGTTGGTGCACGAGGTGCCCGGGCCGCCACCGGACATCAGCTCGCTGCACGGGCCGGAATAGTGGTCCGGCAGGCCGAGCACGTGGCCGGTCTCGTGCGCGACCACGCGGACCGAGTAGTACTGCCGGTTCTGCGCGTAGTCGAGGAAGACGTACCCGCGGCCGTGGCCGTCGGTGCTGGCGTACGAGCCGCGCGAGTCGTTGCCCTCGTAGTAGCGGAAGTCGGCGTTGGAGCCGCTGCGCAGCTGCACGTTGCGCACCGAGCCGTTCCAGATCGAGGCGCTGCTGGCTATCTGGCTGCGGAAGGTCGGCGCGCTGCTGGCGTCGTAGGTCACGGTGACGGTCTGGAGGAAGGGGTTGGCGGCCTTCTTGGCCAGCGCCGACTTCATCACCGCCTGGTAGAACGCCTGGTTGTTGGCCGCCTCCTCGGCCGAGCCGGTGTACGAGGATGCGACGTAGCCCTGCTGGGGAGCCGTGTCGGAGGTCGCGGCGGTGGCGGGCGTGGCGGCCAGGCCGGCGGCGAGCGCGAGGCCGACGGCAGCGGTCAGCGACAGGACGGAACGCTTCATGTGGGGGAACTCCGTTCGCGAGTTCCACGGCGGTTGGGGGCGCCGCGGAGCACCGGTGAAGTGGTGATAGCAGAGAGCTTCGTTCAGCCCTGCGAGCCGACGCACGATGTCAGTCCGGTGATAACGCGCGGGAATATCCCCGCATGTCACGAGCTGTCACCGGGCGTCACCCGGGATTGCACTCCATGACATGGCCCTGGCAAAGAGTTGGCCATCTGGTTATGCTCCGGCTGTGGAGCTCGACGTGAGACACCTGCGCGTGCTGTGCGCCATCGCGGACACCGGCAGCGTGCGCAAGGCGGCACTGCAGCTCGGTATGACCCAACCCGCCCTCTCCACCCAGCTGCACCGCATCGAACGCACCATCGGCGGCGCCCTGTTCACCCGTCAGCAGACCGGCAGTCACCCCACGGCGCTCGGTCACTCGGTGCTCTCCCGGGCCCGGCCCATCATCGGCGAGATGGCCACCCTGGTCGCCGCCGCCCGCCAGGAGGCGGTCGGCGCCGAGCAGCTCAAGCTGCGGATCGGCAGCGTCGGCAGCCGCGCCGTACCGGCCTGGCTGCGCAAGGTCCACGACCGGTTACCCGACACCGACACCACCATCCACGTCGACATCTCCGCCATCGCCCTGCTGCGCATGATCGCCACCGAGCAGCTGGACACCGCCTTCGTGCACGAGAGCGAGGGCTTCCCGCTCAGGATCCCGGCCGGTACCGAACACCGCGTCCTGCTCGACCGCGAGCCGCAGTTCCTCGCGATGTCGGTCCGTCACCCGGCCGCCACCCAGCCTGTGGTACGGCTGGCCGACCTGGCCGAGGACACCTGGATGGTCGATCCGACGGCCGACCACGAGTACGCCGCCATGCGGCGGGCCTTCTCCGCCGCCGGGCTCGACCCCCGCGTCCTCCAGGTCCGCGACAACGCCACCGCCGCCGAACTGGTCGCCTCCGGCGAGGCCGTCCGCCCCTGCCAGCCCACCTCCGTCCCCGTCCCCGGCACCGTGGTCCGCCCCCTGCACGGCGACCCGCTCGGCGTCCGCCTCCTGCTCACCTGGCGTACCGACACCCTCACCACCCCCACCCTGGACGCCCTCTACACCGACCTGCGCACCGCCTACCTCGACCTCGCCCGGGCCAACCCCACCTACCTGGCCTGGCTGCTACGGCACAACCGCTCCCTCCCGCACCTGCTCGGCGCGGCGGGGAGCCCACCCGACCGGGGCCACCTGCCTGCACGGACGGGTGGCGCCGAACGGCTACGCACAAACAGCGATTGACGCTCCGTCAGATCTCGGCGAGCCTCGTTACCGGGGGTGCCGACGCGTGGTGCGCCCGTACCCGTCGACCGCAGAGATGAGCTGGTGCAGATGACGACTGCCGTCCCGCAGTGGCCCGGTGAGTGGCAGGCCGAGATCCCGTCCATCCGCAAGGACAACGGCGCCCTCGGGCCGTCGAACTCCCTGTTCAAGAAGGCCCTGACGATCCACCCGCCGTTGGCCGGCCTGGCCGACACCTTCGTGACCTGCCTGCTGGACCCGCACGACACGCCGCGCGACGCCAAGACCCTGCTGATCGGGATGAACGACGCGCTGGTCGACCCGGCGAAGATCGCCAATGTGCCGCCCGCGACGGCGCAGAACGGCGGCTTCCGGCTGCCGAGCGCCTTCCCGCTGCCGAGCTACACCGCCGCGCTGGAGTACATCGCCGCCAAGGCGCTCTGGGAGCACGGCCACACCGAGTTCCTGCCCTGGCCGTTCGACGACATCGCGCTCAAGCCCGACTTCGCGGTCCGCGGCAAGTGTCCGGCCAACCCGGGCGTGGACGCCGCGGAGTTCTACGACCTGTGCACCGAGGTCGCCGACACCCTCAAGGTCGGTGGCACCAAGACCACCACGGACCTGGTGAACAGCCTCTACGCCGGCGTCACCGGCAAGCTGGCCGCCTACCCCACCAAGCAGGTCGCGGTCTTCCTGGACGCCTGCGACAACCCGTGCCTCTACAACGGCGCGGCGCTCAACTTCAACCGTGCCGCGCTCTGCAGCAGCCTCACCGCCAAGATCGTGCAGGACCTCAACCCCGAGCTCAAGCCGCGCCTGGTCTCGGTGTTCGTACTCTTCCCGGACTGGCACCTGGAGCAGCTGCACGCCGCCGACTGGCACTGAGCCCCCGGCCGCGCCCGCGACCCGGGCCCGCAACCCAGACCCGCAACCCGACCCGCGCCCGCCCGCCCGCGCGCCCCGGGTTGCGGGCGCGGCCCGGTAGCCCCTAGACCGGTGGCATGACTCTGGACTGGAAACTGGTCATCGACACCGCCGACGCCCCCGCGCTCGCGGACTTCTGGGCCGCCGCCCTCGGGTACCGGGTCGAGGACCCGAGCGCGCTGATCGAACGCCTGCTGGCCGCCGGGCAGCTGCCCGAGGACGCGGTCACCGAGCACAACGGCCACCGGATCTTCCGCGGCTACGCCGCGATCCGCCACCCCGACGACCCGTACGACGAGGTGAGCGGCATCGGCAGGGGCCGCCGGCTGCTGTTCCAGGACGTGCCCGAGCCCAAGACCGTCAAGAACCGGCTGCACATCGACATCCACGGCGAGCGCGGCCGGCTCGACGAGCTGGTGACCCGGCTGGAGGCGCTGGGCGCGACCCGGGTCCGCGAGCACGACCAGGGGCCGGCCGGACACTGGTGGATCATGCAGGACCCCGAGGGCAACGAGTTCTGCGCCGCCTGAGACGGACCGCACCGGACCGCGCGGAGCCCCGGGTCACCGATCGCAGGATCGGCGGCCCGGGGCTCCGGCACGGCTGCGCCCGGCCGGTCGGGCCGGTCAGGCCGGTCGGGCCGGTCGGGCCGGTCAGGCCGGTCAGGCCGGCGGGTAGCGGCGCGGGGTCCAGACCACCTCGGTGCCGTTGTCGCGCGCGACGGCCCGGGTCTGCGAGGAGCCGATCAGCAGGAGGGTCCGCATGTCGACCTCCGCCGGGTCGAGGTCCGCCAGCCGCACCGTCCGCACCCGCTCGGTCGGACCGCCCACGTCACGGGCCAGCACCACCGGGGTGTCCGGCGCGCGGTGCTCCAGCAGCAGGTCACGGGCCAGGCCGACCTGCGTCGTACGGCTCTTCGAACCCGGGTTGTACAGGGCGAGCACCAGGTCGGCGGCGGCTGCCGCGGCCAGCCGCCGGGCGACCACTTCCCAGGGCTTGAGCCGGTCGGAGAGCGACACCACCGCGTAGTCGTGGCCGAGCGGCGCGCCCGCCCGGGAGGCGGCGGCGTGCGCTGCCGTCATCCCGGGGACGATCCGCACCGGCACCGAGCGGTACGGCTCGGCGCACGCGGCCTCCAGGACGGCGGTGGCCATCGCGAACACCCCCGGATCGCCGGAGGAGACCACGGCCACCGTCCGGCCGCGCCGCGCCAGGTCGAGCGCGAACTCGGCCCGCTCGGCCTCCACCTTGTTGTCGGAGCCGTGCCGCTGCTGGCCGGGCCGCACCGGCACCCGGTCCAGGTACGTGGTGTAGCCGACCAGGTCGGTGGCGCCCGCCAGCACACCGCGCGCCTCGGGGGTGAGCCAGAGCGGCCCGGCCGGTCCGGTGCCGACCACCACCACCTCGCCCTGGCCGGCGGGCCGTTCGGCCGCCGCCCGGTCGATCCGGCTGGGCAGCACGGCGACCGAGAAGTACGGCACCGACTCCGGGTCCACCTCGGCCAGCGGCCCGGTGCGCTCACCGGGCATGGTGGCCCGCTCGACGTACTGCGCGTCGTCGAGCCGCCCGGCCCGCTCCAGGGCCCGGCGCACCGCCGGGAAGGTGCGGCCGAGCTTCATCACCACGGCGGAGTCGGCGGCGGCCAGCCGGGCCGTCAGCTCCTCCTCGGGCAGGGTGCCCGGGATGATCGTCAGCGTCTCCTCGGCCTCCACCAGCGGCCGGCCCAGCCGGGCCGCGGCGGCGCTCACCGAGGTCACGCCGGGCACCACCTCGGTCGGGTAGCGGTCGGCGAGGCGCTTGTGCATGTGCTGGTACGAGCCGTAGAACAGCGGATCGCCCTCGGCGAGCACCACCACGTCGCGGCCGGCGTCCAGGTGGGCGGCCAGCCGGGCGGCGGCCTGCTCGTAGAACTCGTCCAGCGCACCGCGGTAGCCGCCGGGGTGGTCGGTGCTCTCCACGGTCAGCGGGTAGACCAGCTTCTCCTCGATCTGCCCGGCCGTCAGGTAGGGCTCGGCGATCGAGCGGGCGATCGAGCGGCCGTGCCGGGCGCTGTGGTACGCCACCACGTCGGCCTTGCCGATCAGCGCGGCGGCCTTGACGGTGACCAGCTCCGGGTCGCCGGGGCCGAGCCCGACACCGTACAGGCGGCCTGTCTGACGCTCCGTCATTCCACTTCGCTCGCAATCGCGTTGATGGCGGCGGCGGCCATCGCGCTGCCGCCGCGACGGCCGCGCACCACCAGGTGCTCCAGGCCCACCGGGTGCTCGGCCAGGGCCTGCTTGGACTCGGCGGCGCCGATGAAACCGACCGGGACACCGATCACCGCGGCCGGCCGCGGGGCACCGGCGGCCACCATCTCCAGCAGCCGGAACAGCGACGTCGGCGCGTTGCCGACGGCGACCACCGCGCCCTCCAGGTGCGGCAGCCACAGCTCCATCGCGGCGGCGCTGCGGGTGTTGCCCAGCTTCGCGGCCAGCTCCGGCACCGCGGGGTCGGCCAGTGTGCAGATCACCTCGTTGCCGGCCGGCAGCCGCTTGCGGGTGACCCCGCTGGCCACCATGTTCACGTCGCACAGGATCGGCGCCCCGGCGCGCAGCGCCTCGCGGGCGCGGGCCACCACGCCCGGCGAGTACACCAGGTCCTCGACCAGGTCGGTCATGCCGCAGGCGTGGATCATCCGCACCGCGACCTGGGCCACGTCGGCGGGCAGGCCGGCCAGGTCGGCCTCGGCCCGGATGGTGGCAAAGGACTGCCGGTAGATCTCGGCGCCGTCCTTCTCGTACTCGATCACGTCATCCTCCGGGCCTCGGCGACCGCCTCGGCCATCTCTTGCGTCGTCACTTCCACCGAGGCCTCGCCCCGGGTCACCCGGTAGCCCTGCCCCGTGGCGAGCACGTCCACCCAGGTTCCGCCCGGGTGTCCGCAGCGCCGCCCGCAGCCGGACCAGTGCACCGGCACCCCCGGCTGCTCCGCCGCGTCCAGGGCCGCCGCCGCGTCGGCGCGCACGTCGGCCAGCGACTTCGCGCAGCCGGGCGTTCCGGTGCACGCGCTGGCCCGCTCCCAGGGCGAGCCCGGTTCGGTGCGCAGTCCGGCCGCGGCCAGCCGGGGCAGCCAGCCG
>NZ_JAIZ01000471.1:2392-7520 GCF_000710465.2 Kitasatospora sp. MBT63 | reverse complement strand
GGCGGTTCGGCCGGCGGCGGGGGCGGCGGGGGCGCCTCCGGCGGGTATGTCACCTGCACCGCCTTCGTCGACCCGGGGACCGTCCTGCGGATCACGGTGGGGCGGGGCGGTACGGGCGGCCGCGGGGGTGCGGCCGGCGAGGGCGGCGGTGATCCCGACGACGGCGGCAGCCTGGGCGGTGGCACCGCCTGGGGCGGCGGCACGGACGGCACGCGCGGCAGTGACGGACGGACGGCCACCGCGGGCGCCGACGGCACCTACACCTTCATCATGGATCCCCGCCTTCCGGGCGGGCCGCTCTACTACCTGCCGGGGCCGGCCGAGTTCCTGACCCTCGTGGACGGCGGCCGCGGCGGCGCTCCCGGCACCGCCGGCCACGCCGGACAGCCCGGCCGGGGCGGCGACAACGGCACCACCAGCAACGGCGCTCCCGGAGGCGGCGGCGCCGGGAGCAGCAGCCCCGGCAAGGGAGGCACCGGCGGACTGTGGCACGGCAAGTCGGTCTGCGGCTACAAGGAGGCGCAGCCCACGAAGGCCCCGGGCCTTGACGGCAGGAGCGGCGGAGCCGGCCGGGACGGAGCCGCGGGCAAGGGACGCAAGCCCGGTGCCGGAGGCCTGCGCGGGGAGCACGGCCCCGCCGGGCAGGGCGGCGCGGCCCAGCACGGCGCCGGAGGCAACGGCGGGCCGGGCGGAGCCGGAGGCTCGGGCGGTGAAGGCGGCAAGGGTGGCATCTTCGACAGCAACGCGGGCAACGCCGGTGACCCCTGGAACAAGGTCCGCCCCGGCGGCGACGGCACCTTCGGCGACAGGCCCGTCGCCGGAGCGGACGGTGCGAACGGAACCGACGGGGCCGTCACCATCACCTGGCGGCCGAATCAGCTCTGCCCGCCGCACATGCTGTGCCTGCCCTGACGGACGCCGCGCAGTGCTCGCACCACGGTAGGGGCGGGCGGGAACGGGCGGTGCAGGGGCCGCTCGCACCCGGGGGTTCGCCACCGGCCCGCCCGCCACCCGCAGGCGTCAGGTCGGCGGCTCCGCACACCCGCGGGCGGCCCTCCTCGCGCGCAGGCGGCGCCGAAAGGTGACGAACCAGCCGATGCCGAACACACCGGCCACCACCGGAAGTCCGAGGAGAACGGGACGTCGGGCGGCCCACGACCAGCCAGGTTCGAGGGAGACGTCCAGTGCCAGCGCCAGGCAGACGGCCACGAACAGCGGTCCGTAGCCGAAGATCTGCCACTTCTCCCAGCGCGACCCCTCGCCCCTGTCCCGGGTGATGAGGCCGATCAGCATGTCCGCCGCGAACAGGACGAACAGCAGGGCAGCGAGCACGTAGAAGACCATGCCCGCAGTATCCCCGGCCCCAGGTCCCCTGTCGGGCACTCCCCGAAAACCATCGGCGGCGGGCCACCGGGCAGCGGGACCCGACGCGAGAACTGGACCACGCCCGTAGAGCCCCGGCCAGGCGGCAGCACCACGCCGTCCTCCCGCGGCTGCTGTTCGTCCTGGCCGACACCGGCGAGCAGGCCGCCCGCCAGCGGACGTGACCATCCGCGATCTCCAGGCCTCGCAGACGGCCACCCGCCGATCGCCCGGATGCTCATGCGCGTGAAGGCCGGCGCCCCCGCCTGGCCGACCCGAGGGACGGGACCACCGCTGCGCCGAGGGACGGGAGGGGACGGTGCGCCCCGACGGCTGCTCCACTGCTACGCCCCCGGCCCGCAGGTGTCGGGGCACGGTGCGGCTGTGGGCGTTCGTGGAGGCCGACCGCGGTACGACTGGCGCCGAGCGGCCGGCATCCAGGCTCAGGGCCTACGCCCGCCAATGGTCGACGAAGACGCTCCCCGCCGGGATGCGGGCCGGCCCCGGCGCCGGTCGTGGGGTCCGAGAGGAGGCGTTGCGGCCGGTGGCAGGCACACCATGGTTCCAGGACGAGGAGGCGGTCATGTCGGTGTGGCGCTTGCGGGACTTCCATGATGACGACCTGGACCAGGCGATCCGGTTGTGGGACCAGGGTCTGCAGGCCGACCTGTCCGTTGCCGTGTTCCCGGTCTCCGAGGTCGTGTCGGCCGCCCGTGCGGGCCAGCCCGCGGTGGTCGCGGTGGTGGACGGGGAACTGGTCGGGATGGCCGTGGCCCGCGTCGAGGGCGAGCGTGGCTGGATCTTGATCACGGCCCTGTCCGGTGCGTGGCGCAACCGCGGACTGGGCAGTGCCCTGATCGCCCAGGTCGAGTGGCAGCTGCGCGATCGCGGAGTACGCAGGATCAGCGCGGTCCTCACCCCAGGCTCGAGCGGGACCACCGCGTTGGAGAACTCCGGCTACCGCCGCCTGGACGGTCTGGTCTACTACGAGAAACTGGAGCCCGCCGGGGCGCAGGACGCGGGACTGCTCGCCCAGCTCGGCGGCCGGGTCCTGCCGCGCGGCCTGTGGGAGCAGCTGGCGGGCATGTTCGAGGCCAAGGACACCATCGAGAAACGCATCGTTCTGCCGCTCGCCGAGCCGGAGGTCGCCGAGCGTTACGGCGTCCGCCCCCCGAAGGCGGTCGTCCTGTTCGGGCCGCCCGGCACCGGCAAGACCACCTTCGCCAAGGCGATCGCCTCCCGCCTCGGCTGGCCGTTCGTGGAACTCTTCCCCTCCCGTCTGGCCGCCGATTCCGACGGGGCACTCGCCGCCTCGTTGCGCGACGCGTTCGCGGACCTGGCCGAGCTGGACAGCGTCCTGTTGTTCATCGACGAGGTCGAGGAGATCGCAGCCGCCCGCTCCGGCCACGCGGTCGACCCCGGACACGGCGTCACCAACGAACTCCTCAAACTCATCCCCGCGTTCCGCGACCACGACAACCGGCTGCTCGTCTGCGCCACCAACTCCCTGCGCACCCTGGACCCGGCGTTCCTGCGCCCGGGCAGGTTCGACTACATCATCCCGGTCGGCCCGCCCGACCCCGCTGCCCGCGAGGCGATCTGGCGCCGCTACCTCGGCCCCACCGCCCCGGTCATCGAGGTCGGCCAACTGGTCACCGCCAGCGAGATGTTCACCCCCGCCGACATCGAGTACGCCGCCCGCAAAGGCGCCCAACACGCCTTCGAACGCGAAATCACACACCGCACCGGGACCCCGGCCACCACCGACGACTTCCTCGCCGCGATCGCCGACACCCGCCCCACCCTCACCCCGAAGGCCCTGGACGACTTCCAGGAGGACATCGAGCACCACACCCGGACCTGATCACCGCCCGGCCTCCCGCGCCGTTCCCCGTGATGCTCACGGGGATCTCGCGGACCGGTGCCAGGGTGACGCCGGTATGGAAGACGTCGCCCCGGGTCAGGTCCGGGCGGACGTGCGCCGAGCCGGCGCTGCAGTGCCGGCGGTGGGGCGGGCGCGGCGCGGCCGCTACCGGTACATGGCGGCGACGGCCTGGATGTCACCCTCCGACAGGCCCTCGCGCTGGCCCATCACGGTACCGGGGGGAAGCGGCTTGAGCGGCGTGATCGTGTCCGCGCCGTTGCCGGAGAACGCCTTCGGCCCGTAGTGCATGATCGACCCGAAGTCGTAGGCGGTGTCGAAGGTGCCGTCGTCGCGCTTGGCGAAGTTGTGCCGCGAGGACTCCTTCACGGGTGTGAGGTCGATCTTGACGTTGCTGTCGCGGTCGGGCCGGGACTGCTCGTGCCACAGACCCACCGCGTGGCCGACCTCGTGGATGATGCTGCCGGTCGTGCACCAGGTGGGGATGTTGACGGCCTGCTCGCCGCCGATCCGCCCCACGTACGAGTTGCAGCTGCTCGCGTGGGCCGGAAGGACACGTAATCCGGGTAGAACCTGGCGTTGTCCGCCGTGCGGGCGACGAAGACCACGGGCGTCCGCGAACTCCAGTGCGCCATCGCCGCCCTGACCTCCTCCGACTTGTCGGCGGCCAGCGCCGGGTCGATCTCGTAGGGGATCACGGCCCGCTTCCACCGGTAACCGGTGTTGCTCCGCCCCAGCGAACGGCCCTCACGACCGACGTCGAACCCCTCCTCGGCGACCGGCTCCTCGTCGCCGGCCAGCGTGACGGACGCCCAGCCGACGGCCGGGTCGGTGAACTCGGCGCCGCCCTCGCTGCGCACCACATCGAGGGTGACGCTGCGGGTCAGCCCGTCGCAGACGACCTGGTCGGTCGTGGCGTTCCCGGCCGCCTCCAGGCCGTCGGCGCGCTCCTGCTCGAAGGCGACGGTCAGTGCGGTCCCGGAGTCCTCCACACAGCTGTAGGACACCCGCGCCCGAACCGAATCCGGGCCCAGGTAGGCCAGGGCGTCGAGCGCGACGACACCGAACTGCCCGGGCTCGGACACGGGCTCGGGCTCGGCGGCGCCGGCCGCCGGGCCGAACGGCCCGGCGAGCACACCGAGGAACAGGACACAGACGGCGCCCGGGTGAAGGGGCGGCGGACGGCCACGCGAAGTCATCCTTCCGGTCGGTGTACACAGGCACGGCAAGCCAGGGAAACCGACCGACCGGCCGTCACGGAGAGCACAATCGGTAACTCATTGTGCGTCCGGTGATGACGGATCACGAACCTCGACACGGCACCCCCGCCCGACCCGGACGAACCCAGCCAGCCGCCCCCGGCAGCTGAAACCCCGACAATGCGAAGGCCCTGACCCCGAGGGGACCAGGGCCTACCGCCGGGCCGGCGCCTCGGCTCAGGCGCCATCGCCCACCCTCGCTCCCGGCCTCCACTACAGGAAGCACACGCCCAGAACAGCGCCCGGCCAGGGCGCGCAGAGCGGCCAGACAGATCGAGACGCCGACGGCGCCGCAGGTGACCAGGAGAACCGGCACGGACCGGCCCTGTTCACCCGAGCAGTGCCACAGGTGACGGGCCGCAGGATCGCCCCTGCCGGGAACGGCAAGGCGGGCACCGGCCGCGCCGCCGTCCGACACTCCTTGAGCCCACCCAGCGGACGATCAGCAGCGCGGGCGCGCGCAGGGCGAGGACGTCGTCCGGTCCGCCTGGTCGTGTCGTTGCGGGTCCTGGACAAGCTGGACCGGCAGGTGCGGCACCGGACGGCGGTGAAGAAGATCGCCATCACGATCCGCTACCTGGATCGTGTCCTGGCCCCGGGTCGGTTCTTGTGTACCTGCGTGTGG
>NZ_JAIZ01000471.1:0-2304 GCF_000710465.2 Kitasatospora sp. MBT63 | reverse complement strand
GCCCTCCCGTGTGGGGAGGGCCCGCCTGGGGTGCCTTCTTGATCTCGGTGAGGAGTGCCGGGGATGCGTTGTGGTCTGTTGGTGGGTCAGTTGGTGGCGGTGGCGATGGTCTGGGTGGTGTTGTTGCCGGTGTCGGCGATGGCGACCTGGCCGGCCTTGAAGGTGCCGGTGTGGTTGAGGCCGGCCGGGGCGCCCCAGCCGGACCAGCTGCCGTCGCTGTGGGGGCTGCTGTTCGGGCCGTAGCGGATGTTGTGGTAGACGGTGCCGTTGCTGCTGGTGGCGATGAACTGGGCGTCGCCGTTGGTCATGCCGACGGCTGCGAGGTGGGTTGCGCCACCGGTGGGCTGGGCGGGCTTGGCCCATCCGGTGTAGGTGCCGTCGGGCTTGAGCATCTGGTGCCAGATCTGGCCCATGCTGTCGATGACGGCCATCTGGGTTCCGTTGCCGTTGGTGGTTCTGGTGCCGGCGAGGGCGATGTCACCGGTGGGGGAGTTGGTGGGGAGGCCGGCGAGTTGGCTGAAGGCGCCGAGGTTGCTGCTGAAGTAGGTGCTGGTGGTGGTGACTCCGCCGGCGGTGGTGGTGCCGGTCGCCATGATGTAGAAGCGGCTCAGGCCGTCCATGCTGGTGGCGACCTTGGTGGCGGTGGCTCCGTTGGGGAGGGAGAGTGAGGTCCAGCCGGACCAGTCGCCATTGTTGTGGGGGCTGCTGTTCGGGCCGTAGCGTTCGTTGTACCAGACCTTGCCGTCCAGGCCGACGGCGGTGACCACGGAGTTGCCGCTTCCGATGTTGGTGATGGCGGAGGCGGGGCCTCCGAAGTTGGGGCTGCCGCCGACACCGGGGAGGGCGTTCCAGCCGGACCAGGTTCCGTCGCTGTTGTGGAGGGCGAGGTAGAAGTTCCCGTCGGTGCCCTTGGCGACGTACTGGGTGGAGCCGTCGTCCATACCGGTGGCTGATACCTGGGTGGGCATGCCATTCTGGGGAAGACCGGTCAGAGGGGCTGCCGTCCAATCGCCCCACGTACCGTCGGCATTGCGGGTGACGGAGTAGGGCTTGTAGGTGTACGAGATGACCACCTGCGGCGCCTCGCGAGCGGTGTCGGTGGTGATACTGACGTTCTTGGCCGCGCTGCCCAGCGCGTAGCTCGAGCCGCCACCGCCGCCACCACCACCGTCAATAACCCCGGAGCGGCCGCCGTCACCGCCGACCCAGCCGTCGCCTCCCGAGCCACCCGACAGACTGCTGCAGGTGCTGCCGGCGCCGCCTCGACCGGGGATCCCGGGCGAGCCGTTCGCCGTGCCGTCGCCGGTGGGGCGCTGGACCAACGGCCCGCCGCCACCCCCGTAAGGGGTGCAGCCCTCATTGAGATCGGCGCCGTTATTACCGCCAGCGCCATTCCCGTAGGTGCCGTCCCCGTAGGTTCCTGCTACGCCGTAGGTTGATTGAGGAGGAGTCGCCAGGCTGTTGATGCCCGCGTTTCCGCCGGCGCCTGGCCCGGCTGAGCCGGTGCCCGCCCCGCCACCGCCTCCGGCGACGATCACCCGCGGATCGACCGCACCGGCCGCCGGAGCCGAGGGGTACCCGTTCTGGTCGTAAGTCGCGTGGTAGTAGGAGTAGTTGTTACCCGTGGTCGTGGACGTGTTCTTGATGTTGGCGGCCCCGCCGCCTCCTCCCGCCACGGCGGCGCTCGGGACGTCGATGTAAAGCTTCTGCCCGACCGTGACCGGCATGACCGCGGTGACCTTCGCCCCTGTACCTCCGGAGGCGCCGGCCGAACCGCCACCCGGTCCGCCGATCGCGGTGACGTTGAGTTCGGCGATATTTGCCGGGACCGTGAACACCTGGTTCTGGCCAGGGTCGGCGAAAGTACAGGTGACGTTGCCGCTGCCACTGGGACCGGTGCACCCGCTGGTGGCGGCCATCGCCGGAGCCGCGGGCACCACGGTAGCGAAACCCGCCGCCGCCAGCACGGCCGCCGTACCCCCCGCCGCCAGCGACCTACGCCGCCGCCCTCGGCCCATCGGACCACGCGAACCAGACCTTGATGAAGTGGACATGACATACCTCCGGAAGTAGTCGACCAGGCCGAGCCCGTTGCTCAACCATCAAGACCAAGAACAAACAACGCAACACCCGCACCGCGGGCAA
Organism: Kitasatospora sp. MBT63; assembly: GCF_000710465.2. Taxonomy (GTDB): domain Bacteria; phylum Actinomycetota; class Actinomycetes; order Streptomycetales; family Streptomycetaceae; genus Kitasatospora. The sequence goes on along the minus strand of NZ_JAIZ01000471.1, from coordinate 159 downwards.
ACCAGAGCGCTGAAATCCCGAACGGCACCGCACTCCAGACAATCCGCCTACCAGCAACAACTCCGGAAAGCGATTGGATGACTACCGTAGAACCCGGCCACCACACGCCATACGACCCACATCACACGTGATCCCCACCACCCATCCCACCCCCGCCCG
>NZ_JAIZ01000470.1 GCF_000710465.2 Kitasatospora sp. MBT63 | reverse complement strand
GGCGGCGGGGAAGCGGTTGGCGACCAGGACGGCGTTGAGTTCGCCCTCGTCGGGTTCGGGGTCCGTACCGGCCCGGGTGGCGTCGGGGCGTCCGCCCTCGCGCAGGTGGGCGAGGTAGCCCATCTCGGCGGGCAGCGGCTTCACCGCGTCGAACAGGTCCTTGGGGACGAGGACGGTGGCGCACTGCTCCTCGTACTCGTCGGGGCGCAGGCTCTCCGGTGGGAGAGCGGGGGGCTTGCCGGCGCCGTGGCCGCCGTCGAGGAGCCGGCGTACGGTGCCGGTCTTGACGAGGCCCACGGCGTCGGGGTCCTCGGGCAGTTCGTCCTCGCGGAACAGCAGCAGGGCCATCCAGGGGACGGCGGGCGGCTGGTCCGGGCCGAGCGGGCGGTTCCAGGGCAGGCCGGGGGCGTCGAGGTTGATGTGGGCGAGGGTCTGGCTGTAGGTGCCGACGGCGTCGGGGACGGGGAACTGCGCGTTGATGCCGGTCGGGTCGAAGCTGAAGCGCGGCTGGACGACGTCGAAGGGCTGCGGGGTGGCGTCGATGACGCGGTCCGCGCCGTCGAGGTCCTCGAGCACCTGACGGTTGTCGATCCGGTACCGGCCGGCGTAGAGCGACGGGATGCGGTGGTCGAAGAACCGGGTGCGGTGCTCGGCACCCGGCGCGGTGGTGCGCGGCTGCGGGGCGGGTTCGGAGGTGGTGGTCACAGGGCGTGCCTTTCGACAGGACGCGGCGTGGGGCGAGGGGACCGGTCGGCGAGGGGTCGGCCGGGGGGCTGTCAGCCGGCGACGAGCATCGGCTCGGCGGTGAACGCGGTGCCGGCGGCGTTCGCGTAGGCGCTCAGGTCGGTGTCGAGCGCGCCGAGGTCGGTGCCGAGGGCGGCCAGGGCCTGGGCCAGGGCGGTGCGGTTGCCGCGGGTGGCGGCGGTGTCGATGCCGCTCTGGATCGTGGCGATGACGCCGCCGGGACGGGTCGGCGTCGGGCCGGTGGCCGCCTCCGCGGAGAGCGGCTGGTTGCCGTCGGGCCTGATCGGGTCGAAGGAGATGGCCTGCTCGTCGAGGAACCCGGTGGAGGTGCCGTGGTCGACCGGCGGCGAGGTCAGCCGGATCCCGAGGATCCGGTCGGGGATGATCCCGTCGTTCGGGGCTTCGGGCTGCCGGCCCCACAGGCCGTTGGGCACGTTGCCGCGCAGGACGGCGCGGCCCCAGGGGGTCAGGCTCGCGGCCTGGCCGTTGTAGGTCAGCCAGACGCGCAGTTCGCTGCCCTTGCCCCGGACGTGCATGGGCAGGATGTCCACCGCACTGTCGGTGGCGACCGGTGTGGTGCTGCTCCGGTCGAGGTAGACCTTGCTGACGGGGGCCTGGGTGTCGGCGGTGAAGGTGAAGCCGCCGTTGCTGACCAGCCACGGCTTGAGGTCGCCGCGGGTGGCCGGGGCGCCCTCGCCGGTGTACCCGGCGATCGCGGTGGTGCGGACCATGTTCTCCGGCGGCGGCAGCATGCCCTGGAAGCCGCCCCAGTCCAACGCCGGGGCCTGATTGCGGCGGCCGGCGCCGAACCCGATGGTGAAGGAGATGAACCAGAGGTGCACGGTGGCCTCGCCGCCGACCGCGGGGCCCCAGACCCGGACGCTGACGCCGACCTCGATCGAGATCCTGATCTTGACGAACCAGACCTTGATGGTCGCGGAGACCCCGACCCGGATGCCCATGCCGACGTCGAAGTAGAAGGGGTTCCACTCCAGCAGGGCGTCCACCCGGGCGGTGAGCCAGGCGCGCAGCATGCCGGACTGGAAGACGACGTCCAGGGAGCCGCCGGCCATCAGGGACTTGGGAGTGAACGCGGCGTAGGCGTTGCCGGTGATGTTGACGGTGGAGCCGACGCCCCAGGTCAGACCGGCGGGCTGCTGGCGGGGGTAGCGGGCGGGTAGTTCCCGGCCGGCCGGGATCGCGCCGAGCATGAATGCGAAGTCGCCGGCGTGGGCGTGGTTTCCGAACCAGAACTTCATGCCGACGCCGCCGCGCAGCTTGCAGTTCGGGTCGATCAGGAAGGTCTTCTCGGTGAAGGCCGCGCCGATGCTCAGCTCCCCGGCGGTCGGGCGCAGGGTTGCCTCGATGCCGATCTCCACCCGGGCGATCTTCTTGTCGCTCTTGGTGGGCAACTGCATCCCCGCCGCGCCGAGCAGGCTGATCGTCAGGTCGGAGCCGGTCTGCACCAGGGCCATGGCCCGGCCGCTGAAGGTCTCGAAGCAGTCGAAGGCCAGGCCCGCCGCGAACCAGAGGTCGCCCTCCTGCGGCCGCACCCACGGGTTGGAGCCGCCGATCAGCTCGCCGAGGACCTTGAGCGGGTCGACCTCGTCGTCGTCGGCGCCGATCTCGCCGGGGTTGTCGAGCGCGACCAGGAACGGGAAGCTGCCCAGCGCGTCGGCGGCCGGGACCCGTACCCGGCTGTTCCAGCCGAACCCGGCCGAGATGCCCCGCACCTGGAACAGCGGCGGCCCGAAACCGACCTGGCTGCCGAGCGAGCCGTACGCGAAGAGCGACGGATCGGCGCCGGTGCCGTCGGGCACGACGTACGCGCCCATCGCCGAGCCGTTGAACGCGCCGGTGTCGACCAGCAGGACACCGCCGACCACCGTCTTGTACGGCGGGGAGGCCGGGAGCGCGGTCAGCGCACCGGCGATCCGCAGCGGCGGGTTGTAGTAGTCGACGCTCAGGCCGTTGTCGCCGCCGGGCGTGCCGATCGGCGACCAGCCCCGCACCGACGGCGCCTCGAGGACCTTCATGCCGTTTCGGCGGTGCGGGCCGGGGCGCGGGGTGAGGATGCCGTGCTCGGTGACCAGCGCCTGCGGGGTGCGGTCGCGGGCGCCGGCGTCCCGGTGCTTCACGTCGGGCAGCGCGCGGCCCAGGCCGTCGAGGCGTCCGGGGTCGGTGGGCGGCGCGGGCGTGCGCCTGGTCAGTCGCAGCGCCCGGCCGTCCGTCAGCGCCCAGGCCCCGGCGGGCAGTTCGATGCCCGCCGGGGTGCCGTCGACCAGGACCAGGCTGCGGCCCTCGCCCAGGTCGACGGCGGCCACCGTCCCGGTCACCCACTCGCCGTCGACGGTGAACGCGACGTCCACCGGCGCCGAGGACGCGGTCACCTTGGCCCGCCCGCCGACCGACAGGGCCCGCGGATCGCTCACCGCGCCGTCGATCCGCACCGTGCCGCCCGGGAAGACGAGCGCCGCGGCATCGGGGTCGGCGAACACGGACGCCGGGATCTCGACCGCACCACCCGCCGCCCGGTCGAGGAGTTTCCGAACGTCTTCCACGCGTGCTGTCACAGCGATCCCGCCCTCGGCTCGTGGGAAAGGGGAATGGCGGACACACGCACCGGCCTCACGGGCCTGACGTGTCCGCAGCCACGAGCCTAGCCAGGGCGGACACTTGAAGTAGCGACATACATACCCACAGTGACCGACATGGCCGAAAGGTGGTGCACAAACTTCACCGGAGGCCGGAACCGCCCCCACCCTGCAGAAGCGTTTCAACGGGCACCGGGAAGGATCCGCGCCCACGGCCACCCGCCCTCGCAGGCTGCCGCCGCCCACCCGACACGAGACACGGCACCGGAATCCGGCCAATCAACGGACCCACCCGAGGGCGCGTCGGCCGAGGTACCCACGCCCGGAACTCCCGAGGACCCGCCGAGCACCGATCACTCGGCCCGGTGTCTCCTCAGCTCATCGAGCCAGCCACGCACCTGCTCGTCGTCGTGGAGAAAACCGCCCTCGGGGCCGGCCGGCAGGTCGATGCCGTGGAGCACTTCCAACGCCCATCGGGCCGGGTCGTCCCAGCTGAGATCGTCATCGGCCAGCCATCGCGCCGCCCACCGGTCGACGGCGTCCCGGCTCGTCCGCGCCTCGACGAGCGCAACAAAGCGTGCCTCGATCTGGTCCAGGTCGGGCTGTCTGCCATGGGTCATGGGTCGACCGTAGCGCGCTCCGCCAATCGCCCCCCGACCCGGTTCCGCTCAGCGGTACTCGCGCAGGCGCGGGCGGACCCCCAGCACGCTCAGGGCGAGCGCCAGGACGAGTGCCAGGCCGCCCGGTGCCGCGGTGCCGACCCCCAGATCGGCGTCGGCGTCGGCCACCGCCGTGTCGAAGGCCCGCTGGTTGACCGCCAGGACCTCACCCAGGGCTGTGCTGAGGAGCTCGAAGTCCGCGTTGGACTGGCCGGGCGCCGTACCGGTGTTGAACGTCACCGCGGCTTTGAGCTGCCCCTGGTTTCGCAGGCCGCGCATGGCGCGGTCGTCCTGCTGGTAGCGCTGGAACGCCGTCAGGGCGCGTTCGGCCGCGTCCTGCTCGCCCGGGAAGGTGATGTTGCGCAGTTCCGTCCCGAGGACGCCGTCGAACGGGACCACCCGGTGGTCGGCCCGATGGGTGTCGGCCCGGCGTGACAGCTCGTCGTTGTAGCTGTCGAGGGTGGCGCCCGGGAGGTGGGCGACGGCCTGGGTCTTGTCGAGGAAGGACTGCTGGTACGCGGCGGCCCGGGCCGGGTCGGTGAGGTAGCGGCTCTCGTCGGCGTTCATGTCGTAGGCCACCGCGCGGGCGCGGCTGAGGGCGATGACGGAGTCGTAGGCGTTGCGCTTGGCGACGACCAGGTGGCCGTCGGCCGCTGCGGAGAGGTGGAGGCCGGTCGCCAGTCCGAGGACGGTGAGCAGGGTCGTGGCGGCCAGCGGGAGGTTGATCCTTCGGCGGAAGCGGGCGGTCAGGGTCCGTTGCAGCGCGGCGAGCGCGGCGAGCGCGGCTGTTCCGGTGGCCAGGAGCCACCACCGGCCGGCCGCGAGGTCGCCGCGTCGGGCCGAGTAGATGCGGTCGACGGTCGCGGAGTTGGCTGCGGCGACCTGGTCGGCGGCGGGCAGCAGTTGCTGGCGGAGCAGGTCGGTGGCCTGGCGGTAGGTGTCCAGGGCGTCCGGGGAGGGCTTGCCGGCCGGGGCGTGTGCCTGGTCCTCCAGCAGCTGGGCGCGCGCCACCAGGGCTTCGTAGCGGCCGAGTTCGCCGATGACGGTCTGGACGGCGCGCTGCCCGGCCGGGTCGCCGGCGGCGGCCTCGGCGGCGCGCTGGAGGTCGGTGCCGGCCTGGTTGCGGCGCTGCTCGTAGGTGTCCAGCGTCTGCTCGCGCAGTGCGGTGTAGTCCGGGTCAGCGCCGATCAGCAGGAGGTTGGCGGCCTGGGCGTCCATGTCGCTGAGTGCGAAGGCCAGGTCGGCGGCCCGGGTGGCCTGTGGGGCGGCCCGGTGGCCGATGGTGTCGGTGCCGTCGCGGGCGCCGCCGAGCACCGAGGCGGTGGCCGCGGCGAGGCCGAGCAGGGCGGCCAGGCAGAGGGCGGTGAGTGCGCGGACCAGGCGGGGCGTGTTCCACCAGGAGCCGCTCAGCGCGGGGATCCGGGCGCGGATGCCCGGCCCCTGGGCCGGGGCGCCCGCGGGATCCTCGTGGCCCTGTGCGGTGGTGGTGCGGGGGGCGCGCGGCCCGGGTGCCGGTCCGGCCGTACCCGAGTTCGCCACCCCGGGCGAACCCGTCTTCCACGGTACGGTCGTTCTCTCCGGTGCACCCGCTGTCATGGCCGCGCGTCCCCCTACCCTTTTCACCTGGCCGCCGGATGGTCATCGGTGGAAACCCACCTCGGGATGACAGCCACCGGCGTGGTCACGGCCCGCACCCCCCACGGAGCGGAGCCGATCCCTCGTCGCCGACGCTATGCCGCCGGAGATCGGCTTCCGGGTTCCCTGACGCTTCCTTGGCGCCGGGGGCAGTGATCTTGACGGCTCGTTGGCACCCGGCTGGTTCAGGGCCGGTACCGGTAGCCGATACCGGGCTCGGTGATCAGATGGCGGGGCCGGGCCGGGTCGGTCTCCAGCTTGCGGCGCATGTTGGCGAGGTAGACCCGCAGGTAGTTGCCGTGCTCCTGCTGGTCCGGTCCCCAGACCTCGCGCAGGATCTGCCGTCCCGGGACCAGCTTCCCCGGGTGGGCCAGCAGGATGGTGAGGATCTTCCACTCGGTCGGGGTGAGCCGTACCGGGCCGCCGGGGCCCGTGACGGTGCCCGCGACCAGGTCGACCTCGTGGTCGCCGATCACGGCCCGGGGCGGCGGCGTCTCGGCCGGCGGGCGGCGCAGCACGGCGCGGAGGCGGGCCAGGAGTTCGTCCATGACGAAGGGTTTGGTGAGGTAGTCGTCGGCGCCCGCGTCGAGCGCCCTGATCTTCTCGGTCGCGGTGTCGCGGCCGGACAGGACGATGATCGGTACGGCGCTCCAGGCGCGCAGGCCGCGGATGATGTCCATGCCGTCGAGGTCGGGCAGGCCGAGGTCGAGCAGGACCGCGCCGGGCATCTCGCGGCTCGCGAGGTCCAGGGCTTCGGCGCCGGTGGCGGCGGTGAGGACGGAGTAGTGGCGTGCGTGGAGGTTGATCTTCAGGGCGCGTAGGAGCTGGGGTTCGTCGTCCACGACCAGGATGTGGTTCATGCCGTCACCTCTCCGGGGTCCACGCCGCTCTCGGTCTCCGTCCCGGCCTCCGCCGCGCTCTCGCGGTCGGTCTCGCTCTCGGCCGCGGGAAGGGTGAGCAGCATGGTGGTGCCGCCGCCCGGGGTGTCCTCGACGTCGAGGGTGCCGCCCATGGCTTCGGCGAGGCCGCGGGAGAGGGCGAGGCCGAGGCCGACGCCGGCGGTGTTGTCGGTGTCGCCGAGGCGTTGGAACGGCAGGAAGACCCGGTCGCGTTCCTCCGCGGCGATGCCGGGGCCGCGGTCGATGACGCGGATCTCGACGCGGTCCAGGTGCCCGCTGGCGGTGACCAGTACGGGGGCGCCGGGGGCGTTGTGGCGCAGGGCGTTGGTGATGACGTTGGCCAGGACGCGTTCCAGCAGCGGCGGGTCGGCCAGGACGGCCGGGGCGGTGTCGAGGTCGAGCGGCTGGACGGGGGCGTCGGGGTCGGCGAGCGAGTCCATCGCGCGGGGCAGGACCTCGTCGAGGTGGACCGGCGCCAGGTGCAGGGTGAGGGCGCCGGCCTGGAGGCGGCTCATGTCGAGCAGGTTGTCGACCAGGCGGGTGAGTTTGACGAGCGACGCGTCGGCGAGGTCGAGGAGTTCGGCCTGGTCCTCGTCGGAGAACTCGACGTCGGGGCTGCGCAGCGAGCCGATCGAGGCGAGTGCGGCGGCGAGCGGGGTGCGCAGGTCGTGGCTGACGGCGGCGAGCAGGGCGGTGCGCATCCGGTCGGCGGCCTTGATCGGTTCGATCTCGGCGGCGACGGTGGCGAGCCGGTCGCGTTCGAGGGCGGCGGCGACGTGGGCGGCGAAGGCGGTGAGCACCCGCATGTCGGCGGCGGGCAGGCGTCGGCCGGTCAGGACCAGCAGCGCGTCCGGGCCGACGGGTACTTCGGTGCTCTGGCGGTCGGGCGCGGGTTCGCCGCCGGCGTCGCTGCGGGCGAGGACTTCGCCGCCGGCGCGGTCGAGCAGGGCGACGGACTCCATGCCGAAGGCGGTCCTGGACTTCTCCAGCAGGGCGGGCAGGGCGTCGGCGCCGCGCAGCACGCTGCCCGCGAGGGTGGAGAGGGTCTCGGCCTCGGCGGTGGCGCGGGCGGCGCGGCTGGTGAGGCGGCCGGCGTGGTCGACGACGGTGGAGACGGTGAGGGCGACGACGGCGAACACCACGAGGGCGATGACGTTGTTGGGTTCGGCGATGGTGAAGGTGTGGACGGGCGGGATGAAGTAGTAGTTGAGCAGCAGTGAGGCGATGAGGGACGCCATCAGGGCGGAGAACGCGCCGCCGAGCAGGGCGACCGCGACGACGCCGAGCTGGAAGATCAGCGCGACGGTGGTCAGGTTCAGCGAGTGCGGCTGGGAGAGCCCGGCGGTGAGCAGGAACGGCAGTACCAGGCCCGAGGTGAAGCCGGCGGCGGTGCGGCGCCTGGAGTGGCGCCGGCCGAGGGTGGGCAGCCGGCCGCGGCCGGTGAACTCGTGGGTGACCATGTGGACGTCGATGTCCTCGGAGGCGTCCACGGTGGTCTCGCCGATGCCGGGGCCGGTGAGGAAGCGGTTGACCCGGCCGCGGCGGCTGGTGCCGAGGACGAGTTGGGTGGCGTCGTGGGCGCGGGCGAAGGCGAGCAGGGCGGTGGGGATGTCGTCGCCGACCACCACGTGGTAGCTGCCGCCGAGCGTTTCGACGAGTCGGCGCTGTTCGGCGAGGTTGCCGGGTGAGGCGCCGGCGAGGCCGTCGCTGCGGGTGATGTGGACGGCGAGCAGGTCGCCGCCGGCGGTGCGGTCGGCGATGCGGGCGGCGCGGCGGATCAGGGTCTCGCCCTCGGGGCCGCCGGTGAGGGCGACCACCACGCGTTCGCGGGTCTCCCAGACCCGGTCGATGTGGTGGCTGGCGCGGTAGTCGCGCAGTCCTTCGTCGACCCGGCCGGCGACCCAGAGCAGGGCGAGTTCGCGCAGGGCGGTCAGGTTGCCGACGCGGAAGTAGTTCGAGAGTGCGGCGTCCACTTTCTCCGCCTTGTAGACGTTGCCGTGCGCCATCCGGCGCCGGAGGGCCTGCGGGGCCATGTCGACCAGTTCGATCTGGTCGGCGCGGCGGACCACCTCGTCGGGGACGGTCTCGCGCTGCGGGATGCCGGTGATCTTCCGGACCACGTCGTTCAGCGACTCCAGGTGCTGGATGTTGACGGTGGTGATGACGTCCACCCCGGCGGAGAGCAGTTCCTCGACGTCCTGCCAGCGTTTGGCGTTGCGGCCGCCGGGGACGTTGGTGTGGGCCAGTTCGTCGACCAGGGCCACGGAGGGCTTGCGTGCCAGGATCGCGTCGACGTCCATCTCGGTGAACTCGGTGTCCCGGTAGGTGCGGGTGAGCCTGGGCACCACGTCCAGTCCCTGGAGCATGTTCTCGGTGTGCCGGCGGCCGTGGCATTCGATGAAGCCGACCACCACGTCCGCCCCGCGTTCCTGTCTGCGCCGGGCCTCGTCGAGCATCCGGTACGTCTTGCCGACGCCCGGAGCCGAGCCGAGGTAGACCCTCAGCCGGCCGCGCCGTACGCGGGTGCCGGGGGTGAGGTCGCGAGACATGGGCGCTGCTCTTTCCTACGAGGGCGGCCTGGGGTGTGGTGGGTGGTGCGGTTGGGGCGGGCGGACATGCGGGTGACCGGCCCGGGGACGGGGGTGGTCCCCCGCTCCCGGGCCGGTCCTCCTATGCGGCCGGTCGGCGTGCGGTCACTTCTGCTCGCTGAGCGCCTTGTTGAGCAGGACGACGTTGACGCCGTCCTGGCCGAGGAAGCCGAGCGAACGGCCCTCGGTGTACTTCGCGACCAGCTTGTCCACCGTGTCCGCGGACAGGTTGCGGGCCTTGGCGACCCGGGCGACCTGCTCCTCGGCGTAGGCGACCGAGATGTGCGGGTCGAGACCGGAGCCGGAGGCGGTGAGCGCGTCCACCGGGACGGTGGCCGGGTCGACGCCGTCGAAGGCGGCGACGGCCGCGCGGCGGTCCTCGACGTTCTTCAGCAGGTCCTCGCTGTTGGGGCCGAGGTTGGAGGCGCCGGAGCTCTTCGGGTCGTAGTTGTAGGCGGACGGCCGGGGCTGGAACCACTGGGGGTCCGGCTGGGCCTGCTCGTCCGCGTCGTCGGGGTTCTTCTTGGGCAGGTTGTAGTTCTGGCCGAGGAGGCTGGAACCGATCTCCTTGCCCTGCGAGCTGACGATCGAGCCGTTGGCCTTGTCGCTGAAGGCGACCTGGCTGATGCCGGTGACCAGCAGCGGGTAGGCGATGCCGAGGATGACGGTCATCACCAGGAGCATCCGCAGCGCGGTGAAGTGGGTGCGTACGGAGGTGGGCAGTGGCTTGGGCATGGTTGCTGTTTCCTCCGTCTCAGCTCAGGCCGGGGATGAACTGGATGATCAGGTCGATCGCCTTGATGCCGATGAACGGCACCACGAGACCGCCGAAGCCGTACACCCCGAGGTTGCGCCGGAGCAGCGAACTGGCGTCCGACGGACGGTACTTGACACCGCGCAGGGCGAGCGGGATCAGGCCGATGATGACCAGGGCGTTGAAGATGATCGCCGAGGTGATCGCCGAGGTCGGGCTGTGCAGGCCCATGATGTTGAGGTGGCGCAGGCCCGGGTACACACCGGCGAACATGGCCGGGATGATCGCGAAGTACTTGGCGACGTCGTTGGCGATGGAGAAGGTGGTCAGGGCGCCGCGGGTGATCAGGAGCTGCTTGCCGATCTCGACGATCTCGATCAGCTTGGTGGGGTTGGAGTCCAGGTCCACCATGTTGCCGGCCTCCTTGGCCGCCATGGTGCCGGTGTTCATCGCCACGCCGACGTCGGCCTGGGCCAGCGCGGGCGCGTCGTTGGTGCCGTCGCCGGTCATCGCGACCAGCTTGCCGCCCGCCTGCTCCTTCTTGATCAGGGCCATCTTGTCCTCGGGGGTGGCCTCGGCGAGGAAGTCGTCCACGCCGGCCTCGTCCGCGATCGCCTTGGCGGTCAGCGGGTTGTCACCCGTGATCATGATGGTCCTGATGCCCATCCGGCGCAGCTCGTCGAAGCGCTCCTTCATCCCCTCCTTGACGACGTCCTTGAGGTGGATGACGCCGAGGGCCTTGGGGGCGGCGGTGCCGACCCGGGAGGCGACCACGAGCGGGGTGCCGCCGGCTGCGGAGATGCCGTCGACGAGGGTGGCGATGTCCTGGCCGACCGTGCCGCCGTTCTCGGTGACCCAGCTGGTCACCGAACCGGCTGCGCCCTTGCGGACGGCGTGCACGCCGTCGGCCTCGTCGAGGTCGACGCCGGACATCCGGGTCTGGGCGGTGAACGGGACCCAGGTGGCGTGGGTGAGCTCGCCCTGCGCGCGGGCCCGCAGGCCGTACCCGGTCTTGGCGAGGACCACGATCGAGCGGCCCTCGGGGGTCTCGTCGGCCAGCGAGGAGAGCTGCGCGGCGTCCGCCAGTTCCTCGACGGTGACGCCGGTGGCCGGCTGGAACTCGGCGGCCTGGCGGTTGCCGAGGGTGATGGTGCCGGTCTTGTCGAGCAGCAGGGTGTTGACGTCGCCGGCGGCCTCGACGGCGCGGCCGGACATGGCGAGCACGTTGCGCTGCACCAGGCGGTCCATGCCGGCGATGCCGATCGCGGAGAGCAGGGCCCCGATGGTGGTCGGGATCAGCGCGACGATCAGGGCGACCAGGACGATCATCGACTGCGGGGCGCCGGCGAAGGTCGCCATCGGCTGCAGGGTGACGACCGCTATCAGGAACACGATGGTCAGCGAGGCGAGCAGGATGTTGAGGGCGATCTCGTTCGGCGTCTTCTGCCGGGCGGCGCCCTCGACCAGGGCGATCATGCGGTCGATGAAGGACTTGCCGGGCTCCGAGGCGATCTTCACCACGATCCGGTCGGAGAGCACCTTGGTGCCACCGGTGACCGCGCTGCGGTCACCGCCGGACTCGCGGATCACCGGCGCGGACTCGCCGGTGATCGCCGATTCGTCGACGGAGGCGACACCCTCGACGACGTCGCCGTCACCGGGGATGATCTGGCCGGCTTCGACGACCACGTGGTCGCCCAGCTGGAGGGCGGTGCCGGAGACCTCCTCCTCGGCCTGCGAGGCGGGCCAGTTCACCAGGCGGCGGGCCATGGTGTCGGTCTTGGTCCGGCGCAGCGTGTCGGCCTGCGCCTTGCCGCGGCCCTCGGCGACGGCCTCGGCCAGGTTGGCGAAGACGGTGGTGAGCCAGAGCCAGACGGTGATCGCCCAGGCGAACACCGAGGGGTCGGCGATCGCGGAGACGGTGGTGACCACCGAGCCGACCTCGACCACGAACATGACCGGGTTCTTGATCATGACGCGCGGGTCGAGCTTCTTCACCGCGTCGGGAAGGGACTTCACGATCAGCTGGGGATCGAGCAGACCGCCGGATACTCTGTGCGGAGCCTGCTCCTGCTCGACGGGAGCGGGCGGGGTGAGGGTGGACGACATCAGTGGAGACCTTCCGCGATCGGCCCGAGGGCCAGGGCCGGGAAGTAGGTGAGGCCGACGACGATCAGGACGACGCCCGACAGCAGGCCCACGAACAGCGGCTTGTGGGTGGGCAGGGTGCCCGGGGTGGCAGGGACGGGCTGCTGCTGCGCGAGCGAGCCGGCCAGCGCGAGCACGAACACCATCGGCAGGAAGCGGCCGAGCACCATGCACAGGCCCAGCGCGGTGTCGTACCACGGCGTGTTCACCGTGATACCGGCGAACGCCGAACCGTTGTTGTTGCTGGCGGAGGTGAACGCGTACAGCACCTCGGAGAACCCGTGCGGTCCGGAGTTCAGCATCCCGGCCCGCTCGCCCGGCAGCGCCATCGCGACACCGGTGCCGATCAGCACCAGCGCGGGCGTGGTGAGGATGTAGAGGGAGGCGAACTTCATCTCCCGGCCGCCGAGCTTCTTGCCGAGGTACTCGGGTGTGCGGCCGACCATCAGGCCCGCCACGAACACCGCGACGATCGCCAGGATCAGCATGCCGTACAGGCCGGAGCCGGTACCGCCGGGCGCGATCTCGCCGAGCATCATGTTGAAGATCGTCAGGCCGCCGCCGAAGGGCGTGAACGAGTCGTGGAAGGAGTTCACCGCGCCGGTCGAGGTCAGCGTCGTGGACGCCGCGAACAGGCCGGAGGCCGCCACGCCGAAGCGCTGCTCCTTGCCCTCCATCGCCGCCCCGGCGGCCTGGAGCGCGCTGCCGGAGTGCTGGGACTCGGCGAAGGTGATCAGTGCGGCCGAGGCCACCCAGAAGATCCCCATGACCGCGACGATCGCGTAGCCCTGGCGGTTGTCGCCGACCATCCTGCCGAAGGTGCGGGGCAGCGAGAACGAGATCACCAGCAGCAGGAAGATCTCCAGCCAGTTGGTGAAGCCGGTCGAATTCTCGAACGGGTGGGCCGAGTTGGCGTTGAAGAAGCCGCCGCCGTTGGTGCCGAGCTCCTTGATGACCTCCTGCGAGGCCACCGGGCCGCCGGGGATCGACTGGGTGTCGCCGCCCAGCGTCACGATGTCGTGGAAGCCGTGGAAGTTCTGGACGACGCCGTTGGCGACCAGGACCAGCGCGAAGACGATGGAGAGCGGCAGCAGCAGGCGCAGGCAGATCCGGGTGAGGTCCACCCAGAAGTTGCCGACCCGGTCGGTCCGGTTGCGGGTGAAGCCCCGGATCAGGGCGGCCACGATCGCGATGCCGACGGCGGCGGAGACGAAGTTCTGCACCGCCAGGCCCGCCATCTGCACCAGGTGGCCCATCGCGGACTCGCCGCTGTAGGACTGCCAGTTGGTGTTTGTCGCGAACGAGACCGCGGTGTTCCAGGCCTGGTGCGGCTCCATCACCGGGACGCCGAGGTTCAGCAGCAGGTGGTTCTGGAGCCGGATCAGGCCGTAGAGGAACAGGATCGACAGGGCCGAGAAGGCGAGTACGGAGCGGAGGTAGACCGGCCAGCGCTGGTCGGCGTCACCGTCGACGCCGACCAGCTTGTACAGGCCGCGCTCGACTCTGAGGTGCTTGGCGGAGGTGAGGAGCTTGGCGATGTAGTCGCCGAGGGGGCGGTAGCACAGGGCCAGCGCGCCCACCAGGGCGAGGGCCTGCAGCCAGCCCGCGAGAGTGGAGCTCATGTCAGAACTTCTCCGGGTAGATCAGCGCGACGACGAGGTAGCCCACCAGGGCGACGGCGACGATGAGACCTGCGATGTTCTCGACGCTCACAGCTTCTCCACCCCCCGCGCTACCAGGGCGATGACGGCGAACACGGCGACCGTGATGCCGACGAAAACGAGATCGAGCATGGGCTCCACCAACGTGGTTCAGGACTTGGCCGTGACACACCCCGAGGGCCCGCACGACGCCGGCGGCAGACCGGCCATGTCAGCAAACCAGCCGGTCACAGCGGTGTGAGCGGCCCTGACGCGCTCCATACGGCCGGGTCGGCAACCTTGACGCGGCATTGACGCCCGTCCTACACCGGTCGGCCCCGATCTGGCCGGAACGTGCCGCCGGCCCCGGGCAGCGGTGCTGTCCGGGGCCGGCGTTCAGGGGGTCAGACCTTCTCGGTGACGGACCCGGAGCGGGCCGGCTCGCCCCTGCGGACGGCGCCGGGGGCGCGGCGGGCGGGGTGGTCGGCGCGCGGCGCGGAGGCGAGCTGCCAGGGCACGCTGATCACCATCACACCGGGTGTGAAGAGCAGCCGGCTCTTCAGCCACAGCGCGGACTGGTTGTGCAGCAGGTGCTCCCACCAGTGCCCCACCACGTACTCCGGGATGAACACCGCGACCGCGTCGCGGGGGCTGGTGCGGCGCACCGTGCGGACGTAGGAGACCACCGGCTTGGTGATCTCGCGGTACGGCGAGTCCAGCACCTTCAGCGGGACCTGGACCTCGTACGCGTCCCACTGGGCGCGCAGGTCGGCGGTGGCGTCCTTCTCGACCTCGACGGTGACCGCCTCCAGGGTGTCCGGGCGGAACGCCTCGGCGTAGCCCAGCGCCCGCAGGGTGGGCTTGTGCAGCTTGGAGACCAGCACGATGCCGTGCACCCGGGACGGGCGCACCGACTCGGCGTTCGGGTCCTCCACCGCAAGCTCCGAGGCGACGGCGTCGTAGTGCCGCCGGATGCCGCGCATCATCAGCCACAGCACGATCGCGGCGACCACCGCCAGCCAGGCACCCTGGGTGAACTTGGTGGCCAGCACGATCACCAGCACCAGGGCGGTGGTGACCGCGCCGAGCCCGTTGATCACCCGGGAGCGCTGCGCGGCGCCGCGCACCGCGCCGTCGCCCTCGCCGGCCAGCACCCGGTTCCAGTGCTTGACCATGCCGATCTGGGACAGCGTGAAGGAGGTGAAGACGCCGAGGATGTACAGGTGGATCAGGCTGGTGACGTCGGCGTCGTAGAGCCACAGCAGGCCGCCGGCGACCACGGCGAGCGCGATGATGCCGTTGGAGAAGGCCAGCCGGTCGCCGCGGGTGTGCATCTGCCGGGGCAGGTAGCGGTGTTCGGCCAGGATCGAGGCCAGCAGCGGGAAGCCGTTGAAGGCCGTGTTGGCGGCCAGGATCAGCACCAGCGCGGTGGCGGCCTGGACCACGTAGAACAGGATGCTGTCGCTGCCGCCGAAGACCGAGGCAGCGAGCTGGGCGATCACGGTCTGCTGGCTGTACGTCGCGCAGTCCCCGGCGAGGCCGGTCAGCTGGCAGGCGTCGTCGACGTAGTGGACCTTGGCGATCAGGGCGAGCGCGGTGACGCCGACGAACATCACCACCGCGGTGATGCCCATCACCGCCATCGTGGTCGCCGCGTTGCGCGACTTGGGCGCCCGGAACGCGGGCACGCCGTTGGAGATCGCCTCTACGCCGGTCAGCGCCGTGCAGCCCGAGGCGAACGCCCGCAGGCCCAGGATCAGCAGACCGAGGCCGGCCAGTGTGTCGCCGCCGTGCTCGGGGGCGATCCCGAACGCCGCGCTCTCGGCCACGGGGGTGTCGCCGAACACCATCCGGACCAGCCCGGTGGCGATCATCAGCAGCATCGCGCCGATGAACAGGTAGGTGGGGGCCGCGAAGGCGTTGCCCGACTCCCGGACGCCCCGCAGGTTCATCGCCATCAGCAGGGCCACGAATCCGACCGCCATGGCCACCCGGTAGTCGGCCAGGCCGTTGAACGCCGAGATGATGTTGTCCACCCCGGAGGCGACCGACACCGCGACCGTCATCACGTAGTCGACGAGCAGCGAGGCGGCGACCACCAGCCCGGAGTTCGGGCCGAGGTTGCGGGACACCACCTCGTACGAGCCGCCGCCGCTCGGGTAGGCATGCACGACCTGCCGGTACGAGGCGACGACGACGACCATCAGCGCCACCACGCCCGCCGCGACCCACGGGGTGAGGTAGAGGAACGCGGTGCCGCCGACGGTGAGCACCAGCAGGATCTCCTGGGTGGCGTAGGCCACCGAGGAGAGCGGGTCGGACGCGAAGATCGGCAGGGCCAGCCGCTTCGGGAGCAGGGTCTCGCCCAGCTCCTCGCTGCGCATGGCCCGGCCGATGACGAGGCGCTTCAGCGCCTGGGGCAGATTGAACACACGGGCGAGCGTAGGGCTCCCGGGCGTGGCGGCAAGGCCGCCCGAAACGCCCCCGGCACACCCACGGCGCTTGACGTCTCCGCAGGTCAGAGGGGTTGACCTGGGTGCGCTACCGGAGCGTATCGGGGGCGTCAAGGGCGCCGTTAAGGGATCGTCAAGATATGCCGATCGGATCGTCCATACCTCATGAAATCGGGCAAACCACCCCGCCTGGCGGTCCTACATCCGCAGCCGAAGCCGGCAGACCACCGCGTCGCTGTGCCGGCGCAGCGCGCGGTCGATCACCGCGCCGCGCTGGTTCTGCAGGGCCCGCTGCCACAGCCTGGCCGGCTCCACCTCGGGGATCAGCACGGTGATCCGGTCGTAGGCGTGCTCGGCGGCGAGCTCGCCCACGAAGGCCGCGATCGGCCGGCCGAGCCGGCGGTGGGCGTCGGGGACCTCGATCAGCGGGACACCGGGCCGCCACAGCTCCCAGTCCCGGCGCAGCGCCTCGGCGGCCGTGCGGTCCTCCGGGTCGGGCGCGGTGTGCACCACGGTGACGGCGAGCACCTCGTCGCCGAGCGAGACCGCGGCGCTCAGTGCGTCGCGGGTCAGGCGGGTGATGGCGTGCACCGGGACGACGACCAGCGAGCGCTGCCGGGTGACCGGGCCGGGCACCTGGCCGACCTCCAGCCGGGCGCCGATCCGGACGTAGGTGCGGTGGATCAGCTCGAACAGCAGGACCAGCAGCGGCAGCGCCAGGCAGATGCCCCAGGCGCCCTCGGTGAACTTGGTGCCGGTGACCACCAGGGTGGCGACACCGGTGAGCAGGGCGCCGAAGCCGTTCAGCAGTGCCTTGCCCCGCCAGCCCGCGCCGCGTTCCCGGTTCCAGTGCCTGACCATGCCGACCTGGCAGATGGTGAAGCCGACGAAGACCCCGATGGCGAACAGCGGGACCAGGCTGTTGACGTCGCCGCCCGAGCCGACCAGCAGGGCGCCCGACACCACGGCGAGGAAGATCACCCCGTGCCGGTGCACCTGGTGGTCGGCGCGCAGGGCGAAGACGTGCGGCAGGTGGTTGTCGCGGGCGAGCAGGCGCATCAGCACCGGCAGACCGCCGAACGAGGTGTTGGCCGCCAGTCCGAGCAGGATCACGGTGGCGAGCTGGACGAGGTAGAAGCCGAAGCCGTGGCCGAGCGAGGCGTCCGCGAGCTGCGCGAGCACGGTGACGCCCTCGACCGGCTGCAGGTGGAAGCGGCCGATCAGGACGGCCAGGCCGATCAGCATCACGCCGAGCAGCGCGCCGAGCGCGACCTCGGTGTGCTGGGCGCGCCTGACCCGCGGTGTCCGGAAGGACGGGACGGCGTTGGCCACCGCCTCCACCCCGGTCAGCGCCGAGCAGCCGGCGGCGAAGGCCTTGAGCAGCAGCAGCGCACCGACCGTGGTGGCGCTCCCGGCCAGCGCGGAGGCGTGCCCGGCGGCGGCCTCGGTGCTGGCGGGCGCGTCCCGGAACAGGCCGACGACGATGATCGCCAGGATCGAGAGCACGAAGACGGCCGTCGGCGCCATGAACCAGCGGGCCGATTCGGCGATGCCGCGCAGGTTGACGGCGGTGACCAGGGCGAGGACACCCAGGCAGAGCCAGACCCGGTCGTCGTAGAGGCCCGGCACGGCCGAGGTCAGCGCGGCCACGCCGGCGGTGACGGAGACCGCGACGTTCAGGATGTAGTCGATCACCAGCGAGGCGGCGGCGGTCAGCGCGGCCCGCCGGCCCAGGTGCGCCTTGGCGACCGCGTACGAGCCGCCGCCGTCCGGGAACGCCGCGATCACCTGGCGGTACGAGGCCACCAGGACCGCCAGCAGTACGGCGATGGCGGCGGTGACGGGGAGGGTGAAGCCGAGGCCGTACCCGCCCGCGGCGGCCAGCACCAGGACGATCGACTCGGGACCGTAGGCGACGGAGGCCATCGCGTCGAGCGAGAGCGCCGCGAGGCCGCCCAGCGCGGTCAGCTTGTCGCGCTGCTGCTCGGGCTGCTGCTCGGGCCGGCCGCCGGTATCGGGCGGTTCCTCCCCGCCGACGGCTATGGCCGACTGCTGCGCATCGGTGGCACCGGACATCGAATGAACCTCCGTGGATCGAATGTGCTCCACGGATGCTGTCCCACCCGGGACGCCGCCTCCATCGGCCCATACGCGACCCTGACGCCCGCGAGCGGGCCCCTGACACGGTCTTGACACGCCCGGGTGCGCCGCTGCCCCGGGGCGCCGTCGGCCTTGCGGCCGTGAACGGACAGCGCCCCGGGGCAGCGACTTTCCCGGGCACCCGATGCCGGTGGCACACGGCACCGGGTGGATCTTGGAACTACCGGCTGACGAGCCGGTCGGCGAGCTTGACCAGGCGGCGCAGCGAGCGCTCCTCGGTGGCCACCAGGGCGGCCGGGGCGATGTCGCCGCCGTCGTAGTACGCGCCGTTGGTGAGGCGGAAGTCCGGCAGGCAGAGCTTCACGACCGCCGCCGCGCCCTCGGCGGCCGGGGCGCCGACCCGCCCGTACAGCGGCAGCAGGGCGGTGTCGCACAGGCCCGGGTTGACACTGACGGCCGTGATGCCGGAACCCTCCGGGGCCATCTCGCGGGTGCCCATGGTCAGCGCGAGCTGGGACTGCGCGTACGCGGCGACCCTGGAGTACTTCTTGACCCGGTTGGGGTCGTTCCAGTTCATCGACGCGGTGCGGTGCAGGGAGGAGGAGACGTTGACGATCCGCGCTCCGCCGGCCGCCGAGAGCGGCGCCCGGAGCAGCTTGGCGAGCAGGTGCGCGGCCAGGAAGTTCACCTGGAGCGAGATTTCGTGGCCGTCCTCGGTGAGGGTGCAGCGCTCGGGCGCCATCACCGCGGCGTTGTTGACCAGCAGGTCGAGGGCCGGGAACGCGGTCGTGACGGTGCCGGCGAGCACGGCGACGTCCGCGAAGCGCGTGAAGTCGGCCGCGAGCATGACGAGTTGGTCGCGGGAGGCGCCCGCGTCGACCAGCCGGTCCAGGGCGCGCTCGCCCTCGTCGGCGGTACGGGCGTGCACGATGACCGTGGCGCCGTGGGCGGCGAGCAGCCGGGCGGTCTCCCAGCCGATGCCGGAGGAGGCCCCGGTGACCAGGGCGACGGGGGCACCCCCGGCCGGAGGCTGGGGGAGTGCGGAAAGGACTGCGGACATGACCCATCCAAGGGTTGCGAGGCACTCCCGGGCGCCGGACGCGGGCATGCGCCACCGGGGACCGGGAGTGCGGGAGGTGTACTGCGACTGAGCCGTCGGGCCCGCGCCGGAAGCGGTGGCCCGACGGGGACGGCGCGGGCGGACATCGGTGGCCCGCCCGCGCCGCGGCCGGGTCGGCTGCGGGGAGGCAGGGCTACCGGACGGCGGGGATGAGCGCGACAGTGGCCGGCGCCCGCAGATGCGGCGGGCGGTCGTGGTGGCGTGTCGGGCGGTTCATGACGTTCATTCAAATGCCCCTGCTCCGGGCGGGCAAGGCCGGCCCGCCCGCTCTGACGCATCCTTGATGCACCGTCAGCCCTTCGGCCTCGGCACGCCGACCGGCACGGCCAGCACCGCTGTGCGGACCCGGTGCCGCGGCCAGGCGGCGGGCAGCGAGGCGGCCAGCGCCGCCGCGGCGAACACGCCGAAGCGGGTGCCTTCGACACCGGCGCCGGCCCACTCCAGCGTCGCGAAGCGGTGGACGACGAAGCCGTTGAAGAACAGCCAGCCCGCCCCCGCGACCAGCGGCGCCGCCACGGGACGGGAGACCACACCGAGGACGGCGCACAGGGCGGCGAAGGCGCCGAGCGCGAACCCGGTGGGGTGCCGCTCCCCGACCACGGACAGGGCGAGCGTCATCAGGGCGCAGGCCACCAGCGCGACGGCGCCCGACATGCTGACCGCCAGGCGGTCCACCACCGGCCGGAAGGTGGAGCGGCCCGGGCGGGAGTGATAGAGCCTCATGACCGAAGCCAAACCCACGTGCCGACGCGTGCCACCCTTCGTTGACGGTTCCCTGATGGCCGGGACGGGGATTCCAGCGCGTCCCTGACGGGGCGCGGGGCGGCAGCGGGACCGCCGCGTCACAGGCCGGGGACGAACTGGACCAGCAGGTCGATGACCTTGATGCCGAGGAAGGGCAGCACCAGTCCGCCGAGTCCGTAGATCCGCAGGTTGCGTCCGAGCAGCTCGGAGGCGGACGAAGGCCGGTAGCGCACGCCGCGCAGGGCGAGCGGGATCAGCGCGACGATGATCAACGCGTTGAAGACGATCGCCGAGGTGATCGCCGAGGTCGGGCTGTGCAGGCCCATGATGTTGAGGTGGCGCAGGCCCGGGTACACACCGGCGAACATGGCCGGGATGATCGCGAAGTACTTGGCGACGTCGTTGGCGATCGAGAAGGTGGTCAACGCGCCGCGGGTGATGAGCAGTTGCTTGCCGATCTCGACGATCTCGATCAGCTTGGTCGGGTTGGAGTCCAGGTCCACCATGTTCCCGGCCTCCTTCGCGGCCGAGGTCCCGGTGTTCATCGCCACCCCGACATCGGCCTGGGCCAGCGCGGGCGCGTCGTTGGTGCCGTCGCCGGTCATCGCGACCAGTCTGCCGCCGGCCTGCTCCTGCCTGATCAGCGCCAGCTTGTCCTCGGGGGTGGCCTCGGCGAGGAAGTCGTCCACCCCGGCCTCGGTGGCGATGGCACGAGCCGTCAGCGGGTTGTCGCCCGTGACCATGACCGTCCGGATGCCCATCCGCCGCAGTTCCGCGAAGCGCTCGGCGATGCCCTCCTTGACCACGTCCTTGAGGTGGATCACGCCCAGTGCCCGGGCGCCGTGCCGGTCGTGGACCGCGACCAGCAGCGGAGTCCCGCCGCCCGAGGCGATCGCGTCGACGACCTCGAAGGCCTGCGGCGGGACCAGGCCGCCGTGGTCGTACACCCAGGCCGTGACCGCGGCCGCGGCTCCCTTGCGGACCAGGATCGCCGGGCTGCCGGGCCAGGTGAGGTCGACGCCGCTCATCCGGGTCTGCGCGGTGAAGGGGACGAACTCCAGCTGCCCGAGCTCGCCCTCGGCGCGGGCGCGCAGCCCGTACCGCTCCTCGGCGAGGACCACGACCGAGCGGCCCTCGGGCGTCTCGTCGGCGAGGCTGGACAGCTGAGCCGCCTCGGCGAGCTGTCCGTCCGCCACACCGTCGAGCGGGAGGAGGCGGACGGCCCGGCGGTTGCCGAAGGTGACGGTGCCGGTCTTGTCCAGCAGCAGGACGTCCACGTCGCCGGCCGCCTCCACCGCCCGGCCGGACATCGCCAGCACGTTCCGCTGGACGAGGCGGTCCATGCCAGCGATGCCGATCGCGGAGAGCAGCGCACCGATGGTGGTGGGGATCAGCGCGACCAGCAGGGCGACCAGCACCGCGGTGCTCTGCTCGGCGTGGGCGTGGATCGCGAGCGGCTGGAGCGTGACCACGCTGAGGATGAAGATGACGGTGAGGGAGGCGAGCAGCAGGTTGAGGGCGATCTCGTTCGGGGTCTTCTTCCGCTCGGCGCCCTCCACCAGGGCGATCATGCGGTCGATGAAGGTCAGCCCGGGCTTGGAGGTGATCCGCACGACGATCCGGTCCGAGAGGACCTTGGTGCCGCCGGTGACGGCACACCGGTCGCCGCCGGCCTCCCGGATCACGGGGGCGGACTCGCCCGTGATGGCGGACTCGTCGACGGCCGCGATGCCGTCGACCACGTCGCCGTCACCGGGGATCGTCCCGCCGGTCTCGACCACCACGAAGTCGTGGAGGACCAGCTTCTCGGCGGGCACCGACTCCTCCCGGAACTGCCGCAGGCCCACCCGCCAGGTTCGGAGCCGACGGGCCACCGTCCCGGCCCTGGCCTTGCGCAGGGACTCCGCCTGGGCCTTGCCGCGGCCCTCCGCCACCGCCTCCGCCAGGTTGGCGAACACCACGGTGAGCCAGAGCCAGAGGCCGATCAGCCACGAGAACACGCTGGGCGAGACGATCGCGGACAGCGTGGTCAGGGCGGAGCCGACCTCGACCACGAACATCACCGGGTTCCTGACCATCACCCGGGGATGCAGCTTGCGCAGCGCCTCGGGGAAGGACATCACCAGCTGCTTCGGGTCGAACAGACCGCTCGCCGCCCGGTGGCGGCGGGCCGGGGGCGACGGTGGGGCAGGGCGGGTGGACTGGTCCCTCTCGGGAGCCGGAGCAAGCATGCTGGGAGCCTTCTGCGAGCGGCCGGTGGCGGGTCGGGCAGTTCGGCCCCAGCCAACAGGGCGACCGCGCACCGGATCCCGCCCCTGACACCTTTCTGACGGTCCGCCAGGCGGTGTTGACGCGGTCTTGGCGGGGGGCCGCCCGCCCGTCCGGTACAGGTGGGCCCGTCATCGCAGCAACGGAGTCAGTCCAGGTACCCCATGGACATCCGGCAGTGGCCTCCGGACGCGCGGCGCCCCTCCGCCTCGTCGGTCTCCGGGGCGCCGGTGCCGGCGGGCTGCGGTACGGGGACCACGGGCAGGCGCAGCAGGTCGCGCGGCCGCGTCGCCGACAGCAGTGCGGGCCCCGGCGTCGGGAGGCTGCCGGACGAGCCGTTGACCTCGACGGTGTCATACGTGCCGATGCTCATGGTCATTCGCTTCCTTCAGAACGCGGTCCCGCACTCCGGGCCGAGCCGGGCGGCCACGGCCCTGTTCCAGGGCTACCGGGGGGTATCTGCCGCTTCCAGTGGAGTCCCGATCCTCCCCCGCCGCAACGGGCATTGACGTGCGGGCTACGCCGATTCCCCACGCCTTGACGACTCCTTGACACGGCGTCCTTCCGGCCCGGGCGGCATCGCTCCTGACCGGTGTCAACACGGTGTCAGAACCACAGTCATAGAGGTCGGGGAGCTGTCAGGCCCCGTCCCGGCCGGACGCCTGCCGCTTCCCGTCCGGCCGCACCATCCTGGTGGGCCACTGGTCCCGGCCGATCGCCACGGCGACGGGGACCCGCCCCCTGGCGGCCGTGCGGCCGTTGGGGGCGGGTCCCTGCCTCGATGTGGACGATGTGGGAGGTCGGTGTCAGGCAGCCAGGGACGTCACTCGCGACCGCTGGCCCGCCACGGCCTTCAGGGCCGGTGCCTCGGACGGCGGGACGGCGGTCACCGTGCAGGCGGCGCGCGCCACGCAGTGCCGGCCGACCGACGCGTGCAGGAACCGCCGCAGCCCGCCCCGGCGGCCGGTGCCGACCACCAGCAGGTCGTCGGGCCGGTCGGCGATCTCCACGAGTGCCGGTCCGGCCTCGCCCCGGATCACCACCGGTTCGACCCGCAGGTGTGCCGGGTAGCCGCCGAAGGCCCGGGCGAACGCGGCGTCGAGCCGGTCCGCCGCCGCCCGCTCCCACAGCTTCGACAGCGGCGGGCAGGGCCGGGTCCGGTAGGCGGCCTCGCCGCCGGGCGGGGTCCAGGCGATGACCGGGACCAGGACGGCGTCGCGGCGCTCGGCCTCCGCCACCGCGCGGCGCAGGGCCGCCGCGTTGCCCAGCGATCCGCTGACTCCGACGATGACGCGCGTGTCCTCGGCCATGATGCTTCGCTTCCCTCGGTCTTCGATGCAGGCCACCGGACCTGCGATTCGTTGGCACGGACCTCGGATTTCCGATGGACCTATTGATCGGCCCGGCCCGTTCCCTCGGATCCAGTAGACGCCCACGGTCGGCGAACGCCAGCGTCCTTAACGCCCCGGCTACGCGGCACCGGCCGTCCTTGACGCCCTCTTGACGCCCTCCCCACCCGCTCCCCCGGCGGTCGGGGCCATCGCGGCGGCGCTGATCACGACCGTCGCCCCGCCCCTGGCATCGGACCGTGCGGCTTGCCTCCCGGGCAGGTCGCTACAAGGGCGAGTAGGTCCGGTACTCGCCCTGCAAGGACGAGGTGGCTGCATCGGCCACGTCAGCCCGGGGGCCGTCTGCGCACTCCCGGAGGAAGTCGCCGACCCGAGTCCCCGCCCATCCCGCGGCGGCGGCCGCAGCCCAGAACCGCAGGCCGTCGTGGGGGTCCAAGGGACCGAGGAAGTCGAGAACGTGGTCGATCGTGGCCGCGTCCAGGGAGAGTCGCTGCATGGCCACGGCACGCAGAGCGCCGTCGACGAGCATCGGCGTGCCGGTGTCCAGGCACCCCGCAGGGAAGCGGCTGCTTCTTCGGGAGTGCTCAACCGAACGATGGCGTCGCCGAGCGCGACGTACACCGCCGTGGCCTCGAAAGGGCGCCGGGCGAGGTCCCGGAGCAGGCCGAGAGCGGGCCGGTGACCGCACGTCCCGAGCGCCATGACCATCTGGTACTGGGTCTCCCAGGTACGGGCGTCTCGAACCTCCGTCTGAAGAGCCTCCAACAGCGCAGGGCCCGCTGCGGGGTCGGCGAGCCGACGCAGGCGTGATGCGGCTGAACGCCGCTTGGGTGAGAGCCGGTGCCCGAGCTGCACCACGGCTTCATCAGGAGTCAGTGCCACTTCGGCCCCTTTGGATCTCCTGCTTCGTCGTGGCCGAACTGCTCGGCGATGTTGTTCCACATGAAGCCGTCCCGCCAGCCCGGCTTCCCGCCGGCCCAGCCGAGCAGTGCCCCGAGGACCTTCTCCTGAGAGACCGTCAGAGTCTGGTAGTGCAGCCCGGGCACCCCGTCCCGGAATTCGAGTTGGAAGGTGTTGTTCTCACGCAGCAGGACCTGGATGTACCAATTGCCGGGCTCCTCCTCGTTCATCCGCTCCAGGACCAGGTGAGCGTTCCCGCGTTGCAGGTTGGCCAGCATGGCCCCGATGGCCGGGTTGGACGGGCGTTTCACCACATGGCCGCGCTCGTCGGTCGCAATCAGCATGGCCGGATCCTCCAGCAAGGGTCTGACAGCGCCCAGCTGCAGGAGGCGGCTCCTCTCGGCCGGCACCTCGACGCCGGGGCGAAGTCGCGCGGCCGATGTCAAGGAGCCGTCAGGGGTTGCCCCGGGGCAGTCAACGAGCCGTCAGGACCACTCCCCCGCGCGCATCAACCGGCCTAACGTCGGCGGGAGGGGCACCAATCCGATCGCCCACGACCGCCCCTCCCGAGCCTCACCGTGTACGGCACCACCACACCTGACGGCTCTTCACCGAGGGGGGACTCCCATGGCAGTTCTCGGCGCCTCTCACACCCACGCGCCAAGGGCCTCCACCAGGGCGCGCAGCTCAGCGCTCGCCCTGCTCACGGCCGTCCTGCGACGGCTCGCCGACGGCCCGCTGGACAGTCCGGTGCTGCTGGCCATCGGCGGCCCCGCCGGTGGCGGAAGTGACGGCCGGGCCCGCCCGACGGTCCGTATGCGGGCGAGCTGGCGTACCGTCACCGCGGCGGACGGAACGCACCGGCTCGAAGCCCACTGGCGCCCCGACCGCTGAACTGCCCAACTACCGAGCGCACTGCCGGCACCTCGCCGTGTGGACGAAGCCGTAAGGAGGACGAGATGTCCCTGTACTACCCCCGGGTCTCCCACATCCACTCGACCTGGCCGGCCGTCACCGCCGCCGCGGCCACCGTCCTGCGGGCCGGCGGCGGTCCCGGGCCCGACCGGCCGCGGACCGCGGTGGCCGGTGTCGTCGTCGATCCCGTACGGCGCACCGCGGTCGCCGGCGGACGGCTGCTGAAGCTCACCTTCATGGAGTTCGAACTGCTCGCCCACCTGGTGGCGCACCCCCTGCGGGTCTACAGCCGCCGCCAGCTGCTGACCGGCGTCTGGGACCAGGAGCCGTTCGGCGACACCCGGACGGTCGACGTCCATGTGGCCCGGCTGCGCCGCAAGCTCGGGCCGGAGCTCCGGGACACCATCGCGACCGTCCGGCAGGTCGGCTACTGCTACGACCCCGGCAGGCAGGGACGACGGTGATCGACCGCGTCCGCTTGCCGCCGGGCGCCGCACCGGACGGGCGCCGCACCGGAGGTATCAAGGCCGCGTCAAGGACGGCGACCGGCGCGTAGTGCGTACGTCAAGGACCGCTGCCCTGGCGGGGCGGCAGGCGTCCAATGGGGGTGTGGGCCGGCGGAATCCCGCCGGCCGGAGAGCGGAAGAGGGAGCGGACTGCCATGGTCGAGGGCATTCGGGTCGTCGTCGGGGTCAACGGCTCGCTGAGCAGTCTCGCCGCCGTGTACCGGGCGGTGGAGGAAGCGGGCCGGCGCGATGCGGTGCTCGTTCCGGTGATCGCCTGGTCGGACACCGACCGCGACCGTCTGCGGCCGCTCTCCGAACTGGAGCATGCGGCGCGCAAGCGGCTGGACACCGTGTTCGAGCAGGCTTTCGGCAGCTACCCCAACGACGTGGTCATCCGTCCGCTGGTGGTCCGCTCCGAGCCCGGCCGCGCATTGGTGGCGGCAGCCGACCGGCCGACCGACCTGCTGGTGCTCGGCAGTGGCCACCGCGGCCGCGTCCAGCACGCCCTGCGCGGTTCGGTGACCCGCTACTGCCGCGCCCACGCGGTCTGCGACGTGCTGGTGGTCTCCCCGTCCGAGCTGCTGGCGAGCATGGAGCTCACGGCGCGCAGCGGGGCACCGCTGCCTTTCCTCGCCGGCCACGGCCGGGCTCCGCGGCACTCCGCCGTGTCCGCCTGAGTGCTCGGTGCTCTCCCCGGCAACGCGTCACACCGCCAGCAGGAACAGCACCAGGGCGCCGAGCAGCACCGCGGCGCCGAGAGCGACGAACGAGAGGTCCAGCCAGGCGCGTTCGCGTCCGCGGACCACGACCTGCCGGGGGTCGGCGGGGTCGTAGCTGATCCACACCTGCCCGCCGTCCGTCAGCGGCTGCGAGCGGCCCGCGGGTACCGGCGAGAAGACCTCCATGACGGTCTCGTCCGCGGTCACGAACTGCAGCAGCGGTCGCGCGGCCCCGGCGAGGTCCCCCGCCTGCGTCGAGCGGTACTTGACCAGGGCCTGCACGGGAATGCCGACGCGGCGCAGCCGGCGGGTGTCGCGCAGGCCCACCGCTCCCGCGAGGTAGGCGGTCAGGCCGCCGATCGCGGCGAACACGGCGAGCGGCGCCAGCAGGGCTGCGTCCATCGCGGGCCCCTCCCCGGTCGGGCGGTCGGACGGGTCGGACGGGTCGGACGGGTCGGACGGGTCGGACGGTGCGAGTCACCGCCTCTTCTCCCCAGTCTGCACCGGCGCGCGGCCCGGTGTCGGTGCCGGACGGTCCTCACGGCGGCGTCCGCCCAGGGTGCGGTCAGCCGACGTGCACGCGGGGGCGGCGGCTGCGGTCGGGCTCGGCCTCCCGCAGGACCTCCCGGGTGACCGGGGCGACCTCGCCCTGGCCGAACAGGAAGAACCGCAGGAACTGCGCGAACGGGTTGCCCTCGGTCCACTCGAAGTAGATGTGCGGCTGCTGCCCGGTCACGTCCCGGGCGTGCAGCAGCAGCGCGGCGAGCGCGTTCGGGATGCTGGAGTGTTCCAGGGTGAGGACCCGGTAGCGGTCGTGCAGCACCTCGCCGTGGACCTTCAGCTCGGCCTCGAAGTCGGACGGGTCCCGGACGGTGACCTCGACGAAGACCAGGTCGTCCTCGGGCGGGATGTCGTTGTCGGTCCGGATCTGCTGGAGCTTCTCCCGGTACTCGGTGAGGTCGCGCCGGTCCGGCTGGTTGGCGATCAGCCGCAGGGTCCGGTTCGAGCAGTCCCGCACGAACCGCTCGGCGACGTGGTCGAGGACCACGTCGGTGACCCGGAGTTCGAAGGCGCGGGCCAGTCGGGAGGCCAGCGAGATCAGCACGATGGCGGCGATGAAGCAGGCGCCGATCTTCACGCCGTCGGGCCGCTCGGCGATGTTGTCGCCGGTGGTGTAGACGAAGACCGCCGCGATGATCGCGAAGCCGATGGTCCAGCCGCGCTCGCCGGCCTTGTGCGCGGCGATGGTGACGGCGATGGCGGCCGAGGTGATCAGCACCAGGACGCCGGTGGCGTACGCGCCGCCCTGGGCGTCGACGCTGGCGTCGAAGATCCAGGTGATCAGGAAGGCGACCCCGGTGAGCACCAGCACCATCGGGCGCACGGCCCGCGCCCAGTGCGGCGCCATGCCGTAGCGCGGGAGGTAGCGGGGCAGCAGGTTGAGCAGGCCGGCCATCGCGGAGGCGCCGGCGAACCAGAGGATGGCGATGGTGGAGAGGTCGTAGACGGTCCCGAAGGCGCCGCCGAGGTACTCGTGGGCGAGGTAGGCCAGCGCCCGGCCGTTGGCCGCGCCGCCCGGCTCGAACGCGGCGGGCGGGATCAGCAGCGTGGTGATGAAGCTGCTGGTGATCAGGAAGATGCTCATGATCACGGCGGCGGTGGTGAGCAGCTTGCGGGCACCGCGGATCCGCCCGGTCGGCTGCTCCTCGGAGTCGCCCTCCTCGCCCTCGATGTGCGGCATCACGGCGACGCCGGTCTCGAAGCCGGACAGGCCGAGGGCGAGCTTCGGGAAGACCAGCAGGGCGACGCCGATCATGGCCAGCGCGTTGCCGTGCTCGGCGGTCAGCGCGTCGGTCCAGTCGGTGACCAGCCCCGGGTCGCTGAGCACGTGTCCCAGTCCGGTGGCGACCACCACCACGTTCAGGGCGAGGTAGACCGCCACCAGCACCACGGCGACGCCGATCGCCTCGCTGAAGCCCTTGAGGAAGACCGCGCCGAGCAGGGCCACCAGGATCAGTGTGATCAGCACCTGACGGCCGTGCAGGGCGCTGTTCAGGTGCGGGTTCTCCACCAGGTGCGCGGTGGCGTCGGCGGCCGACAGGGTGATGGTGATCACGAAGTCGGTGGCGGCGAAGCCCAGCAGCGCCAGGACGAACAGCTTCCCCTGCCAGAACGACAGCAGGCGTTCCAGCATGGCGATCGAGCCCTGCCCGTGCGGGCTCTCCTGAGCCACCCGCCGGTACACCGGCAGCGCCCCGCACAGCGTGACCAGCACCAGCACGATGGTGGCCAGCGGGGAGACCAGGCCGGCGGCCAGCGCCGCGATGCCCGGCTGGTAGCCCAGGGTGGAGAAGTAGTCCAGGCCGGTCAGGCACATCACCCGCCACCAGCGCTGCCCGTGCTCCGTGGGGGCGTCGGCGTGCGGGCCCGGGTGCTGCTTGGCCCGGTCCGATGTGCCTTCCAGCAGCCACGCCCGGAACCGCTGCCGCGCCGACGGCGCGGAACCGCGGGCACCCGAAGCTGAGCTCACCACCCTGCACTCCCGTCGACGGCCGCAGGCGGCCCGGCCGGCCGGGCGAGCGGCGACGTCAGGCTATGCGAGGCGTCCGCGTCGTCCGGGCAGGACACGGGCGTGTGCGGGGAAGTGGACCCGTTCCGCCGCGGTGTGCGGCGTAGGGAGTGCGTGAAGGACACCGGTCCGTCGGCCCGCTCCCGGCGAGTCGCGCTCCGCCGACCGTTAGGGTTGGGCCCTTCCTCCGGTCGCCCGATCTGCAAGGAGCCCCAGCGCAGTGTCCGACACCTTCGCCCATCTGCACGTCCACACCGAGTACTCGATGCTGGACGGCGCGGCCAAGAACGGCAAGCTGTTCGCGGAGGCCGAGAGACAGGGCATGCCCGCGATCGCGATGAGCGACCACGGCAACATGTTCGGCGCGTACGAGTTCTTCCACGCCGCCGCGAAGACCGGGGTGAAGCCGATCATCGGCATCGAGGCGTACGTCGCGCCGGGCTCGCGGTTCGAGAAGAAGCAGGTCTTCTGGTCGCCCGGCGGCCAGCGCCCGTCCGGCGCGGACGGCGAGGGCGGCAAGGACGTCTCCGGCGGCGGCCGCTACACCCACATGACGATGTGGGCGCAGAACGCCACCGGCCTGCGCAACCTCTTCAAGCTCTCCTCCCTCGCGTCGATGGAGGGCTACTACATGAAGCCCCGGATGGACCGCGAGCTGATCGCCGCCAACGCGACCGGCATCATCGCCACCACCGGCTGCCCCTCGGGCGAGGTGCAGACCCGGCTGCGCCTCGGGCAGTACGAGGAGGCGGTCAAGGCCGCCGGCGCGTACCAGGACATCTTCGGCAAGGAGAACTACTTCCTGGAGCTGATGGACCATGACCTGTCCATCGAGCGGGACGTCCGCCAGGACCTGCTGCGCCTCGCCGCGCAGCTGAACATCCCGCTGCTGGCGACCAACGACTCCCACTACGTGACCGCCGACCAGGCGGACGCGCACGACAGCCTGCTCTGCGTCGGCGTGGGCAAGAACAAGGACGACCCGAACCGCTTCAAGTTCCAGGGCACCGGCTACTACATCAAGACCGCGGCCGAGATGCGCGAGCTGTTCCGCGAGCTGCCGCAGGCCTGCGACAACACCCTGCTGATCGCCGAGCGGATCGAGTCGTACGAGGAGGTCTTCACCTACGTCGACCGGATGCCGCAGTTCGACGTGCCCGAGGGCGAGACCCAGGCGTCGTACCTGCGCAAGAAGATCGCCGCAGGCTTGAAGATCCGTTACGGCGACAACCCGAGCCAGGAGGTGCTGGACCGGATCGAGCTGGAGATGGGCGTCATCTCCCCGATGGGGTTCGACGCCTACTTCCTCGTGGTCGCGGACATCTGCCAGTACGCCCGCGACAACGGCATCCCGGTCGGCCCGGGCCGCGGCTCCGCGGCCGGGTCGATGGTCGCGTACCTGACCCGGATCACCGAGCTGGACCCGCTCGAGCACGACCTGCTGTTCGAGCGGTTCCTGAACCCCGAGCGCATCAACCCCCCGGACGTCGACATCGACTTCGACGACCGCCAGCGCGACCAGATGGTGCGCTACGTCACCGACAAGTACGGCTCGGCGTACACCGCACAGGTGAACACCTTCGGCACCATCAAGGCCAAGGCCGCCGTCAAGGACGCCAACCGCATCCTCGGCTACCCGTTCGCGATGGGCGACCGGATCACCAAGGCGATGCCGCCGGACGTGATGGGCAAGGGCGTCCCGCTGGCGGACCTGTTCAACGAGAGCCACCCGCGCTACAACGAGGGCACCGAGATCCGGGCGCTCTACGACAACGAACCCGACGTCAAGAAGATCATCGACACCGGCCGGGGCATCGAGGGCCTGATCCGGGGCACCGGCGTGCACGCCGCCGCCGTCATCCTCTCCTCGACCCCGCTGCTCGACCTGATCCCGCTGCACAAGCGGGACAAGGACGGCGTGATCATCACCGGCTTCGACTACCCGTCGTGCGAAGCCATGGGCCTGATCAAGATGGACTTCCTGGGCCTGCGGAACCTGGGGATCATCGACCACTGCATCAAGATCGTCAAGGCCAACCGCGGCACCGACATCGACATCGAGAAGATCCCGCTCGACGACCCCACCACCTACCAGCTCCTGGCCCGCGGCGACACCCTGGGCGTCTTCCAGCTCGACGGCGGCCCGATGCGCGCCCTGCTGCGCCTGATGAAACCCACCGAGTTCGCCGACATCTCCGCCGTCTCCGCGCTCTACCGGCCCGGCCCGATGGGCATGAACTCGCACACCAACTACGCCCTCCGCAAGAACGGCCAGCAGGAGATCATCCCGATCCACCCCGAGCTGGAGACCCCGCTGAGCGAGGTCCTCGGCCCGACCTACGGCCTGATCGTCTACCAGGAGCAGGTGCAGCGAGCCGCACAGGTGCTGGCCGGCTACAGCCTCGGCCAGGCCGACCTGCTCCGCCGCGCGATGGGCAAGAAGAAGAAGGAGGTCCTGGAGAAGGAGTTCATCCCGTTCCAGGCCGGCTGCCACGAACGCGGCTACTCCGACGAGGCGATCAAGGCCGTATGGGACGTCCTGGTACCGTTCGCCGGCTACGCCTTCAACAAGTCGCACTCGGCCGCCTACGGCCTGGTGTCGTACCAGACGGCCTACCTCAAGGCGAACTACCCGGCCGAGTACATGGCCGCGCTGCTCACCTCGGTGGCCGACGACAAGGACAAGATGGCGGTCTACCTGGCCGAGTGCCGCCAGATGGGCATCAAGATCCTCTCCCCCGACGTCAACGAGTCCGTGGTCGACTTCACCGCCGTCGGCAGCGACGTCCGCTTCGGCCTCAAGGCCGTCCGCAACGTCGGCGTACCGGTGATCGAATCGCTGGTCAGGACCCGCGAGGAGAAGGGCAAGTACGTCTCCTTCGCCGACTTCCTGGACAAGGTCGAGCTGGTGGTGTGCAACAAGCGCACCGTCGACTCCCTCGTCAAGGCCGGCGCGTTCGACTCCCTGGGCCACACCCGGCTGTCCCTGAGCACCGTCCACGAGAGCGCCATCGACGCGGTCACCGGCGTCAAGAAGCAGCAGGCGATCGGCCAGGACGACCTCTTCGGCGCCCTCGACGGCGGCGACGGCGCCCCGGCGATCGGCCTGGACTTCGAACTGACCGACCGCGAGTGGCCGCGCAAGCAACTGCTCAGCCTGGAGCGGGAGATGCTCGGCCTGTACGTCTCCAGCCACCCGCTCGACGGCGCCGAGCACATCCTCTCCCGCAACCGCGACACCTCCATCGCCGAACTCATGGGCTCCGGACGCACCGAGGGCGAGGTCAAGCTGGCCGGCCTGATCACGGCGGTCGACCGCCGGATCAACAAGGCCGGCAACGCCTGGGCCATCATCACGCTCGCCGACCGCGACGGCTCGGTCGAGGTGCTCTTCTTCCCCGCCACCTACAACCTGATGGCCGACCAGATGGTCGAGGACAACGTCATCTCGGCCAGGGGACGGCTCAACGAACGCGACGGCAGCCTGAGCATCTTCGGGCAGGAGATCACCACCCTCGACGTCTCCTCCGCCGAACTCGGCACCAAGCCCCCCGTCCAGATCTCCATCCCGACCAGGCGGATCACCCCCGACCTGGTCGCCGAACTCAAGCGGGTCCTCCAGGACCACCCGGGGGACGTACCGGTGCGCCTGCTCACGACCAACTGGGACAAGAACACCCTCTACGAGCTCGGCCTGCGGGTGACCACGGACCACGGCCTCGCCTCGGACATCAAGACCGCCCTCGGCACCCACGCCTGGATGGGGACGGTGTAGCGGCCGGCCGGGCGGGGCGGTCCGGGCCACGGCTCAGACCGCACCGCCCAGCTCCGGGCGGGCCCGGCGGAGGACGTCGACGGCCCGGTGGCCCAGCTGCAAGGTCGAGGTCACGGTCCTGGAGGTGGACGGTCCCCACGATCGCCAGCCGCATGCCGACCGAGCGGGTGAACACCCCGGGCGCCACGGTCGCCGAGGGCCCGAGCCGGGGCCGAGGTCACCGTCCACGACCCCGCCGCGATGGAGAACGCCCGCGGGGGCCCATCCGTGGTTCGCGTACGCGGACGATCCGGTCTCGGCGGTCACCGGCGCCGCCCTGCTGCCGCACCTGACCGACTGGCCGCTGTACTCCGAGGTCGACCGCGCCAAGCTGCGACGGCACATCACCGTCCCCGCGGTCGTCGACGCCCGCTGCGCCCTCGACCCCGGCCGGAGGCGCGCTGGGCGATGATGGCCGGCCCGACGCCGACAAGGCGGCGATCTGTCAGAAATGTGACACTTCGGGCGATATCGTCCCTCCTGTGAGCAACTATCTACCTGAGCGGGTTCGGGCGGTCCTGTGCGGTCTCGACGGTGGAGCCGGACTGCGGGGGGTGCGGGGATGAGCGCCGATGCCCTGGTGATCTTCGGCATCACCGGTGACCTCGCCCGGAAGATGACCTTCCAGGCGCTCTACCGGCTGGAGGCGGCCGGACTGCTGCGCTGTCCGATCATCGGCGTGGCGCTCGACGACTGGTCGCAGGAGCACCTGGTGGCCGCCATGGGCGCGGCGCTGGAAGGCGGCGGTACGGCCGTGGAGGCGGCGGCGTTCGAGCGGCTGGCCCGGCGCGTGTCCTACCTGCGGGGCGACTTCACCGACCCGGCCACCTACCGGTCGCTGGCGGCCCGGCTGAAGGGCGCCGAGCGGCCGCTGTTCTACCTGGAGATCCCGCCGTCGCTGTTCGCCCCGGTGGTGGAGGCCCTGGCCGCGGCGAACCTCACCGCGGGTGCCACGGTGATGCTGGAGAAGCCGTTCGGTCACGACCTGGCGTCCGCCCGGGCGCTCAATGCACGGCTCCACCGGGTGCTCGGCGAGGAGCAGATCCTGCGGATCGACCACTTCCTCGGCAAGCAGCCCGTGCTGGACATCCAGTTCCTGCGGTTCGCCAACGCGGTGCTGGAGCCGCTCTGGAACCGCGATCACGTCGCCGCGGTCCAGATCACCATGGCCGAGGACTTCGGCGTCGAGGACCGCGGGGCGTTCTACGACCCGGTCGGCGCGCTGCGCGACGTGGTGCAGAACCACCTGCTCCAGGTCCTCGCCCTGATCGCGATGGAGGCGCCGGTCGGCCCCGGGTCCGACGCGCTGTGGGACCGGCGGGTGGACGTGTTCCGGGCCATGGCCGACGTCGATCCGGCCCGCTGCCTGCGCGGCCAGTACGAGGGCTACCTGGACGTCCCCGGGGTGAAGGCGGGCTCGACGACCGAGACGTACGTCGAACTCACGCTGGAGGTGGACAACTGGCGCTGGGCCGGGGTGCCGTTCTTCATCAGGGCCGGAAAGGCGCTGGCCGCCAGGGCCACCGAGGTACGGGTGGTCTTCAAGCGCCCGCCCCGGCTGGCGTTCCTGGACGAGCCCGAGCACCCCGCCCCCAACGAGCTGGTGCTGCGGATCGACCCGGACCCCGGCCTGCGGATCGGCCTGCTCTCCAAGCAGGCCTCCGGGCAGTCGGCCGACAGCGTCCACCTGGGCCTGTCCTTCGCCGCCGAGCTCGGCAAACCCCCCGAGCCGTACGAGCGGCTCCTCAACGACGCGCTGACCGGCGACCGTTCGCTGTTCACCCGGCAGGACGTGGTGGAGGAGACCTGGCGGGTCATCCAGCCGCTGGTGGACCACCCGCCCGCACCCGTGCCCTACCGGCAGGGGTCCTGGGGTCCCGCCTCCGGCCCGGGCCGCACCACCTGGCAGCTGCCCTGGCTCTCCAGCGCGCACGACGCGAGTCACGACCCTAGTCACGACCCTAGTCACGACAGGAGTGCAGAACATGGCGACCGGTGAACCGATGCAGCTCGGCGTGGTCGGGCTCGGCCGGATGGGCGCCAACATCGCCCGCCGGCTGATGCGCGACGGCCACACCTGCGTGGTGTACGACGTCAACCCCGCGGCGGTCGCCGCGCTGGAGCAGGACGGCGCGATCGGCGCGAGCTCGCTGGCCGACCTGGCCGCGAAGCTGACCCCGCCCCGGGCGGCCTGGGTGATGGTGCCCGCGGGCGACATCACCGGCACCACCATCGAGGCCCTGGCCGCCGAACTCGCCCCGGGCGACACCGTCATCGACGGCGGCAACTCGTACTACCGCGACGACATCGCCCGCGCCGCGGCGCTGGCCGACCGCGGTGTCCACCTGATCGACTGCGGGACCAGCGGCGGCGTCTGGGGGCTCGACCGCGGCTACTGCCTCATGATCGGCGGCGAGAACGAGGTCGTCGAGCGCCTGCGCCCGATCTTCGCGACCATCGCCCCCGGCACCGGCGACGCGCCGCGCACCCCCGGACGCACCGGCGCGCCGAGCACGGCCGAGGAGGGGTTCCTGCACTGCGGCCCGAACGGTGCGGGCCACTTCGTCAAGATGGTCCACAACGGCATCGAGTACGGCATGATGGCCGCGCTCGCCGAGGGCCTCAACATCCTGCACAACGCGGACGCCGGCAAGCGCCACACCGACGCGGACGCCGAGACGGCGCCGATGGAGCACCCCGAGTACTACCGGTACGACATCGACACCGCCGCGGTCGCCGAGGTCTGGCGGCGCGGCAGCGTGATCGGGTCCTGGCTGCTCGACCTGACCGCGGCCGCCCTCGTCGAATCGCCCGGCTTCGAGGGCTTCGCGGGCCGCGTCTCGGACTCCGGCGAGGGACGCTGGACCTCGATCGCCGCGATCGAGGAGGGCGTGCCCGCGCCCGTGCTCACCACCGCCCTGTACTCCCGCTTCTCCTCGCGCCACCTCGACGACTTCGCCGACAAGGCCCTGTCCGCGATGCGCAAGGGCTTCGGCGGCCACGACGAGAAGACCGGCTGACCGCACCGCGCGCGCCTGTGGGTCGCGCACCCAACGAGCCCTGGCCGACGGTCGACACCGGACCGGCCGGGGCTCGTTCGCGACCACCCGGACCACCACCCGGACCACCGGCCGGCGGACGGCACCCCCCGGATCTGCGCGCTCAACGGTCGTGCCGCTCCTCACCGCGCAGGCCTGAGCCCCCGGGCAGTTGCTTGGGTCCGGGGGCTCAGGGCGCTCGTCGGCTAGGCGCTCTCGTCGGCTAGTGCCGTCGTCCGGCTCCGCCGGCTCGGTTCATTCTCGTCCGGACGGCCAGGAGGATCCCACCCGCAGCCAGCAGGATCGCCCCCGCGGCCGCGATACCGGTGGCTCCGCCGGCACCGGTCTCGGCGAGACCGGCACCGTGGCCCTGAGAGGGGACCTTCGACGGGGCGGCCGCCGAAGCCGTCCGGGACGGGACGCCCGGCGAGGGGCTGTTCGACGCCTGGCCGTGGTCGCCCTTCCCTTCGGCACCGCCCCCGCCGTGGTCACCACCGCCACCGTGCTCGTCTCCCCTGCCGTGCTCCCCGCCGTGGTCGCCACCGCCGTGCTCACCGCCGCCGTGCTCACCGCCGCCGTGGTCGCCACCGCCGTGCTCGTCACCACCACCGTGCCCGCCACCCGGGCCACCCGGGCCGGCAGGACCAGCGGGCCCAGCCGGACCAGCAGGACCAGCAGGACCAGCGGGCCCTGCCGGGCCAGTCGGGCCGGGCGCACCGGGAGAACCAGGGGCACCAGGAACACCCGGGGCGCCCGGAGCGCCAGGAGCACCCGGAGCACCCGGAGCGCCAGGAGCACCCGGAGCGCCAGGAGCACCGGGGACACCCGGGGCGCCGGCCGGGCCGGTGGGACCGGTGGGACCGGCCGGGCCGGTGGGGCCGGTGGGGCCGGCCGAGCCCGTCGGTCCGGGCGGGCCGCTCGGTCCGGGCGGGCCGACGGTGCAGGCGGCCCGGGTGATGGTGTTGGTGTCCAGCGTGACCGCGCCGTTGCGTGCCAGCGCCCGGCCCTCGATCACGGTGTTGGTCTGCGCCGCGATCGATGTGAGAGCAAGGATGTTGCCCTTGAAGAAGGAGTTGGTCCCGATGGTGGCAGAACTCCCCACCTGCCAGAACACGTTGCAGGCCTGCGCGCCGTTGATGAGGCTGACGTTGCTCGCCGAGCCCGTGATCAGGGTGGAGGCGATCTGGAAGATGAAGACGGCGTTGGGGTCGCCCTGGGCGTCGAGCGTCACCGTGCCGTTGAGGGCCAGTGACGACGTGGACTTGTACACGCCGGACGTCAGCGTCAACCCGACCAGGTCACCGGAGACGAGTGCGGTGGGCGCCCGGCCGGCCGCGTCGTTGTACGCGATGACCAGGTCGGACTGGGCCTGAAGGGCCGCCGCGTCGGCCACGTGCTGGACCCCGTTGAGGATGCCGGGCGGGAAGCCCGTCACCGACGAACCCGGGCTGAGGCCCAGGTCGCCGTTGATGACGCTGGGGCCCGTGTTGGTGACCGTCGAACCGCCCAGGACCGCGTAGCTGGTGTCGGTCCCCAGGGTCACCGGCGCCTGGGCGGCGTACGCGGGGTGGGAGATCAACGTGCTGGTCACCAACAACGTCAATCCGGGCAGGAGATAGAGGGCTTCCTTGAATCCGGTGCGTCTACGCCCGCTGTCGGGAGGGGCGGACAGGGTGGCATCCGATGCCATAGGACATGACCTTTCGTATCGCCGTCGCGTTCGGCAATCCCCGGGGGGACTCCGGGTGGCTGTGAAGAGATCTGGTCGGGTGTCAGGACAGGTCAATCGCACCGGAAACCAGGGGCGCCTGGCCCGTCCCGGATTCAGAGAGCGTGCGTACACCGAAAATCTGATGACCTGACACTCGACTGCGCACACACCAATGGCACCATAGGATCGGAGGCCTATTAAGAA
This sequence comes from Kitasatospora sp. MBT63, assembly GCF_000710465.2. GTDB lineage: Bacteria > Actinomycetota > Actinomycetes > Streptomycetales > Streptomycetaceae > Kitasatospora. The sequence continues at coordinate 7,516 of NZ_JAIZ01000470.1, read as the reverse complement.
TCCAAATGAGTGGTGTCGCTGTCAGATTGTCGCAACATCACCTGCTTGCCGCTGGCGTGTCGTCAGCGGCACGGGCCACGGGGGTGGACGCACCTGAAGCGCCCCCCGGCATCGCAGGGACGAATTCGTCGGATGCACCCGGGACAGTGCAAGGGCGCATCGTTTTTGCAGTTCGCTTCGTTGGGACGAATATGGACACCCTGGAGAATTTGCGTGGTGAAGTGTCGGCGCCTCCCAAGGACGGCGGCACCGACACGGTGGCCGGGCGCTGCCGCGCAGGGGGCGGTCTGGCCAGGACGTCGCTCGGCGAGCTGCGCCGGGAGCTCGGTTACGGGCGGCTCGGCAGGCACGTCCTGGCGGAGATCGCCGAGAGCCTGACCACCGAGGGACTCGGCTGGTTCCCGGCCTGGCGGCTGTCGCCGAAGGAGAACGACGAGCCGCACAAGGACCAGGAGTTGTGGGTCTACGTCCGGGACGGCGGCTTGCGCTGCCAGGTCATCGGCGTCATCCAGGCCCCCGATTCCTGCGACGTCCCGGCCGTCCTGGACGGCCTGCTGGCGCGCAGGCCCTCGGCACTCAGCGCCGAAGGCAAGCTGAGCCTCATCCGCGAGATCCTCGGCGTCTGACCCTGAAGGCCCGCGGCGGGTGCACGGCGCCGGCTGCACCTCCCCGGTGCACCGGCTTCCGACGAGCGGGGGACTCCGGCGGCCTCGCGTCGGTGGCCGGGGCAGACCTCGCCGCTGTCCGGGCCCGGCGGCCGGTGCACTCCCGATGAGGTCGCACCTTGCGCGGCCGGGCCGGCACCTCTGACCGACGGCGGGACTGGACTCCTCCGCACCACTCCTGTGCCACAGGACGTGGGCCGGGCGCCGCGCCGATGAGCGACCGGTCCGACCAGGGCCCGGGCCGGTGAGAGCGGGTGCCGCCCGGCGCGGTGCGGGGTTCGTCCCCGCCGGTGCGGGGCAGACGCGGAGCTGCAGGCCATGGACCGTAGCGTCCGTAGTCGCTCGAGGAAGACACGAAGCAGTTCGAAGACGCCCTCGGCTGAGAGGAGCCCGGTTCTCATGGGCACTGTTCCCGTACCACCCGACCCTGACGTCACCCCTGTGCCGCCGCCAGGGCCTCCACGGCCGCCGGAGCCTGCGCCGGTCGCGCCTCCGGTCTCTCCGGACCCACCGGCGCCGCCGGGCCGGCCCGTCCCGCCGCCCGACCCGCCCCTCCCGCCCCGCCGCCCGGGTGAGCCCGAGGGGCCCGGGACGCCCGAGCCCCCGGACTGACCCGGACTGACCCGGACCGGCAGGACTGCCTCTCGCGTTCCACGGTTGCGCCGGTCTCCCCGGGGTATCCGACAGGCATGCTCACCCTCGGCGTGGAGGAGGAGTACCTCCTGCTCGACCCGGTGGCCGGTACACCGGTCGCCCGGGCCTCGCAGGTGCGCCGGGCAGCCGATCTCCAGCCCGCGATGGACCGGGGCGAGGTCCAGCGGGAGCTGCTCCAGGCGCAGCTGGAGATCGCGACCCCGGTCTGCCGGGACCTCGACGAGGTGGGCGGCCACCTCCTGCGGATGCGCCACGCCCTCGGCCGGGCGGCGGCCCGGGACGGCTGCCTGCTCGCCGCGTGCGCCGGGGCGCCGTTCACCGACCGGCTGCCGGTTCCGGTCACGGACACCGCCCGTTACCAGGTCATGCACAGCGACGCACCCCGCCTCACCGACGAGCAGCTGATCACCGGCATGCACGTCCACCTCGGCATCCCCGACCGTGCGACCGGCGTCCTGCTGCTGAACGGCTTGCGGACGTGGCTCCCGCTGCTGGTGGCGCTCGCCGCGAACTCGCCGCTGGCGCAGGGCACCGACACCGGATTCGCCAGCTGGCGCACGCTGGTCTTCAGCCGCTGGCCGGTCAGCGGGCCGCCGCCGCTGTTCGAGGGCGTGGCCGACTACGATCGCCGGACCCTGGCCCTGGTCGAGGACCGGCTGATCCGCGACAGCGGTCAGATCTACTGGCACATCCGGCTGTCCGAGCGGTTCCCCACCGTCGAGCTCCGCGCGATGGACGTGCAGCTGCGCGCGGACGAGGCGGTGATGCTGGCCGGCATCGTCAGGGCCCTCGCCGCCCGGCTGCTCGCCGACGCGGCGGCCGGGAACCCGGCGCCCGCGGTGCGCCCCGAGGTGCTGGATGCCGCGGTCTGGCACGGGGCGCGGTACGGGTGCGCCGGCGAGGTGTTCGACCCGTTGCACGGCGGGCTGCGGGCGGCCGGCGATGCGGCCGCCGCGCTCCTGGAGTTCATCGCGTCGGCCGCCGGGGGGGACAGCAGGCACATCGCGCCGGTGCTGGATCGCGTCCTGCGGGAGGGCAACGGAGCAGCCCGCCAGCGGCGCGAGCTGCGTCAGGGCGGCCGCGCGGGCCTGATCCGCATGATCGGCGACCAGACCACGGGTGTCTGACCGCTTGGCCACCCGGCCGCCGGGCCGGCCCGGTCAGCTGTCCCCGTGAGGCGGGTCGGGTTCGCCGACCCGTGGCCGGGTCAGCCTGCCGGGGGCCGGTCCCGGGTGCTGCCCGGCCTTCCGGGAGGGGTGCCGGCGCTGTCGTCCCAGCCGGCCGTGGCGAGGTGGTCGGCGCTGCCGCCCCGCCACTCGACCAGGAAGAGCGTCGCGTCGTCGCTGGTGGCGCCGCCGCGCGCCTGCTTCAGGGTGTGGGACAGCGCCCGCACCGTCGACCGAAGGCCGACGTGTGCACGCCCCACCCGCGTGACGACGTCGATCAGCTGCTCCTCACCGAACTGCTCACCGCCGGCCAGGTGCTCCTCCACGAGCCCGTCGGTGAAGAAGAGCACCCGGTCGCCGCGCTGCAGCAGTTGCTCGCTGATCCGTGGCTGCTCACCGCCGAATCCGACCGGCAACGTCGTGGGGCCCTTGAGCTGCTGGACCACGTCGTGGTCGCGGATCAGCAACGGCGCCGGGTGGCCGGCGTTGACCCACTGCAGGCGTCCCGAGGCGACGTCGAGCTGCATCATGTGCGCGGTGACGAACTGCTCGGGTCCGAACTGGCCGCCGATGGCGGTGTCCATGAAGGCGTACGTCTCGGCCAGCGCGATGCCCGAGCGCCGGGAGTGCCGGTAGGCCCCGATGGCGACCGTCGCCATCACCGCCGCGTCCAGCCCGTGGCCCATCGCGTCGATCACGGCCACGTGCAGGATGTCGCCGTTCAGCGCGTAGTCGAAGCTGTCACCGGCCACCCGGTAGGCGGGTTCGAGGATCCCGGCGACCTCGACCTGCGGGGTGGACATCGTCAGCGGCGGCAGCAGCGACCACTGGATCTCCGCGGCGGTCGTCATCGGGACGAGGCGACGCGCCTTGAAGAACTCGTCGGTGTACCCGTTCTTGGTGACCAGCATGTCGGCCACCAGACCGGCGAGCCGCCGCAGCAGCCGCCGGTCGTCGTCGTCCACGGTGTCCAGCGTCAGGGCAAGGACCCCCACCTGGTCGCTGCCGTCGAGCAGCGGAAGGTACATCCGCACCCCGTCGGGCTGCACCACCTCCACCGCCGCCGCGCGCAGGAACGCCGTGCCGGCGGGGGAAGCGTCGATGGGCTGGGGCTCCCCCACCCTCAACCGCCGCCCGCGCAGCGGGACCAGCATCAGCTGCTCGTAGTCCTGCAGCAGGATCGAGACCTCCCGGCCCCCGACGATGCCGACCTCCTCGGCGATCAACGGGGCGATCAGCTGGGGCGGCATCTCGTGCGCCCGGTCCAGCAGCACACCGAGCAGCCGCTCACCGAACCCCTCCGACCGGTCCACCACGACCCGGTCGGGCTCCCCATCAGCCTGTGCCATAGTCGCCCACTCCATCACACCCCCGACCTGCCCCCGGGACAACACGCAGGTGACAGGCCGTGAGCGCGGCAGGACCCGGCGCCGGGCGGGGTCCGCACCAGGGGCGTGCACCATGGTGCGCTTCGGCGCGCTGCCCGGTCCGGCGGCGGCGGTGGTCACGGGGTGATGGTGTCGAGGCCCTGGAGGAAGTCACCGAATCCTCCGCGGGCGCGGGGATCGCGCCGGGCGGAGGTGGCGACGGGGTTCCGGGTGGTGCGCTTGACGGGGTGGCCGGCGGCTTCCAGGGCGGCGACCAGGGTCCGGTCCTCACCGACGGCCAGCGGTTCGAATCCGCCGGCCGCGCGGTAGGCGTCGGCCCGGACGGCGAGGTTGGCGCCGTGGACGTGCGGGTGCCAGGCGGCCGCGCGGTCCTGCCGGTAGTGCCGTCGGAAGGCGGCGGCGGCGCCGTCCGGGTGGCCGGTCCAGTCCGTGACGTGGACGGTTCCCACCACCGCGTGCCAGCCGGCGGCGGCGTGGGCGAGTTGCCGGGCGAGCCAGCCGGCCGGGACCACGGAGTCCGCGTCGGTGTGGGCCAGCCACAGGCTTCCCGGCCCCGACCCGGCGGCGAGGGTGGTGTCCAGGGCGTGGTCGCTGCCGACCGCGCGGGCCGCGCCGACGTTGGCCTCGGTGATCTCCAGCAGTTCCGCGCCATTGCGGCGGGCGATGTCCGCGGTGGCGTCCGTGCAGGCATCGGCCACGACGATCACCCGCACCGGCAGACCCCGCACCTGTGGATGCCGGGCGGCCCGGCGCAGCGCCGCCAGGCAGCCGCCGAGGAGTTCCGCCTCGTCGCGGGCGGGCACGATCACGGCCAGCGCACGGATCACGTCAGCCCCTCGGCGGCGGCGACCGACAGGTGCTCGGCCGGTGTGCCGGCCTGCCGCGGCCGGATGAACACGTCGAGCAGGAAGTCCGGTTCGCTGTGTGCGGCGATGCGGACCAGGGCCGGGTGGGTGCGCGCCTGCTCGTGGACGTCGTCGCCGCTGCGGGCGTGCTCGGCCACCTGACGGCGCCAGTGGACGAGCAGCAGGGTGCCGCCCGGTCCGAGGGAGCTCACGGCGCGCTCCAGGAGATCGGCGCCGGCGGCGGCCGGGAAGTAGTACAGCAGCTCGGACAGGACGACGAGGTCGAAGCTCTCCTGCGGCCCGGGCCAGTCCTCGGGCAGCACGCGGCGCTCGACGCGTACGTGCGGCAGGTGGGCGAGCCGTGAGCGGGCCTGTGCCAGGGCCAGCTCCTCCCGGTCGCAGGAGAGCAGGGCCCGGCAGCGGCCGGCCAGTCGGGCCGACAGGACGCCGACAGAGCAGCCCGGCTCGAACGCGCTGGCGTACTCCCGTTCGGGGAGGGCCGCGAGTGTGAGGACGTACTTGCGCTGCTCGTACCAGCGGTCGGCGAGCTGCCACGGGTCGGGCCGGGCGGTGTACATGCGGCTGAAGTACTCCTGCGGCGTACCGCCGTCCTGCTGCGTGCCGTCGGGTGCGCTCATCGCCAGAGCACCTCGAAGTCCCGCCGGAAGTGGGCGAGTTCGGCGGGCGGCAGGATCGCCTCGTCGCCGGGGCCGTCGCCGAGCGGCCGGACCTGGCTGCGGAAGCACTCCAGTGCGGTGCGCTTGCGGTCCCGGGCGGCGGGCGGCAGCGCGACCCGGACCGCTCGGTGCCACGGCAGCCGTGCGTCGCCGGGGACGGCCCAGTGCCACGCCCACACCGGGTACTCCCACACGGGCACCTCCCGGGCCCTGCCCGCCGCGAGCGCGGCCCGGCCGGCCGCCTCGTGGTCCGGGTGCAGGTCACCGCTGAACGGCGCCACGCACAGGTCGCAGTCCGTCAGCAGCTCCGCCAGCTCGCCGGTCACGATCCGCTCGTTCCGGGCGACCCCGCCGTCGGGGACGCCGAGGGCCACGCTCTGCACGTCGGCGCCCAACCGGCCGAGCGCCTGGTGCAGTTCCCGGGTCCGGACGGCCGCGAGGTCGCGGGCGACCGGGGCCCTGCTGTGCGGGTGGGAGGCCTCGCCGTAGGTGACGGACACCAGGCGCAGCCGGACGCCGGCGGCGGCGAGGACGGCGATCGTGCCGCCGAGGCCGAGCACCTCGTCGTCGGGGTGGGCGGCCACGATGAGGATCCGGCGCGGGCGCCCCGGCGGGGCGGGCGGCAGCCCGGTGAGCGGATCGAGGGCGGGCAGGGCCCGCAGTCCCGGCCAGGCCTGCCAGTCCCGCTCGGGGGTGCCGGCCGCTCGGATGGGGTCGGCGGGTGCCGACCCGGTCGGCCGGGTCGCGCCGGCGGGTGACGGCGGGAACGGGTGATCGGTCACACGTCCTCCCAGTCCGATCGGGCTGCTCGGGCGGCTCGGCCGAGTGCGGCGAGGTCCCGTTCGGCGTGGTGCTGGCGGAGGTAGACGGTGAGGTCCGCCACCGCGCGTGCGTGGGTGACGTCGTGGCCGAGCGGCGCGGCGCCCAGCGCCCGGCCGACCCGGGCGAGGACGTCGCCGCCGGCGTCCTCGACGGCGGCGCGCACCCGCATCGTGCGCAGCAGGGCAGTGCCCTCCCGGTCGCCCGGGTCGGTGTCGACGGCAGCGGCAGCGCTGTCGAGCAGGGCGTCGACGGTGGCCAGCCGGGCGTCGACCGCACCGAGGTGGGCCAGCGCGTGCGGGTCCAGATCCCATGTTCGTGCGGCGGTCAGCAGTGTGCGGGCGACGGCGCGGGCACCGCCGAGCCAGCACGCTGCGACGCCGATCCCGCCGTGGTGGAAGCCGGGCCGTTCCAGATAGGCCCCGGGCTCGCCGACGGGCACGGCGCGCACGGCGTCGAGCTCCACGTCCAGCGTGTCGCTGCCCGCCATGCCCGGCCCGGGCCAGCTGTCCGGCCACGGCACGACGCCCGGCTGCTCGACCTCGAGGGCGAACAGGCGCCGCCGCTCCCCCTCCCGCGCGGTCACCAACGCATGGGTGCACACCCTGGCACCCGAGCAGAACGGCTTCACCCCGGACAGCCGCCACCCGCCTCCCTCCCGGTACGCCTCCAGCGTGTAGCCGGGGGGCTCCGCCGCCCACACCCCCCACCGGGCCCCGGCACCGCTCACCGGAGCCGGCCCGGCGCCCGGGGCGCCGAGCTCGGCGAGAATCGCCACGGCGTCCGTATGGCCCTCGACCAGCCGGGCCAGCGAGAGGTCCCGCTGCGCCCACCGCGTGAGTGCCTTCCAGCGGGCGCGGGTCCGTCCGCCGCCCGGCAACGGAAGCTGCAGCTCTCCGCACGCCGCCATCCAGGTGAATTCCTGCGCGACCCAGTCGCGGTGCTGCTCCGCATCCCGGTCCGGGTCCGGCGGCCCGGCCGCAGGGAACCGCGCCCCGGCCGGCACCGCGCCCGTACTCACTCGCTGTCGTCCCGTCGCGGATCGGGCTGGCGTGGCAGGCGCACGGGCCAGGGCGGCAGCGTGGACGGCCGGAACGACGATCTCGCGGTCACGGTGTACTCCTCGGGTCCAGGGGCGCGCGGCGCGGGCCCCGCTTCGACTCTGCATCGCGCCGGGGACGGCCGCGCGTCCGACCGAGGAACAGCGACCCGCCGCGATCGGACCGCCCCGGGGCCGGATTCACCTCGGTCGCTTCAGCGCTGCTGCTGCGCGGGGAAGTTCGTCGTGGACCAGCCGGCCCG
>NZ_JAIZ01000469.1:22606-38218 GCF_000710465.2 Kitasatospora sp. MBT63 | reverse complement strand
TCGCCGCCCGCCGCCCCGCCGGCCTCGGGCACGCCGGGCGCCGCGGCCGGCGGCGACGCGCTGCCCGCCGGGTACGTGGGGACCTGGAAGGGCGCCATCACCACCCAGATCGTCCCGCTGGCCAGCGACTTCCAGGTCGAGCTGTCGGCCGGCCGGGTCGGCGAGAAGGTCGGGCGCACCAGCAACGCGTCCCGGCTGAGCAGCACGGTCTGCCGGGGTGAGCTGACGCTGCTCTCGGTGGCCGCCGACCGCGTCGTCCTGCAGGAGCGTCCGGCGCCGGGCGCCGACGCGGGCTGCACCGGAACGCCGGAGAAGCAGACGTACACCCTCACGGACCCGCGCACCCTGCACCTCCAGGTCAGCGAGGCGCCGCTCGGCTCGGACCCGGCCGGGGACCTGACGAAGCAGGGCTGACCGGAGCCCGTCCGGGCGGCGCCCCGGAGCCCTCGCTCCGGCGCGTCCGCCCCACCGGGCGAGGGCTCGGCAGGGGCCGGAGAGGGCTGGCGTAGGCTGGTTCGGTCATGTCGGCCGGGCTTCCGTTCCCGGCTGAGGCGACCCGATGGATGGACAGAAAGAAGGCCCGCCAGGTGTCCGAGCAGACCCTCCCCCTGCCCTCGGCCGGGGGCGCCCCCGCCGCCGCCGACCTGCAGGCTGTCCTGGACCGCGCGGCCGCCGGTGGCCGGATCACGCCCGAGGAGGCGCTGGAGCTCTACCGCTCCGCGCCGCTGCACGCGCTCGGCTCCGCCGCGGACGCCGTGCGCCGCCACCGCTACGCGGGCACCGAGCACATCGCGACGTACATCATCGAGCGCAACATCAACTACACCAACGTCTGCGTGACGGCGTGCAAGTTCTGCGCCTTCTACGTGGCGCCCAAGAGCGACAAGGGCTGGTCCCGCGACCTCGACGAGATCCTGCGCCGCTGCGCGGAGACGGTCGAGCTGGGCGGCACCCAGATCATGTTCCAGGGCGGCCACCACCCGGACTACGGCGTGGAGTACTACGAGACGGCGTTCGCCGCGATCAAGGCCGACTTCCCGCAGCTGGTGATCCACTCCCTCGGCGCGTCCGAGGTCGAGCACATGGCCCGGATCTCCGAGGTCTCCATCGAGGAGGCCATCACCCGGATCAACAAGGCGGGCCTGGACTCCTTCGCCGGGGCCGGCGCCGAACTGCTGCCCGAGCGGCCGCGCAAGGCGATCGCCCCGCTCAAGGAGTCCGGCGAGCGCTGGCTGGAGATCATGGAGACCGCGCACGGCCTGGGCGTGGAGTCCACCTCCACCATGCTGATGGGCACCGGCGAGACCAACGCCGAGCGGATCGAGCACCTGCGGATGATCCGCGACGTGCAGGACCGCACGGGCGGCTTCCGGGCTTTCATCCCGTACACCTACCAGCCGCAGAACAACCACCTCAAGGGCCGGACCCAGGCCACCGTCTTCGAGTACCTGCGGATGATCGCCATCGCCCGCCTGTTCCTCGACAACGTGGCCCACATCCAGGGCTCCTGGCTGACCACCGGCAAGGAGGCGGGCCAGCTGTCGCTGCACTACGGTGCGGACGACCTGGGCTCGGTCATGCTGGAGGAGAACGTGGTCTCGATGGCGGGCGCCAAGCACCGCTCCAACCTGACCGAGCTGATCCACCTGATCCGGGCGGCCGACCGCACCCCGGCCCAGCGTTCCACCACCTACCAGCACCTGCGGGTGCTGGACGACCCGGCGAACGACCCGGTCGACCCGCGGGTGGCCTCCCACATCGCGTCCACCGCGCTGGACGGCGGCACCGCCCACCCCGAGCTGAAGATCCTCTCCACCAGCTGATGCTGACCCTCCATCGGGCCGCCCTCCTGGCGCCCGACCCGGCCGACCCCGCCGCCCCGTCGATCCCCGACGGGGCGGTGTTGGTCGACGGCGCCGTGGTGGCCGCGTTCGGGCCGTACCGGGAGCTGGCCGGTGGCGGTGCCCGGGTCCGGGAGTGGGGCGGCCTGCTGCTGCCGGGCCTGCGCAACCCGTACGGGCACTGGCTGCTGGAACGCGCGTACCACCCGGACCCGCGCGAGGAGCTGGGCAGCGAGCCGCTGCTCACCGAGGTCGCCGCGGATCGCCGCGGCGGCAGCGCCCGGCGCGGGCTGCAGCGGATGCTGGCGTACGGGACCACGGCGGTGGCCGGGCCGTTCGAACTGCCCGCCGTCCGTACCGCGGTGACCCGCTCCGGACTCACCGCGCTGCCCGGCGACGGCGCCCCGGGCGGGCTGGACCCGCTGGCCGCCGGAGCGCCCGGCGAACTGGTGCACCGTGCACTGACGGTCGGTGGGGCGGCGGACTTCGCGCTGTTCGAGGCGGAGTCGGTCGAGGAGCTGGCCCGGCTCGGCGCGGGCTGCTGCCTGGCGACCGTGCTGGGCGGACGGCTGGTGTACCGGCGGCGGTGACGCGGCGTGAGTTTCCCACCTCGGGGCGGCCGGAAACCGCCCCGGGCGTGGCGATCCTCATATCGGATGATCAGCGCCCGCCGTGACCTGAGGCCCCGCCAGCGGTTACGATCCCGGACAGCCACTCAGGTGACGGCAGCCAGGACAGGGAACCATGCAATCCGCGACCGCCCCCCGACCGAACGGGCCCCTCGGGCCCTCGGTCCGGCCCCGGCTGGGCCGCGGCTGGTACCTGGTCGCCGTGCTCAGCGCGGTGCTCGCGCTCGGACTGTGCCTGCTCGGCTGGCGCCAGGCCGACCAGGCGGACCGGATCGCGGCCAACCCGGTCCGGGTCGAGGGCACCATCACCCAGCTGCCCGGCGGCAGCGGCACCTACAGCCAGGTCCGGTACCAGGCAGACGGGCGCCAGCTGACCGCCACCGACCTGTGGCTGCCCGAGAACGCCGTGCTGGGCGCGCCGATCTGCCTGGAGCACGCCGCGGACGACCCCGGCGCCGTCCGGGTCTGCGGCAACCGCTACCCGCAGCCGGTGGGCGTCGGCCTCGCGCAGACCAGCGTGCCGGTCGCGCTGATGCTCTGCGCGCTGTGCGTGGCCCGGATCTGGCGCCACCGCCGGGCCAACCCGGTACGGGAGCAGCGCAACGGCCGGGTCCGCACCACCGTCGCGCTGGCCGCCGAGGCCCTCGGCGAGGGGATGCCCGCGATCACCCACGGCAAGCGCTCCCGCCGCCGCCGCAAGGGCGGCCGGCGCGCCGTGCGCTGAGCACGCCCCGGCCGGTCGGCGGCCTCCCGCGGCGGCGGAGGTTCGTGCCCGGCGGGTACCGGCGCCACGGGCGTACCGGGGCCCGCGGGGGCGCACGGCGACGCCGTGCGCCGTGCCGGACCGCACCCCGTCGCCCGGGGCGCCGGTGCCAAGGTGAACAATGGGGGGCGTGACCCGAGCCTCCCTGGACAAGCAGCCGCACGAAGTCGCCGCGATGTTCGACGACGTCGCGGCGAAGTACGACCGCACCAACGACGTCCTCTCCCTCGGCCAGACCCGCCTCTGGCGCCGCGCCGTGGCCGACGCCGTCGGGGCCGGGCCCGGCCAGCGGGTCCTCGACCTGGGGGCCGGCACCGGCACCTCCTCGCTGCCCTTCGCCGAGGCCGGCGCCGAGGTGGTCCCGTGCGACTTCTCGCTCGGCATGCTGGCCGAGGGCAAGCGCCGCCACCCCGAACTGGCGCTGACCGCGGGCGACGCCACCCGGCTGCCCTTCGCCGACGGGGTCTTCGACGCCGTCACCATCTCCTTCGCCCTGCGCAACGTCCAGGACACCGACGCCGCCCTGCGCGAGCTGTACCGGGTCACCAAGCCCGGTGGCCGGCTGGTGATCTGCGAGTTCTCCACCCCGACCTGGACCCCGCTGCGCACGGTCTACACCGAGTACCTGATGCGCGCACTGCCCCCGGTGGCGACCGCGGTCAGCAGCAACCCGGACGCCTACGTCTACCTGGCCGAGTCGATCCGCTCCTGGCCCGACCAGCCCGCGCTGTCGGTCAAGTTGCAGCAGGCCGGCTGGTCCAGGGTCGCCTGGCGCAACCTGACCGGCGGCATCGTCGCCCTGCACCGGGGCTTCAAGGCCTGAGCGCCGTACCACGCCATAAACTGCTCGGGGTCCGCCCCGGGCCCCCACCGTCGTGTCCAGGAGAGTGCCAGCCGTGACCACCGACACCGCAGCCGATCTGACGAAGCCGGCGAGTCCCGTGGAGAGCACCGCGGACGTCATCGTGGTCGGTGCCGGCCCGGCGGGCTCGACCACGGCGTACTACCTGGCCCAGGCCGGGCTGGACGTGCTGCTGCTGGAGAAGACCGAGTTCCCGCGGGAGAAGGTCTGCGGCGACGGCCTGACCCCGCGCGCCACCAAGCAGTTGGTGGACATGGGCATCGACGTCTCCACCGAGAACGGCTGGCTGCACAACAAGGGCCTGCGGATCATCGGCGGCGGTGTCCGGCTGGAGCTGGACTGGCCCGAGCTGGCCGCCTTCCCCGACTACGGCCTGGTCCGCAAGCGCGCGGACTTCGACGAGCTGCTGGCCCGTCAGGCGCAGAAGGCCGGGGCCCGGCTGTACGAGCGGTGCAACGTCACCGGCCCGGTGCTGGACGAGCGCACCGGCCGGATCACCGGTGTCACCGCCAAGGTGGGCGAGGAGAAGCGCGCGGTGGTCTTCAAGGCCCCGCTGGTGGTGGCCGCCGACGGCAACTCCACCCGGCTGTCGGTCGCGATGGGCCTGCACCGGATGGAGGACCGTCCGATGGGCGTCGCCTACCGGACGTACTTCACCTCGCCCCGCCACGACGACGACTACCTGGAGTCCTGGCTGGAGCTGCGCGACCCGCGCAAGAAGGACGAGCTGCTGCCCGGCTACGGCTGGATCTTCGGCATGGGCGACGGCACCTCCAACGTCGGCCTCGGCATCCTCAACTCCTCGCCCGCCTTCGGCAACCTCAACTGGCCCGAGGTGCTCACCACCTGGTGCTCCGGCATGCCCGAGGAGTGGGGCTACACGCCGGAGAACATGACCGAGAAGATCCGCGGCGCCGCGCTGCCGATGGCCTTCAACCGGCAGCCGCACTACACCCGCGGCCTGCTGCTGGTCGGCGACGCCGGCGGCATGGTGAACCCGTTCAACGGCGAGGGCATCGCCTACGCGATGGAGTCCGGCCAGATCGCCGCCGGGGTCATCGTGCAGGCCTCGGCCCGGATCACCGAGGCCGGCCGCGAGCGGGTGCTGCACAGCTACCCGAAGGTGCTCAAGGAGGTCTACGGCGGCTACTACACGCTCGGCCGCGCCTTCGTGAAGCTGCTCGGCAGCCCCAAGGTGATGAAGATCGCCACCGAACGCGGCCTGACCCACCCGCTGCTGATGAAGTTCACGCTCAAGCTGCTGGCCAACCTGACCGACCCGCAGGGCGGCGACGCGATGGACCGCCTGATCAACGGCCTGACCAAGGTGGCCCCCAACGCCTGATCCCGGACCGGGCCAGCGGCCGCCGGACATCCCGGTGGCCGCCGGACCCGCCGGACTGCTTGGATCCGGGGCATGACCACCGAACTGCCCGAGGGCTACGAGATCTCCACCGACCCGGCGCGCCTGGACGCGGCCCTGGTCCACCGCTGGCTGTCCGAGGACGCCTACTGGGCGCTCGGCCGCAGCCGCGAGAAGCAGGACCGGGCCATCGCCGGCTCGCTCAACTTCGGGGTGTACGACCGGGTTTCGGGCGCGCAGCTCGGCTACGCCCGGGTGGTCACCGACCGGGCCACCTTCGGCTGGCTCTGCGACGTGTACATTGCCCCGGCCGCCCGCGGCAAGGGGCTGGGCACGGCGCTGGCCGCCGCCGTCCGCGACGAGCTGGCCGGGGACGGCCTGCGCCGGGTCCTGCTGGCCACCGCGGATGCCCACGAGGTGTACGCAAAGGTCGGGTTCGAGCCGCTGGCCACACCGGGGAAGTGGATGGCGCTCGGCGCGCAGTAGCCGCCGGCCGGGCGGCCGGGGCTCAGGACTGCCAGCGGCGTTCGCCGTCGTACCACCGGTCGGTGGGGGTGAGGCCGAGTGCGGCGGCCACCTTGGCGGAGGCGTGGTGGTCGGGGTGGATGTGGGCGACCAGGGTGTCGGCCGCCCCCGCCGTCAGCTCGATCGCGACCGCCCGGGCGGCCTCGGCGGCGATGCCCCGGCCCTGCCACGGGGTGCCGACCACCCAGGCCAGTTCGGCGGTGCCGCCGGTGACGGTGGCCTGGACGTATCCGACCAGGCGGTCCTCCGCGCACAGCCGCACGGCCCAGTTCAGCCAGCTCACCCCGGGCTCGGGCGAGCCCGCGGCCTGCCGGCGGTAGCGGGCCCGCAGGCCGGCGGCGGTCTCGGGCCCGCCGCCGGTGAAGGCGTACAGGGCCGGGTCGGCGAGCACCAGGGCCATCTCCTCGGCGTGCTCCTCGCGCAGCGGGACCAGTTCCAGCCGCTCGGTCGCCAGGGTGCCGAGCGAGCGCTGCCGGACGTGCGCCAGCCGCCGCTCGAAGACCTCGCGGGCGTCCGGGGTGAGGGTGCGCAGGGCGACCAGCGCCGACAGGACCACGTCGCAGAGCTCGTCCTGGACGTCCTCCCAGCCGTGGGTGACCCCCTTGCGCGGGTTCTGGCCGGTGGCGCCGATGACGGCCTGCCCGACCTCGCCTACCTCCTCCGTGACCTTGAGGATCCGTAGCAGCCGCCGGTCGTCCGGTGGCGCGGCGCTCTCCCGGTCCAGCCAGGCGACCAGCCGGTCGACGCTCTCCCAGGTGGTGCTGCGGTCCATGCGGCGGCTCCCGTACGGCGAGGGGTGGGCCCCCACCGTACGGGACGGCCGCGGCCGGTCAGCCCTTGGAGATCTTGACGTTGCGGATGTCGGTCCTCAGCGCCGGGTAACCGTCGCCGGGGCCGTTCTGGTCGTCCTCACCGGCGGCCGCGATCCTCTGCAGCACGTCCAGGCCGCCGGTGACCTGCCCGAAGGGGGTGTAGGCGGGGGAGAGCTTGGTGTCCTTCCAGACGAAGAAGAACTGGCTGCCGTTGGTGTTCGGCCCGGCGTTGGCCATCGCCACGGTGCCGGCCGGGTAGGTGGCGCCGGTCAGGTTCTCGTCGGGGAAGGAGTAACCGGGACCGCCGCTGCCGGTGCCGGTCGGGTCGCCGCACTGCAGCACGAAGATCCGCTGGGTGGTGAGGCGGTGGCAGTGGCTCTTGTCGAAGTAGTCGTGCTCGGCGAGGAACCGGAACGAGAAGGTGGTGCACGGGGCCTTGTCGGTGAGCGCCTTGAAGGTGATGTCGCCCTGCTTGGTCCTCAGCGTCGCCTTGAACGGCTTGGCGGCCTTGACTGCGTCGAAGACCGGGATCCCCTTGAAGTTGTCGGCCGGCGGGGTCGGTGTGTAGGTGCAGTCCGCCGCCGGTGCGGCCGGCGCGGGTGCGGCGGCGTGGGCGGTGGTCGACAGGGTGAGCGGGACGACGGTGGCGGCCAGGAGCAGGGCCCAGTGCTTGCGCCTCATGTGGGGGTGACCTCCGGTCGGTGAACGGGCGTTAATGGCATGGCCGTGTCATCAATGCCCGCTCCCGCCGCGGCTACTCCTGCGCCCCGGCGCTCAGCGCGGGTGGCCCTGGTCGTCGGTCGGCAGCCGCTGGGTGTTGAACCGGATCTGCCAGGCCGTCAGCCGCCCGTCCGCGCGCTCGCAGAGCACCGCGCCGTCCTGCCAGGCGCCGTCCGTGTCCCACCACTGGCTGCCCACCGGGTCACCCTGGTTGAGGTGCACGTCGTGCACGCCCGGGCCGTCCGCGAAGCTCTGCCCGAAGACGTACAGCCGGCTCGCCGAGCGCAGTCGCGGCTCCAGCACGTCGAGCGCGTTGTCCCCGTCGCTGGCGACCCACGGGTGGATGTCCCGGCGCAGGTGGGCGAGGAGCGCGGCCAGCCGGTCGGCCAGGTTGGGGCCGCAGACCGGGGCGCCGGGCGGCGGGTGGAGCAGGAACTCCGCCGCCCGCCGGACCAGCAGCCGCAGCGGCGGCAGCCAGGGCGGGTCCTGGAGGAACGGGCTGCGCTGGTAGTCGAGCGCGCCCGAGCCGGGGTCGGGGGAGAGCGGGTGGAAGCCGTCGGGCAGCGCCCGCAGCGCCCCGAGGACCGTCCCGTCGAGGCCGGGGACCAGGCGGTACGCCACCCCGACCCCGCTCGGCGAGTCGACGTCCAGGGCCGCCTCCCACAGCCCGGTGGGGAAGCCCATGACCAGGTGGCCGTGGTACCACTCGCCGTACTCGTGCCGGGGGTCGCGTCCGAAGTCGTGGAAGGTGCCGATCGCGACGCCGTACCGGGGAAGGGGCATGGCCCGCTCCTCTCGCCGGGCCCGCGGGGCGGGTCCTGTTCCCAGTGTGGCCGCGGTGCGCCGCCGGTGTCGTGCGCGGCCGCGCGGCGGCCTCTCGTGCCCTTGTGAACAAAGGGTCAAGCGGGTGCACCGGGTCGGCCACTCTCGCGGGTGAGGGCCTATAACACGTCAACCTGGGGTGGCTGAAATTTGCCTCGGGCGGCTCATGATTGATATAGGCGTAAGCCTCTGACCTGTCGGTTCACCGTTGAATGCGACTGATTGTGCCCATATGCCTCCGCTGCGTTGATTGATTGCGACTTGATCGCCTTGGTGGTCGTTTGCGAGGTGTCGTAGATCACAAAGATCGTCTGGAACTGCGTGTCGCAGATCACAAGCCGACAGGCATAGGATGCGCTCGATCCAGGCTTTGTGAACTGCCTCACATGAGTTGGATCTCAGTAAGTGGATCACGGGTTCACCTGCGGTGATCCCGCGGTTCCGATCTGCAGTCAAGGACGACTGGACGGAGGGAGCGGGGGCTTATGAATGCCTACGCGCCGATCCTCGTACTCGGTGCCATCGCGGCGGCGTTCGCGGTCGGCTCCGTCACGATGGCCTCACTGACCGGCCCCAAGCGCTACAACCGGGCCAAGCTGGAGGCGTACGAGTGCGGCATCGAGCCGACCCCGCAGCCCGTGGGCGGCGGTCGGTTCCCGATCAAGTACTACCTGACGGCGATGCTCTTCATCGTCTTCGACATCGAGATCGTCTTCCTCTACCCGTGGGCGGTCAGCTTCGACGCCCTGGGGATCTTCGGGCTGGTCGAGATGCTGCTCTTCATCGCCACCGTCTTCGTCGCGTACGCCTACGTGTGGCGCCGCGGCGGTCTGGAGTGGGACTGACCGGACGGGCCTTGTGAACCGGCGCGCAAGGTGAACGGGCGTCATCGCCACCGGACTTGGATCGCATTGAGAGGGAACTGATGGGAATCGAGGAGAAGCTGCCGAGCGGCTTTCTGCTCACCAGCGTGGAGGCCGCCGCCGGGTGGGTGCGGAAGGCGTCTGTCTTCCCCGCCACCTTCGGACTCGCCTGCTGCGCGATCGAGATGATGACCACCGGCGCGGGCCGCTACGACCTGGCCCGGTTCGGCATGGAGGTCTTCCGCGGCTCGCCGCGGCAGGCCGATCTGATGATCGTGGCAGGGCGGGTGAGCCAGAAGATGGCCCCGGTGCTGCGCCAGGTGTACGACCAGATGCCGAACCCCAAGTGGGTCATCTCGATGGGCGTCTGCGCCTCCTCCGGCGGCATGTTCAACAACTACGCGATCGTCCAGGGCGTCGACCACATCGTGCCCGTGGACATCTACCTGCCGGGCTGCCCGCCGCGGCCGGAGATGCTGCTCGACGCGATCATCAAGCTGCACGACAAGATCCAGCACGAGAAGCTCGGGGTCAACAAGCGCCGCGCCGAGGAGGAGGCCGAGCAGTTCGCCCTGCAGGCCACCCCGGTCAGCGAGATGCGGGGGCTGCTGCGATGAGCGACGACGACGCCACCGTCCCCGCCACCCGCGAGGAACCGCACCGCACCGAGCTGCCGGTCGAGGTGGTCGGCCGCCGCCAGGGCATGTTCGGCGCCCACGGCACCGGCGACACCTCCGGCTTCGGCGGCCTCAGCGCGCCGATCGTGCTGCCGCCGGCCAGCGCGCGCCCGTACGGCCACGACTTCGACGAGGTCGCCGACGAGCTGGAGGGCGCGCTGGAGGAGCAGGGGCTCGACCCGGCCGAGGTGATCGAGAAGACCGTGGTCGACCGCGGCGAACTCACCTTCCACATCGACCGCGCGCACCTGCTGCGCACCGTACGGATCCTGCGCGACGACCCGGCGCTGCGCTACGAACTCTGCCTCGGCGTGAGCGGCGTGCACTACCCGAGCGACCAGGGCCGCGAGCTGCACGCGGTGTACCACCTGCGGTCGATCACCCACGGCCGGCAGCTGCGGCTGGAGGTCACCGCACCCGACGCCGACCCGCGGATCCCCTCCGTGGTCAGCGTCTACCCGACCAACGACTGGCACGAGCGCGAGACCTACGACTTCTTCGGCCTGGTCTTCGAGGGCCACCCCGCGCTCACCCGGATCATGATGCCGGACGACTGGCTGGGCCACCCGCAGCGCAAGGACTACCCGCTCGGCGGCATCCCCGTCGAGTACAAGGGCGCCCAGATCCCGGCGCCCGACCAGCGGAGGTCGTACAGCTGATGACCACAGACTTCGAAGCAGGGGCGCGCGAGACCACCGAGGGACGGGTGTTCACCGTCACCGGCGGCGACTGGGGCGAGGTGGTCGACGCCGTCGGCCGCGCCGACGACGAGCGGATCATCGTCAACATGGGCCCCCAGCACCCGTCCACCCACGGCGTGCTGCGGCTGATCCTGGAGATCGACGGCGAGACGGTGACCGAGGCCCGCTGCGGCATCGGCTACCTGCACACCGGCATCGAGAAGAACATGGAGTTCCGCAACTGGGTCCAGGGCACCACCTTCGTGACCCGCATGGACTACCTGACCCCGCTGTTCAACGAGACCGCGTACTGCCTGGCCGTGGAGAAGCTGCTCGGCATCACCGAGCAGGTCCCGGACCGGGCCACCGTGATCCGGGTGCTGATGATGGAGCTCAACCGGATCTCCTCGCACCTGGTGGCACTCGCCACCGGCGGCATGGAGATCGGCTCCACCACCCTGATGATCTACGGGTTCCGGGACCGCGAGGTCATCCTCGACATCTTCGAGCTGGTCACCGGCCTGCGGATGAACCACGCCTACGTCCGCCCCGGCGGCCTGGCCCAGGACCTCCCGCCCGGCGCCGTCGACCAGGTCCGCGAGGGCATCAAGCTGCTCCGCTCGCGGATGCACGAGTACGACAAACTGGCCACCGACAACCCGGTGTTCAAGGCCCGGCTGGTCGACGTCGGCCACCTGGACCTGGCCGGCTGCCTGGCGCTCGGCGCCACCGGCCCGATCCTGCGCGCCACCGGCCTGCCGCACGACCTGCGCAAGTCCGACCCGTACTGCGGGTACCAGGACTACGACTTCGAGGTCGCGGTCGCCGACACCGCCGACTCCTACGGCCGGTTCCTGATCCGGCTGGAGGAGATGCGCCAGTCGCTGCGGATCGCCGAGCAGTGCCTGGACCGGCTGAAGCCCGGCCCGGTCATGGTGGCCGACAAGAAGATCGCCTGGCCGGCCCAGCTGGCCGTCGGCCCGGACGGGATGGGCAACTCGCTCGACCACATCCGCAAGATCATGGGCACCTCGATGGAGGCCCTGATCCACCACTTCAAGCTGGTCACCGAGGGCTTCCGGGTCCCGGTCGGCCAGGCCTACACGGCGGTCGAGTCGCCCAAGGGCGAGCTCGGGGTGCACGTGGTCAGCGACGGCGGGACCAGGCCCTACCGGGTCCACTTCCGGGACCCGTCCTTCACCAACCTGCAGACGATGGCGGCGATGTGCGAGGGCGGCCAGGTCGCCGACGTGATCGTCGCGGTGGCCGGGATCGACCCGGTGATGGGAGGAGTGGACCGGTGACCAACGTCGAACTCGGGCTGCCGGCACTGCCGGCCAAGCCGTACCCGGCCGAGGTGCACGAGCGCCTCGCCGCGGACGCCCGCGAGCTGATCGGCCGCTACCCGGTGGCCCGCTCCGCGCTGCTGCCGCTGCTGCACCTGGTGCAGGCCGAGGAGGGCTTCGTCAGCCCGACCGGGATCCGCTTCTGCGCCGAACAGCTGGAGCTCACCACCGCCGAGGTCACCGCGGTCGCGACCTTCTACACCATGTACCGCCGCAGGCCCGCCGGGAAGTACCACGTGGGCGTCTGCACCAACACCCTGTGCGCGGTCCTCGGCGGCGACCAGATCTTCGCCGAACTCCAGGACCACCTGGGCGTCAAGAACAACGAGACCACCGCCGACGGCGAGATCTCGATCGAGCACATCGAGTGCAACGCGGCCTGCGACTACGCCCCCGTGGTGATGGTCAACTGGGAGTTCTTCGACAACCAGACCCCCGAGAGCGCCAAGCAGCTGGTCGACGACCTGCGGGCCGGCCACGACCCGCAGCCCACCCGCGGCGCCCGGCTCTGCTCGTTCAAGGAGACCTCCCGGATCCTGGCCGGCTTCCCCGACGAGCGCCCCGGCGCGGTCGACGCCTCCGGCGCCGGCGGCACCCCCTCGATGGCCGGCCTGCGGCTGTCCAAGGGCGAGGCGCTGCCCGGCGCCCCGGGCACCAAGGTGGTCTCCCCGCGGCACGAAGGGACGGAAGCGTGATGACCTCCGCAGAGCCGGCCGAGAAGCTCCTCTCACCGGTCCTCTCCGCCTCCTGGGACGACGACCGCCCCTGGACCCTGGACACCTACCTGCGCCACGACGGGTACCAGGGCCTGCGGGCCGCCCTCGACATGGCCCCCGACGACCTGATCGCCCTGGTCAAGGACTCCGGCCTGCGCGGCCGCGGCGGCGCCGGCTTCCCGACCGGCATGAAGTGGCAGTTCATCCCGCAGAACGACGGCAAGCCGCACTACCTGGTGGTCAACGCCGACGAGTCCGAGCCGGGCACCTGCAAGGACATCCCGCTGCTCTTCGCCAACCCGCACAGCCTGATCGAAGGCATGATCATCGCGTCCTACGCGATCCGCTGCGACCACGCCTTCATCTACCTGCGCGGCGAGGTCGTCCCGGTGCTGCGCCGGCTGCACGCGGCGGTCGCCGAGGCCTACGAGGCCGGCTACCTCGGCAAGGACATCCTCGGCTCCGGCATCGACCTCGACATCACCGTGCACGCCGGCGCCGGGGCGTACATCTGCGGCGAGGAGACGGCGCTGCTGGACTCGCTGGAGGGCCGCCGCGGCCAACCCCGGCTGCGGCCGCCGTTCCCGGCCATCGCGGGCCTGTACGCCTGCCCGACCGTGGTCAACAACGTCGAGTCGATCGCCTCGGTGCCGCCGATCCTGACCCGCGGCAAGGAGTGGTTCAAGTCGCTGGGCACCGAGAAGTCGCCCGGCTTCACGCTCTACTCGCTCTCCGGCCACGTCACCAACCCCGGCCAGTACGAGGCCCCGCTCGGCGTCACGCTGCGCCAGCTGCTGGACATCAGCGGCGGCATCCGGGCCGGCCACCGGCTGAAGTTCTGGACCCCGGGCGGCTCCTCCACCCCGATGTTCACCGACGAGCACCTCGACGTCCCGCTCGACTACGAGGGCGTCGGCGCGGCCGGCTCGATGCTCGGCACCAAGGCCCTGCAGATCTTCGACGAGACCACCTGCGTGGTGCGGGCCGTCACCCGGTGGACCGAGTTCTACGCCCACGAGTCCTGCGGCAAGTGCACCCCCTGCCGCGAGGGCACCTACTGGCTGGTCCAGCTGCTCAAGCGGATCGAGGCCGGCCAGGGCGTCGAGGGCGACCTGGAGAAGCTGCTCGACATCGCCGACAACATCAACGGCAAGTCCTTCTGCGCGCTGGGCGACGGCGCCGCCAGCCCGATCGTCTCCTCGCTCCAGCACTTCCGCGCCGAGTACGAGCAGCACCTCGCCGAGCGCCGCTGCCCCTTCGACCCGGCCGCCGCCACGGTGTGGGCCGGCCGGTCGACCGCCCACGAGTCCGCCACCGAGAGGGAGGTGCACGCGTGACGATCACTGAGCCCTCCACCCAGGTGGAGCTGGTCACGCTCACCATCGACGGCGTCGAGGTCCAGGTCCCCAAGGGGACCCTGGTGATCCGCGCCGCCGAACAGATCGGCACCCAGATCCCGCGCTTCTGCGACCACCCGCTGCTCGCCCCCGCCGGGGCCTGCCGGCAGTGCATCGTGGAGGTCGAGGGCCAGCGCAAGCCGGTCGCCTCCTGCACCATCCCGGTCGCCGAGGGCATGGTGGTGCGCACCCAGGTCAGCTCGCCGGTCGCGGAGAAGGCCCAGCGCGGCGTGATGGAGCTGCTGCTGATCAACCACCCGCTGGACTGCCCGGTCTGCGACAAGGGCGGCGAGTGCCCGCTGCAGAACCAGGCGATGTCCACCGGCGCCGCCGACTCCCGGTTCGAGGGCATGAAGCGGACCTACGAGAAGCCGGTGCCGATCTCCACCCAGGTGCTGCTGGACCGCGAGCGCTGCGTGCTGTGCGCCCGCTGCACCCGCTTCTCCCAGGAGATCGCCGGGGACCCGTTCATCGACCTGGTCGAGCGCGGCGCCCTCCAGCAGGTCGGCACCGGCGAGGGCGACGACTTCGAGTCGTACTTCTCCGGCAACACCATCCAGATCTGCCCGGTCGGCGCCCTCACCTCGGCCGCCTACCGGTTCCGCTCCCGCCCGTTCGACCTGGTCTCCTCGCCCAGCGTGTGCGAGCACTGCTCGGCCGGCTGCGGCCAGCGCACCGACCACCGGCGCGGCAAGGTGCTGCGCCGGCTGGCCGGCAACGAGCCGGAGATCAACGAGGAGTGGAACTGCGACAAGGGCCGGTTCGCCTTCCGCTACGCGCAGCAGCGCGACCGGCTGACCACCCCGCTGGTCCGCGACGAGAGCGGTGAACTCGTCCCAGCCTCCTGGTCCGAGGCGCTGGCCGTCGCCGCCGAGGGCCTGCGCGGCGCCCGCGCCGGGGTGCTCACCGGCGGCCGGGTGACCGTCGAGGACGCGTACGCCTACGGCAAGTTCGCCCGCGTGGTGCTGGGCACCAACGACGTGGACTTCCGCTCCCGCCCGCACAGCGGCGAGGAGGCGGACTTCCTGGCCGCCGCGGTCGCCGGCCGCGGGGTGGACCTGGACGGTGACGCGGTCTCCTACCGGGACCTGGAGGCGGCGCCCGCGGTACTGCTGGCCGGGCTGGAGCCCGAGGAGGAGGCGCCGATCGTCTTCCTGCGGCTGCGCAAGGCCAACCGGGCGGCCGGCCTCAAGGTGTACGCCATCGCGTCGCACGCCACCCGGGGCCTCGGCAAGCTGCGCGGCGCGCTGCTGCCGGCCGCCCCCGGCACCGAGGCCGAGTGGCTGACCGCACTGGCCGGCGACGAGGTGCTCGCCGACGACGCCGGCCGCGCGGCCGACCAGCTGCGCGCCCCCGGCGCCGTGATCCTGGTCGGCGAGCGGCTCGCCACCGTGCCCGGCGCGCTGACCGCCGCACTGAACCTCGCCGCCGTCACCGGTGCCCGGCTGGCCTGGGTGCCGCGCCGGGCGGGGGAGCGCGGCGCCGTCGAGGCCGGCACGCTGCCCGGGCTGCTGCCCGGCGGACGGGCGGTCGCGGTCCCGTCCGCGCGCGCCGAGGCGGCCCGCTTCTGGGGCGTCGCCGACCTGCCGGCCCGGC
>NZ_JAIZ01000469.1:8194-22515 GCF_000710465.2 Kitasatospora sp. MBT63 | reverse complement strand
CCGGCCGGGACACCGACCAGATCCTGGCGGCGACCGTCCAGGGCGACCTGACCGCGCTGGTGCTCGGCGGGGTGGGCCTGGAGGACCTGGCCGACCCGGCGCTGGCCGAGGAGGCGCTGACCCGGGCCGGCTTCGTGCTGTCGCTGGAGCTGCGGCCGTCCGCCGTCACCGCCCACGCCGACGTGGTGCTGCCGGTGGCCGCGGTGGCCGAGAAGGCCGGCACCTTCCTGGACTGGGAGGGCCGGGTCCGGATGTTCGAGCCGGCCCTCAAGCCGGACCAGCTGATGCGGCGCCAACTGGACTCGGACGTCCGGGTGCTGACCATGCTGGCCGACGCGCTCGGCCGCCCGCTGGGCCTGCCGGACGTCCGCGCGGCCCGGCTGGAGCTGGACCGTTTCACCCCGTGGCAGGGCGACCGCACCCCCGCCCCGGCGGTGGCGCCCGCCCCGCTGCCGCGCCCGGCGGCCGGCCAGGCCGTCCTCGCCGGCCACCGCCTGCTGCTGGACAACGGCTCGCTGCAGGACGGCGACACCCACCTGGCCGGCACCCGGCACCGGGCGGTCGCCCGGCTGTCGCCGGTGACCGCCAAGGAGATCGGCGCCGAGCGGGCGGTCCAGGTGACCGGCCCGGCCGGATCCCTGGTCCTGCCGCTGGAGCTGACCGACGGGATCCCGGACCGCACGGTCTGGCTGCCGCTCAACTCCACCCCGGGCGGCGCGCACCGCGCCCTCGGCACCACCGTCGGCCACCTGGTCACCGTCGCCCCGGCCGAGGAGGAATGATGCTTGCCGCCTACGAGACCCTGGGCTTCTTCGGCCGCGACCCCTGGTGGCTGGTGCTGCTGAAGGCGGTCTTCGTCTTCGCCTTCCTGGTCCTGACGGTGCTGATCGCGATCGTCTGGGAGCGCAAGGTCGTCGCCTGGATGCAGCTGCGGATCGGCCCCAACCGGCACGGCCCCTGGGGTCTGCTGCAGTCGCTGGCCGACGGCGTCAAACTGGCGCTCAAGGAGGACCTGGTGGTGAAGGGCGCCGACAAGGCGGTCTACATCCTGGCCCCGATCGTCAGCGCCATCCCCGCCTTCATGGCCTTCGCGGTGATCCCCTTCGGCCCGGCCGGCGACGAGATCTCGATCTTCGGCACCCGGACCCCGATGCAGCTCACCGACCTGCCGATCGCCCTGCTCTACATCCTGGCGACCGCCTCGATCGGCATCTACGGCATCGTGCTGGCCGGCTGGTCCTCCGGCTCCACCTACCCGCTGCTCGGCGGGGTGCGCTCGGCCGCGCAGATGATCTCGTACGAGATCGCGATGGGCCTGTCCTTCGCGGCGGTGTTCATCTACTCGGGGTCGATGTCCACCTCGGAGATCGTCGCCTCGCAGCAGCCGACCTGGTTCGCGGTGCTGCTGCCGGTCTCCTTCATCGTCTACATCATCGCGATGGTCGGCGAGACCAACCGGGCGCCGTTCGACCTCCCGGAGGCCGAGGGCGAGCTGGTCGGCGGCTTCAACACCGAGTACTCCTCGCTGAAGTTCGCGATGTTCATGCTGGCCGAGTACGTCAACATGGTCACCGTCTCGGCGGTCGCCTCCACCCTGTTCCTGGGCGGCTGGCGGGCCCCCTGGCCGATCTCCACCTTCTGGGAGGGGGCCAACCACGGCTGGTGGCCGCTGCTGTGGATCACCATCAAGATCCAGCTGCTGCTGTTCTTCTTCATCTGGCTGCGCGGCACCCTGCCCCGGCTGCGCTACGACCAGTTCATGAAGCTGGGCTGGAAGGTCCTGATCCCGGTCTCGCTGGTCTGGCTGGTGATGGTCGCCAGCGTCCGGGCCCTGCGCAACGAGGGCGACGACTTCGGCAAGGTCGTGCTGTACGTCGGCGCGCCGATCGCGGTGCTGCTGCTGCTCGCCCTGGTCCGGGACGTGATCCGGCGAAAGCCCGAACCCGAGCCCGCGGCCGGCGCAGGCCCCGCGGAGTTCGACCCGATGGCGGGCGGCTACCCGGTACCCCCGCTGCCCGGCCAGGAACTCCCGCCGGTGCCCCGCCGCCGCAGCCGCGCCCCGCAACTCCAGGACGCCCTCAACGGCGCCGACCATTCCGAAGGGAGCTGAACCGAGATGTCGGACAAGAGTGCTGACAAGCCGTCGATCCTCGGCCCGGCAGCCGGCTTCGGCGTGACCTTCCAGGCCATGTTCAAGAAGCGGCTGACCGAGCAGTACCCGGAGCAGAAGAAGCCCACCGCCCCGCGCTTCCACGGCCGCCACCAGCTCAACCGGCACCCGGACGGCCTGGAGAAGTGCGTCGGCTGCGAGCTCTGCGCCTGGGCCTGCCCGGCCGACGCCATCTACGTGGAGGGCGCCGACAACACCGAGGAGGAGCGCTACTCGCCCGGTGAGCGCTACGGCGCGGTCTACCAGATCAACTACGCCCGCTGCATCCTGTGCGGGCTGTGCATCGAGGCCTGCCCGACCCGCGCGCTGACCATGACCAACGAGTACGAACTGGCCGACTCCTCCCGGGCCGACCTGATCTTCACCAAGGAGCAGCTGCTGGTCGGGCTGACCGAGGGGATGGTCGACTCGCCGCACTCGATCTTCCCCGGTGCCGACGAGGGCGCCTACTACCGCGGCGAGATCACCGCGGCCGCGCCCGGCACCGTCCAGCAGGAGCGCACCGACCGCGCGAGCCGCGACAAGGAGGTGCAGTCATGACCTCCACCGGAGAGGCCGTCCAGTTCTGGGTCCTCGCCGTGATCGCCGTCGGCGGCGCGCTGGGCATGCTGCTGATGAAGAAGGCGGTGCACAGCGCGCTCTGCCTGGCCGCCACCATGCTGGCGCTGGCGGTCTGTTACCTGGCGCAGGGCGCCGTGTTCCTGGGCGTGGTGCAGATCGTCGTCTACACCGGCGCGATCATGATGCTCTTCCTGTTCGTGGTGATGCTGGTCGGCGTCACCTCGGCCGACTCCCTCAAGGAGCAGCTCAAGGGCCAGCGGGTGGCCGCGGTGGTCTGCGGCCTCGGCTTCGGGGTACTGCTGATCGCCGGCATCGCCAACGCGAAGCTCGACCACTTCACCGGCCTGACCGAGGCCAACGCCGAGGGCAACGTCCAGGGCCTGGCCCGGCTGATCTTCACCAAGTACGTCTGGGCCTTCGAGGTCACCGGCGCACTGCTGATCACCGCCGCCGTCGGCGCCATGGTGCTGACCCACCGCGAGCGGGTCCGGGCCGCCGCCACCCAGCGCGAGCTGGCCGCCCAGCGGGTCCGGGACAACATCCAGGTACCGCCGATGCCCGCCCCCGGCGTGTACGCCCGGCACAACGCGGTCGACATCCCGGGCCTGCTGCCGGACGGCACCATCGCCGAGG
Source organism: Kitasatospora sp. MBT63 (assembly GCF_000710465.2). Lineage (GTDB taxonomy): Bacteria > Actinomycetota > Actinomycetes > Streptomycetales > Streptomycetaceae > Kitasatospora. The sequence goes on along the minus strand of NZ_JAIZ01000469.1, from coordinate 19,151 downwards.
ACTCGGTGATGGGCACCCTGCGCGAGCGCGGCCAGATCCGCGACGTCAGCCGGCAGATGCTGGAGCGGATGGCCGAGCTGGAGGAGAGCACCGCCGACCGGCTGGGCCGCCCGTCCTCCGCCCGGCCGCCGGTCACCGGCCCGCGCCGGGAGCTGGAGACCGTACCCACCAAGCCCGCGCCGGCCACCGACGTGAAGGAGGAGACGGAGTGAACCCCGTCAACTACCTCTACCTCGCCGCCCTGTTGTTCACCATCGGCGCCTCCGGGGTGCTGGTCCGGCGGAACGCGATCGTGCTGTTCATGTGCGTCGAGCTGATGCTCAACGCCTCGAACCTGGCCCTGGTCACCTTCTCCCGGCTGCACGGCAACCTGGACGGCCAGATCATCGCGTTCTTCACCATGGTGGTCGCCGCGGCCGAGGTCGTGGTCGGACTGGCGATCATCGTGTCCATCTTCCGGACCAGGCACTCGGCTTCGGTCGATGACAGCAACCTGATGAAGCTGTAGGCGGAGGGCCTTCGGTGAACTCTCTCATTCCGCTGCTCGTGGCGGCCCCGCTGGCCGGTGCTGCCCTGCTGCTGCTCGGCGGGCGCCGCCTCGACCGCTTCGGCCACTGGCTGGCCACGCTGCTCGCGGCCACGTCCTTCGGCTTCGGCCTCGCGCTCTTCGCCGACCTGCTCGGCCGTCCCGGCGACGACCGGACCCTGCACGAGACGCTGTACAGCTGGATCCCGGTGAACGGCTTCCAGGCCGACGTCGCCTTCCAGCTCGACCAGCTGTCCATCGTCTTCGTGCTGCTGATCTCCGGCGTCGGCACCCTGATCCACCTGTACTCGGTGGGCTACATGGCGCACGACGAGCGCCGCCGGCGCTTCTTCGGCTACCTCAACCTGTTCCTGGCGGCCATGCTGCTGCTGGTGCTGGCCGACAACTACCTGCTGCTGTACGTCGGCTGGGAGGGCGTGGGCCTGGCCTCGTACCTGCTGATCGGCTTCTGGCAGCACAAGCCCAGCGCGGCGACCGCGGCCAAGAAGGCCTTCCTGGTCAACCGGGTCGGCGACATCGGACTCTCCATCGCGATCATGCTGATGTTCACCACCTTCGGCAGCTTCACCTTCGGCCCGGTCTTCGGCGCCGCCGGTGACGCCGGCGAGAGCCGGCTGACCGCGATCGGCCTGATGCTGCTGCTCGCCGCCTGCGGCAAGTCGGCCCAGGTGCCGCTGCAGTCCTGGCTCGGTGACGCGATGGAGGGCCCGACCCCGGTCTCGGCCCTGATCCACGCTGCCACCATGGTCACCGCCGGCGTCTACCTGATCACCCGCTCCTCGGCCATCTTCAACCTGGCACCCGACGCCCAGCTGGTCGTGGTGGTGGTCGGCACGGTCACCCTGCTCTACGGTGCGATCGTCGGTTGCGCCAAGGACGACATCAAGAAGGCGCTGGCCGGCTCGACCATGTCGCAGATCGGCTACATGATCCTGGCGGCCGGCCTCGGCCCGATCGGCTACGCCTTCGCCATCATGCACCTGGTGACCCACGGCTTCTTCAAGGCCGGGCTCTTCCTCGGCGCCGGGTCGGTCATGCACGGCATGAACGACGAGGTGGACATGCGTCACTTCGGCGGACTGCGCAAGTACATGCCGATCACCTTCGTCACCTTCGGCCTCGGCTACCTGGCGATCATCGGCTTCCCCGGCCTGTCCGGCTTCTTCTCCAAGGACAAGATCATCGAGGCGGCTTTCGCCAAGGGCGGCACCGAGGGCTGGATCCTCGGCACCTGCGCCCTGATCGGCGCCGCCGTCACCGCGTTCTACATGACCCGGGTGATGCTGATGACCTTCTTCGGCGAGAAGCGCTGGCAGCCCGACGCCGAGGGCCACCAGCCGCACCCGCACGAGTCGCCGTCCACCATGACCCTGCCGATGATCGTGCTGGCCTTCGGCTCGGTCTTCGCCGGCGGCCTGTTCGTCTACGGCGACTCCTTCGTCAACTGGCTGGAGCCGGTCACCGGCCACGCCGAGGGCGACTCCCCGCTCACCCCGCTCACCGTCACCCTGATCACCACCGCCCTGATGGTGGTCGGCGTCGCGATCTCGTACGCCATGTACGGCCGCTCGCCGGTCCCGGTCGAGGCCCCGAAGGGCTCGCTGCTCACCAGGGCCGCCAGGCGCGACCTGATGCAGGACGAGATCAACCACGCGGTGCTGGTCCGGCCGGGCACCGGCCTGGTCGCCTCGCTGGTCTTCTTCGACAGCAAGGCGGTGGACGGCTTCGTCAACGGCCTGGCCGCCACCATCGGCGGTCTCTCGGGCCGGCTGCGGCGGATGCAGACCGGGTTCGTCCGCTCGTACGCGCTCTCCATGTTCGGCGGCACGCTGGTGCTGGTCGCCACCACTCTCCTGATGAGGTCAGTGTGATGACTCCTGATTGGTACCCGGGAGGCCGGCCGTGAGCTACCTGCTGACCGCCACCTGTGCCGTTCCCGCCGCCGGTGCCGTGCTCACCGCCGCGCTGCCGGCCGGGACCACCGATGCGCGCCGCCGGACCACCAAGACCGTCGCGGTCGCCGTCTCGGCCGCCACCCTGGCGCTCGCCGCCCTGGTGGCCGTCAGGTTCGAGCCGGGCGGGACGCGGTACCAGCTGACCGAGTCGTACAGCTGGATCCGCTCCTTCGGCATCAGCTTCTCGCTCGGCGTCGACGGCATCGGCGTGGCGCTGACCCTGCTCACCGCGGTCCTGGTGCCGCTGGTGCTGCTCGCCTCCTGGCACGACGCCGATCCGGCGCCCGCGCCCGAGGGGACGTTCGAGAACCGCCGCCGTACCCAGGGGTTCTTCGCCCTGATCCTGGCGGTGGAGGCGATGGTGATCGTCTCCTTCCTGGCCACCGACGTCTTCGTGTTCTACGTGTTCTTCGAAGCCATGCTGATCCCGATGTACTTCCTGATCGGCGGTTTCGGCGACCGTGCGGGCGGCGCCGACTCGGCCGCCCAGCGCTCCTACGCCGCGGTGAAGTTCCTGCTGTACAACCTGCTCGGCGGCCTGGTGATGCTGGCCGCCGTGATCGGCCTGTACGTGATCGGGCAGAACCAGGGCTTCGCCACCTTCGACCTGCCGACGCTGACCGGCGCCATCGCCGACGGCAAGCTGGTGATCGACCCGGTCGCGCAGAAGGCGCTGTTCCTCGGCTTCTTCTTCGCCTTCGCGGTCAAGGCCCCGCTGTGGCCGCTGCACACCTGGCTGCCGAACGCGATGGGCGAGGCCACCGCCGGCACCGCCGTACTGATCACGGCGGTGGTCGACAAGGTCGGCACCTTCGCGATGCTGCGGTTCTGCCTCGGCCTGTTCCCCGACGCCTCGAAGACCTTCGCCCCGGCGATCCTGGTGCTCTCGCTGGTCTCCATCGTCTACGGCGCGCTGCTGGCCGTCGGGCAGAAGGACATCAAGCGGCTGGTCGCGTACGCCTCCATCTCGCACTTCGGCTTCATCATCATGGGCATCTTCGCGATGACCAGCCAGGGCCAGAGCGGCGCCACCCTCTACATGGTCAACCACGGCATCTCCACCGCCGCCTGGATGCTGGTGGCTGGCTTCCTGATCTCCCGCCGCGGCTCGCGCCTGATCGCGGACTACGGCGGGGGGCAGAAGGTCGCCCCGGTGCTGGCCGGCACCTTCCTGATCGGCGGTCTGGCCACCCTGTCGCTGCCGGGGCTGGCGCCGTTCGTCAGTGAGTTCCTGGTCCTGGTGGGCACCTTCACCCGCTACCCGGTGGTCGGGATCATCGCCACCTTCGGCATCGTGCTGGCCGCGCTGTACGCCCTGGTGCTCTACCAGCGCACCATGACCGGCCCGGTCAAGGAGGGCGTGCGCCACCTGCCCGACCTGAAGCTGCGCGAACTCGCCGTGGTCACCCCGCTGGTGGCGCTGACCATCCTGCTCGGCGTGTACCCCAAGCCGCTCACCGACATCGTCAACCCGGCGGTGGACGCCACCCTTTCGCAGGTCCACCAGACCGACCCGGCACCGGCCCACCCGGTCGCCGCCACCACCGGAGGTGAGCAGAAATGACCGGTTGGCTCGCCGCCGCGGGCGGCAACAGCCCGAGCATCCCGGCCCCGCACATCGAGTACGGCCAGCTGTCGCCGATGCTGGTGGTCTTCGGCGCCGCGCTGGCCGGCATCCTGGCCGAGGCGTTCCTGCCGCGCCGGATGCGCCACACCGCCCAGCTGGTGATCGCGCTGCTCGGCCTCGGCGGCGCCTTCGCCGCCGTGGTCGTGCTCGCCGCCCAGGGCCACGGCACCACCAAGGCCGGCCTGCTGGCGATGGGCGCGGTGGCGATCGACGGCCCGGCGCTGTTCCTCCAGGGCGTCATCCTGCTCACCGCGGTGCTGGCGGTCCTCACCTTCGCCGAGGGCCGGCTGGAGCCGCGCCTCAACGGCAACACGGTGGACGCCTTCGCCGCCCAGGCAGCCGCCGTCGCCGGCGGCGAGCAGGAGCGCGAGGCGACCCGGGCGGGCCTGCGGACCTCCGAGGTCTTCCCGCTCACCCTGTTCGCGGTCGGCGGCATGCTGCTCTTCCCGGCCGCCAACGACCTGCTGACCATGTTCGTCGCGCTGGAGGTCTTCTCCCTCCCGCTGTACCTGCTGTGCGCGCTCGCCCGCCGGCGGCGGCTGCTCTCCCAGGAGGCGGCGGTCAAGTACTTCCTGCTCGGCGCCTTCGCCTCGGCGTTCTTCCTGTTCGGCACCGCGCTGCTGTACGGCTACGCGGGCAGCGTCCAGCTCGGCGACATCGCGGACGTGGTCTCCGGCGTCGCCCCGGTCACCCCGGCGCTCGCCACCACCACCCAGAACGACGCGCTGCTGCTGATCGGCCTGGCGATGGTCTCGGTCGGCCTGCTGTTCAAGGTCGGCGCGGTGCCGTTCCACTCCTGGACCCCGGACGTCTACCAGGGCGCGCCCACGCCGGTCACCGGCTTCATGGCGGCGGCCACCAAGACCGCGGCCTTCGGCGCCTTCCTGCGGCTGTTCTACGTGGCCTTCCCCGGCCTGCGCTGGGACTGGCGGCCCGTCATGTGGGGTGTGGCGATTCTCACCATGGTGGTCGGCGCGGTCCTGGCGGTGACCCAGCAGGACGTCAAGCGCCTGCTGGCGTACTCCTCGATCGCCCACGCCGGCTTCATCCTCACCGGCCTGATCGCCACCAGCCGGCAGGGTCTCGCCGCGGTCCTCTTCTACCTGCTGGCCTACTCCTTCGTCACCCTCGGCGCCTTCGCCGTGGTGACCCTGGTCCGGGACTCCAAGGGGGAGGCCACCCACCTGTCCAGCTGGGCGGGCCTGGGCCGGCGCTCCCCGCTGGTGGCGGCGGTCTTCGCGCTGTTCCTGCTGGCCTTCGCGGGCATTCCGCTGACCAGCGGCTTCACCGGGAAGTTCGCGGTCTTCCAGGCCGCGGCGGCCGGCGGGGCGACCCCGCTGGTGATCGTCGGTGTGCTCAGCTCGGCGATCGCGGCGTTCTTCTACATCCGGGTCATCGTGCTGATGTTCTTCTCCGACCCGCAGCCCAACGGCCCCGCGGTCACCGTGCCCAGCCCGCTCACCGCCACCGCGATCGGCGTCGGCGTCCTGGTCACCCTCGGCCTCGGCCTGCTGCCGCAGTACTTCCTCGACCTGGCCTCGAAGGCCTCGGTCTTCGTCCGCTAGGACGCGCACGACCCCGCCCGCCCGTCGGGGGCCTCGACCGAGCGTCGAGGGCCCCTGGCGGGCACGCCCGTGCAGTGATCCACTCGCGACCGGATACGCTGCCTTGTACGTGCAACGGCGGGGATCAGGGACCGGCCCGCTTGATCGACCAGGGACAGGAGTGGTCTTCGTGACCGTCGTGGGGCCCTTCGGGCTGAGCGTGCAGGACCGCGATCTGACCCGCGACGTCCGGGCCGGGATGGACGCCGTGGAGACCTCGCTGGTCGAGGCCGTCAAGAGCGAGGTCCCGTTCATCACGATCACCGCGAGCCACCTGATCGAGGCCGGCGGCAAGCGTTTCCGCCCGCTGCTGGTCATGCTCGCCGCCCGCTTCGGCGACCCGTACGCCCCCGGGGTGGTCCCCGCCGCCGTAGTGGTCGAGCTCACCCACCTCGCCACGCTCTACCACGACGACGTGATGGACGAGGCCCCCGTCCGGCGCGGCGCCCCCAGCGCCAACTCCCGCTGGGACAACTCCGTCGCCATCCTGACCGGCGACTTCCTCTTCTCCCGGGCCTCCCAGGTCCTCGCCGACCTCGGCCCGGAGGCCGTCCGGATCCAGTCCGACGCCTTCGAACGGCTGGTCACCGGCCAGATCCTGGAGACCGCGGGCCCCCGCCCCGGCGACGACGAGCTCCAGCACTACCTGGACGTCATCGCCGGCAAGACCGGCTCGCTGGTCGCCGTCTCCTGCCGCTTCGGCGCCCTGATGTCCGGCGCCGAGCGCTGGATGGTCGACATCCTCGCCCAGTACGGCGAGCGGATCGGCACCGCCTTCCAGCTCGCCGACGACGTCCTCGACATCGCCAGCGACGGCCACGAGTCCGGCAAGACCCCCGGCACGGACCTCCGCGAGGGCGTCCCCACCCTGCCGGTGCTGCTGCTGCGCCAGATGCCGGCCGACCCGTCCGACCCCGAGGACACCCGCCTGCGGGAGCTCCTCGACACCGACCTCGCCGCCGACGACGAGCTGCACGCCGAGGCGCTGCGGCTGCTGCGCCGCCACCCGGCGCTGGAGCGGGCCCGCCGCGAGACGCTGCGCTACGCCGAGGAGGCCCGCGCGCTGCTCGACCCGCTCCCCGACTGCCCGGCCAAGGCCGCGCTCCAGGAGCTCTGCGACACGGTCGCCATCCGCACCATGTGAGGACGGCCGCGCCCGGGCGGTTGTCCCGCGCCGCGGGCGGCCGTCCCGGACTTCCGGGGCCGGGGTACCGCCGGATGGGGGAGACTGAGGCCGACTGATCAAGCCTCAGTAGCAAGCCTCTGTAGCTCCGGAAGGGCACTCCCATGCTGCGCGTCGTCATCGCCGAGGACTCCGTACTCCTGCGGGAGGGCCTGACCCGGCTGCTCACCGACCGCGGTCTGCAGGTGGTGGCGGGGGTCGGCGACGGCGAGGCACTCCTGAAGACGGTCCACGAGCTGGCCGCCGCCGGCGAGCTTCCGGACGTCGTGGTGGCGGACGTCCGGATGCCCCCGACCCACACCGACGAGGGCGTGCGCGCCTGTGTGACGCTCCGCGGCCTGTACCCGGCGGTCGGGGTGCTGGTGCTGTCGCAGTACGTGGAGGAGCGCTACGCGGCGGAGCTGCTGGCGGGTTCCACCCGCGGGATCGGGTACCTGCTGAAGGACCGGGTGGCCGAGGTCCGGGAGTTCGTGGACGCGGTGGTGCGGGTCGCGGAGGGCGGTACGGCGCTGGACCCGGAGGTGGTGCAGCAGCTGCTCAGCCGCAGCCGCAAGGGCGATGTGCTGGCGGGGCTGACCCCGCGTGAGCGGGAGGTGATGGGCCTGATGGCGGAGGGCCGGACCAACACCGCGATCGCCCGGCAGCTGGTGGTCTCGGACGGCGCGGTGGAGAAGCACGTCTCCAACATCTTCCTCAAGCTGGGCCTGGCGCAGAGCCCCGCCGACCACCGCCGGGTCCTGGCCGTGCTGACCTATCTGAACTCCTGAACCCGGCCGCTGCGCCCCCGGTCCGACCCTCACCCACCCCTGACCCGCCCTTGACCCGCACCTGACCTGCGGTTCGCCGCGGCCCGCCGACTCTTGTACGAACAGCGTACGAACGGCGTACGCGGCATCCGGGCGAGACGGGATGGTCCAAGACTCCGAGTTCCCCTCCAGCCGGGCCCGACCCGCTTAGGATGCGACTGGTGCACCAGGCGGACGGGGCACACGGCTCACGCCCGCGGCTGGCGCCACGAGGAGGTCCGCGGCAGTGACCAGTCAGGTCGATCAGTCAGCAGCAGTGGACGGCTCGGACGGGGAGGGCGGACCCGAGTCCGCCGCCCGGTCCGGTACGAGTGGAAGACCCGGCAAGCCCATCCGGCGCCTGGATCGTGTGATCATCCGCTTCGCGGGTGACTCCGGCGACGGTATGCAGCTCACCGGTGACCGTTTCACCTCGGAGACAGCGGCGTTCGGCAACGATCTGTCGACGCTGCCCAACTTCCCGGCCGAGATCCGGGCACCCGCCGGGACGCTCCCCGGTGTCTCCAGTTTCCAGTTGCACTTTGCCGATCATGACATTCTGACCCCGGGCGACGCGCCGAACGTGCTGGTCGCGATGAACCCGGCTGCCCTGAAAGCCAACCTTGCCGATCTGCCGCGCGGCGCGGAGATCATTGTCGACACCGACGAGTTCACCAAGCGGGCACTGGCGAAGGTCGGTTATGCCGCCGACCCGCTGGGCGACGGCTCGCTGGACGCCTACCGCCTGCACCGGGTGCCGCTGACCACGCTCACCCTGGAGGCCCTCAAGGACAGCGGTCTGGCCCGCAAGGACGCCGAGCGGGCGAAGAACATGTTCGCCCTCGGCCTGCTGTCCTGGATGTACCACCGCCCCACCCACGGCACCGAAACCTTCCTGCGCCGGAAGTTCGCCAAGAAACCCGCCATCGCCGAGGCCAACATCACGGCCTTCCGGGCGGGTTGGAACTTCGGCGAGACCACCGAGGACTTCGCCGTCTCGTACGAGATCCCGCCGGCCCGGCTGCCCGCCGGCACCTACCGCAACATCTCCGGGAACCTCGCGCTGTCCTACGGCCTGATCGCCGCGTCCCGCCGCTCCGGGCTGCCGCTGTTCCTCGGCTCGTACCCGATCACCCCGGCCTCGGACATCCTGCACGAGCTGAGCCGGCACAAGAACTTCGGGGTGCGCACCTTCCAGGCCGAGGACGAGATCGCCGGGATCGGCGCCGCGCTCGGGGCGGCGTTCGGCGGGGCGCTCGGCGTCACCACCACCTCGGGGCCCGGCGTGGCCCTGAAGTCGGAGACGATCGGCCTCGCGGTCTCGCTCGAACTGCCGCTGCTGGTGGTCGACATCCAGCGCGGCGGCCCATCCACCGGCCTGCCGACCAAGACCGAGCAGGCCGACCTGCTGCAGGCGATGTTCGGCCGCAACGGCGAGGCGCCGGTGCCGATCGTCGCCCCCGCCACCCCCGCCGAGTGCTTCGACGCCGCCCTGGAGGCGGCCCGGATCGCGATCACCTACCGCACCCCGGTGATGCTGCTCTCGGACGGCTACCTGGCCAACGGATCCGAGCCCTGGCGGATCCCCGAGACCGACGAACTCCCCACGATCGAACCGGACTTCGCCACCGGGCCGAACCGCGAGGACGGCGGCTTCTGGCCGTACAAGCGCGACCCGCAGACCCTGGCCCGGCCCTGGGCGGTGCCCGGCACGGCCGGCCTGGAGCACCGGATCGGCGGGATCGAGAAGCAGGACGGCACCGGCAACATCTCCTACGACCCGGCCAACCACGACTTCATGGTCCGCACCCGGCAGGCCAAGATCGACGGCGTCACCGTGCCCGACCTGGAGGTCGACGACCTGACCGGCGACGCCCGCCTCCTGGTGCTCGGCTGGGGCTCCACGTACGGGCCGATCACCGCCGCGGTGCGCCGCCTGCGCGCCGACGGCCACCGGATCGCCCAGGCCCACCTGCGCAACCTCAACCCGTTCCCGGCCAACCTCGGCGCGGTGCTCGCCTCCTACGAGCGGGTCATCGTGCCGGAGATGAACCTCGGGCAGCTCGCCCTGCTGCTGCGGGCCAAGTACCTGGTCGACGCCCAGTCCTACAACCAGGTCCGCGGACTGCCGTTCAAGGCCGCCCAGCTCGCCGACGTCCTGTCGGCCGCGATCGGCACACTCGAAGGAGATGGGCAGTGACCGAAGCCTTCCGCTCCCTGCACCTGGTCCCGAAGGCCGAATCCCCCCAGAGCGCCAAGGACTTCAAGACCGACCAGGAGGTCCGCTGGTGCCCGGGCTGCGGTGACTACGCGATCCTCGCCGCCGTCCAGGCCTTCATGCCGGAGCTCGGCATCCGCCGGGAGAACACCGTCTTCATCTCCGGGATCGGCTGCTCCTCCCGCTTCCCGTACTACATGAACACCTACGGGATGCACTCCATCCACGGCCGCGCCCCGGCGATTGCCACCGGCCTGGCCGCCTCCCGCCCCGACCTGTCGGTGTGGGTGGTCACCGGTGACGGCGACGCGCTGTCGATCGGCGGCAACCACCTGATCCACGCCCTGCGGCGGAACGTCAACCTCAAGATCCTGCTCTTCAACAACCGGATCTACGGGCTCACCAAGGGCCAGTACTCGCCGACCAGCGAGCTGGGGAAGATCACCAAGTCGACGCCGATGGGCTCGCTCGACGCGCCGTTCAACCCGCTGTCGCTGGCGGTCGGCGCCGAGGCCACCTTCGTCGCCCGCACCATCGACTCCGACCGCCAGCACCTGCAGTCGGTGCTGCGGGCCGCGGCCGAGCACGAGGGCACGGCACTGGTGGAGATCTACCAGAACTGCAACATCTTCAACGACGGCGCCTTCGAGGTCCTCAAGGAGCCGGCCACCCGGGACGAGGCGCTGGTGCGGCTCGAACAGGGCCGCCCCGTCCGGTTCGGCGCCGACCGCGGGGTCTTCCGCGGCCCGGACGGCGACCTGTACGTCGACCACGTCACCGAGGCCAACGAGGCACAGCTGCTGGTGCACGACGCCCACCGGCCCAGCCCCGCCACCGCCTTCGCGCTGACCCGCCTCGCCGACGCTGACACCCTGCACCACACCCCGATCGGCGTCCTGCGTGACGTCCACCGCCCGGTCTACGACACCCTGATGGCCGAGCAGCTGACCCGCGCCACCACCGAGCAGGGCGCCGGTGACCTCGCCGCCCTGCTGCACGGCAGCGACACCTGGACGGTCGCCTGACCATGCGACGCGG
>NZ_JAIZ01000469.1:0-8068 GCF_000710465.2 Kitasatospora sp. MBT63 | reverse complement strand
CCCCCGGCCGGGCGCCCGCGTCGGGGCCTCCCTGCCCGGGTGCCCGCACCGGGGCTCCCTGCCCGGGCGCCCGGGCGCCGCTGGGGGGGCAGGGCCATCCGACGGAGGCGCGGGCCCGCGCCGAGGTGTCGCGCGGCCGGCCGGCGTGGGCGCTCCGATAGTGGTGTGGTCCGCTCCGGCGAGTCGCCGGCCAGAGTTTGGGGAGCCGGTCCATGGCCGAGTCGACCGGTCCGCTGCGTGAGAACACGTCCTCCGGCAGCGCCGCGGGGTACTCGGAGCACCGTTGGCGGGCGCTGGCCGGGATGTGCGTGGCGGCGGGCATGGTGTGGCTGTCGTTCGCCGACTTCGGGGTGGCCGTGCCGACGATCTCCCGGGAGCTGAACGTCTCGCTGCCCGACCTGCAGTGGGCCAACAACGCGTTCAGTCTCTCCACCGGTGCGCTGGTGCTGGCCGCCGGGCGGCTCGGTGACGTGTTCGGACGCAAGCGGATGCTGGAGATCGGCCTGGTGGTGATGGGGGCGGTCTCGCTGGCCGCGGCGTTCGCACCGGGGGTCACCGGCATGATCGTCGGCCGGGCGGCGATGGGTGTCGGCGCGGCGCTGATCCTGCCCGCCACGCTGGCGCTGATCCCGCCGATGTTCCCGCCCGAGGAGCAGCCGCGGGCGTTCGGCGCCTGGATGGCGGTCGCCTGGGTCGGCCAGGCGGCCGGGCCGGCCGTCGGCGGTGTGCTGACCGGCACCCTCGGCTGGCGCTCGACCTTCTGGATCAACGCCCCGCTGGCCCTGGTCGGCCTCTGGCTGGTCCGCCGTTCGGCGGTCGAGTCGACCGACCCGAACGCCTCCCGGCACATCGACCTGCCCGGCCTGTTCACCAGTGCGCTGGCGGCGTTCTGCCTGCTGTACGGCTGTACGGCCGGTCAGGAGAAGGGCTTCTCCGACCCGCTGATCATTGCCCTGCTGGCCGGCTCGGTGGTGCTGGCGGCGCTGTTCGTGCTGCTGGAGAAGCGGGTCCGGGATCCGCTGGTCGACCTGCGGCTGTTCTCGTCCCGGCCGTTCTGCGGCGCGCTGGTGGCCAACTCCGTGATGAACATCGTCTTCGCCGGAGTCAGCTTCCTGCTAACCCTGTACCTGCAGCAGGTACGCGGCTACGGTGCGGTGGCGGCGGGCCTGCTGCTGCTGCCGTCCACCGCGACCATCCTGCTGTTCAACCCGCTGGGCGGCCGGGTGTCCGCCCGGCGGGGGGCCCGGCTGCCGGTGGTGCTCGGGGTGCTGCTGCTGGGGGTCGGGACGCTGATCGTCTCGATCATCGGCCGGGACTACTCGTACGCGGTGCTGGTGGTGGGGCTGCTGGTGCTGGGGGCCGGGCTCGGCCTGATGTCGATCCCGCTGTCCGACACTGCGGTGGCCGGGCCGCCGGAGGAGCTGGCGGGCACCGCGTCCGGGATGTTCAAGGTGACCAGCATGCTCGGCGGCGCGTTCGGGGTCGCTATCACGGTCGCGGTCCAGCAGGCGGTGGAGACCAACCAGGCGGTCGACCGGGCGACGGCCGCCGGGCTGAGCGACTCCCAGGTGCAGGAACTCGGGAACGCGGTCACCGACTCCAAGCTGGCCGACCAGATCCTCTCCTCGGTGGACCAGTCCACCGCCGACGCGATCAACGCGGCCTTCCGCGCCGTGGAGGCCACCGGCGCCGGCCGGGCGATCGCACTGGCCGGCCTGCTGGCCGTGGTGGCCGCGCTGGCCCTCCCCCTGATCTGGCGCCGCCCGAAGGCCCCCGCGGGGGCCTGACGGCGTACGGTCGCGTCTGTCATCCGGACCGCGCCTACGTGTTCGGCCGGCCCGGTGTGTCGGACGGGCGGGCTGCGCTGATCGAGGCCGATCGGCCCTGGGCCGGGTGAGCCGCCGTCGTCGGGTCCGGCAGCAGGACTGTTCGGATGCTGTCGAGGTGGCTGAAGCCGATCCGTTCGTAGACCCGGCGGGCCGGGTTGCCGTCGGTGACGGAGAGCACCAGCGCCGGCGGCGGCCCGTCGACCGCGGCTCGCGCCAGGGCGTACCGCAGGAGCAGGGACCCGAGGCCGCGGAACGGTTCCCCCGGTTCGCGGAAGACGTCGACGAACCCGGGTTCCGGCCGGCCCGGCAGGCCGGTGTTGCCTGTGACGAGTACGGCCGCGACCACCACCGACCCGGCCGAGCGGGCGACGGTGCTGCAGCCGAGCACCGGACCGTAGAGGGTGCCGTCCAGGAGCCCGGTCAGGCGCTCCGGCTGCCCGGGGGCGCGGTCCAGGTGCCCAGGGGGATAGGCGCGCTCCCGGACGGCTGCGAGGTCGGCCGCGCCGACGCCGTCGAGCCCGGCCAGCCGTACCCCGTCCGGTAGTCGGGGGCGGAGCCAGTGGGGCTCCGGATGCTGCCGGTCGAAGTCCCAGCCGTAGAGCCGGGACAGGCGCAGGGTCGGGGCCCGGTCGGCCAGAAGATCGCCGAGCGGCGGCACCGGGGTCGACGCGACCCAGCCGGGCAGGCCGAGCAGGATGGCCTGCGCGGCCCGCCGTACCGTGGTGCGTGGCCGGATGTCGTCCGCCCAGGGCAGGCCCGCCCTGGTGGCGCCCCGCACGAAGTCCGCGGCCGGGCGGCCCGCCTGATCCGTGATCATCTCCCGGGCGGGTGGGACTGCTCGGTACGGGAGTTCACTCATGGACCGGTTCCCGTCGGTTGTCCTTCGTTGCGGACCCCTGGTGCACGCGCCGGCCGGGTGCGGGCCGGGGACGACTCGCACGTCCCCGACACCCGCCAGCTCCGGTCCCACCTGCGCGGCGATCCGGCGAGGGCGGCCGCGTTTGCAAAGTCCCGCCGGGTCCGCGACGCCGTGCATCCTCCCCCAGCCTTCGGCCGGGCGGGCGCCCACCGCCGCGGCCTGATCCGACGCGACTTTGCAAACGCGCCCTAGGCCTCCGTCCGGTCCCACAGCTGGCTCATGGAGTTGAACCTCAGGAAGGTGAGACCCCCGTCGCCATCGGAGGTCGTCGAGGGCGTGGACGGCGTGCCGAGCAGCCGCTCCAGCTGCTCCGAGTGTTCCCGGAGGTCCCTGACCAGCCCCTCGTGCGGGTCGATGACCGTGTTCAGGTCCGGCACAGTAGTGCTCCTTCCAGCTTGGCCTGATGGAGGTTGCGGCAGTACGCCGTCTCGGTGTGGTCCAGGCGGCCCGACTCGAAGTACTTGTTCGCGGGCCAGTTGCCGCCGCAGACGGCGGCATAGCGGCAGGTCGCGCGGCACCGCGCGACACCGGTGAGGGCTTCGCGCACCCACGGGACCCCGGGGGCGCGGCTGAGGATGTCCGCGAGCCCTTCCCGTAGGACGTTGCCGACGGTGAACGGTCCGTGGACGGGATGCACGTGGCCGGCGAGGTCGGGCGACATGACGGTGACGTCACCGTTGTGGGCGATGGTCGGGATGGCCTCGACCGGTACGCCCCGGACCTGTTCGGCGGTCACCCCGGCCATGACCGCGTCCCAGCAGTTCGCCACGGACTCGAGCTCCCGCAGCCGGACGCTCCGGTCGTCGTGCCACTCGCGGTAGAGCTGGGCGAAGAATTCCGCCCAGCTCTCCCGGTCGGCCGTGGAGTTGCCGTGGTGGACGCCCTTGCGCTCCTCGGGCAGGACACCGAGGGCGCGAGCGCCGACGGATCGGGCATGCGCGTAGACGGCCCGCGCCGACTCCGGGGTGGGAGTGCGGACCACGGACAGCAGATCGAACGGCACTCGGCGCCTGGTCAGCACCGCCAGCCCCGCTTCGATCCGCCGCTCCGCCGGACGGCCCGAGCGAGTGACGCGGTCGGCGTTCATCCCGGCGATCCCGTCCGAGCTCACGCTGACGCGGACCCCGTGCGCCGAGAACAGGTCGCACCAGCGGTCGTCGATCAGCGTGCCGTTGGTCTGGACGCAGTGGACGGTCCCCTGCGGCCACGGAGACCACAGCCGTCCCATCCGCGCCACCCCGACCGCGAGAGGCTCCCCGAGGTGCCACAGCACCTCGACCCGATGCCCGGAGGCGGCCCATCGCCCCGCCTCCTCGGCCACCACCCGGTTGACCTCCGGGTCCAGGTGGCGCACGGTCGCACGATCCGGCAGGTAGCAGTACCGGCAGTCCAGGTTGCAGAAGGTCCCGGGCTGCATCACCAGGGTGGTGGGAGGTAGGTCGAATACGTTTCCCGACATCGGTCGGTACCGCCTCCGGCGAATACGGGTGATCATTGATGTGCCTGCGGCAGACTCGGAACAATGTTCGAGGTGGCCTCATGTGCTGTCAATACTGCACGGTCCGCCGGAATTCGGAATTCGATCGTCCGACCGCGTTGTGCCCTGGACTGCCTTGGCTCCTGGCGGTACCGTCCCCGGACGGGGCGGCCTTGGGGCCGGGGCGATGAACGGGGCGGAACTGTGGAAGATCGCGACACCGGGAATTCGGCCGGGGCCACCAGGAACGCCATGTCCGGCTCTGCGAAAAGCGTTGTCCAGGCCGGTACGGTCACCGGTGGAATTCATTTCCACGCCGCCGATGCGGGATGGCCGCGTCCGCACCAGCTGCCGCCGAGGCCGTCCTGTTTCACCGGCCGGGAGGCGGACATCGCCAAACTCGACGCGCTGCTGTCGACCCGAGGGGGAACAACCAGGTCCACGGCGATCGTGTCCGCTGTCGCCGGCACCGCGGGTGTCGGCAAGACGGCGCTCGCCCTGCACTGGGCACATGCCGTGCGCGACCACTTCCCCGACGGCCAGCTCTACGTGAACCTGCAGGGCTACGGCCCCGGACCGGTGCTGTCGGCGCAGCAGGCGCTCGGCGGCTTCCTACTGGCGCTCGGGGTGGCGCCGGGCAGCGTTCCGCAGGACACCGAGGGGCGCAGCGGGATGTTCAGGACCCTGCTGAGCGACCGTCGGATGCTGGTCGTGCTGGACAACGCCCGCAACGCGGAACAGGTCCGGCCGCTCCTGCCGTCGTCCGACACCTGCCTGGTCCTCGTCACGAGCCGCAGCCAGCTCTCCGGCCTGGTGGCGCGGGAGGGCGTACGCCGCATCGTGCTGGACCTGCTGTCGCCCGAGGAGTCGGTGGAACTGCTCCGGTCGGTCGTGGGGGTGCGGCGGGTCGACGCCGAGCCGGCGGCAGCAGCCCTGCTGGCCAGGCGGTGCGTCCACCTGCCGCTGGCGCTGCGGATCGCCGCCGAGGTGGCGGCGGCCCGTCCGCACGACTCGCTGGCGACGCTCGCCGAGGACCTCGCCGATCACCGGGGACTGGACGCACTCGTCACCTACGACGAGGACGACAGTACGGCGGTCCGGGAGGTGTTCTCCTGGTCGTACCGCAGCCTCTCGCCGTCGACCGCACGCGTGTTCCGCCTGCTCGGACTCCACTGCGGGCCGGACATGGGCCTGAAGGCGGCCGCCGCGCTGACCGGCCTGCCGCCGTCCGAGTTGCTGCGTGCTCTGCTCGTCCTCGTCGGCTCCCACCTCCTGGAGATGCCGTCGCTGAACAGGTTCCGCTTCCACGACCTGCTGCGCGACTACGCTCGCGAACGCGGTCTGGAGGAGGACGCCGACGGCGAACGGGCTGCGGCAGTACGCCGGCTGCTCGGCTGGTACCTGTTCCACGCGGAGGAGTCCGGGAGGGTCCTGAACCTCCGCCGGGGTCCGGCGCCGTTCGTCGTCGCGCCCACGGACCGGCCGGACACGCCGGCCATGGTCGCCTTCGGCTCCCGCGGTGCGGCCGTCACCTGGTGCGAGGCCGAGTTCGAGAACCTGCTGGCCGCCCTCGCCCAGGCCGACGAGGAGGGTGCCAGGGACATCACCTGGCAACTTCCGATCGCGCTGCGGTCGTTCTTCCAGCTCCGGCGGCCGACCGCGGACTGGACGGCAGCCAACCTCCGCGCCCTCGAAGCCGCCCGTGACCTCGGCGACGACCGCGCCGAGACCGTGGTCCTCAGCAATCTGGGCGCGAGCTACTGCTACCGGGGGCAGTACGAGGAGTACTACCGGTGCTGCCTGCAGGCGGCGGCCATGTCCCGCCGGCTGGGGTACTTGGAGGCGGGCTCCCTGAACAACCTGGGTGGCGCGCTCATCCACCTCGGGCGGTTCGGCGAGGCGGTGGACTCCCTCACCCAGGCGCTTGCTGCGGCGCGCCGGGACGGTGATCCCTGGCTCGCCGCACACGTCCTGGAGAACCTGGGCCTGGCCTACCAGGGGCTCGACCGTCTCGAGGAGGCCGTGGCGGTGCTGGACGAGGCGTTCGAGATCTTCGTGTCGCTCGACTATGCCTTCGGTCAAGGGCTGGTGACCGACAAGCTGGCCGAAGTCCACCAAGTCCGTGGTGAGTTCGAGGAGGCCGTCGTGGCGGCGCAGCGGGCGTTCGCCCTGCACGCCGAGGCGGGCAACCGGTTGGGGGAGGTCTCCGCGCTGGGCGTCCTGGCCCGGTCGCACGAGAGCCTCGGACGCGTCGCGGACGCCCTCGGTTTCCGGATCCGTGCGCTGGCGGTGCTGGACGAGCTGGGCCACCCGGCCGCGGAGGCGGCGCGCGCCGAACTCGCCCGGCTCCACCCCGGTCACCGGTAGGGCTCACGGGCGCCAGCCGGTCAGGACTGCCGGGTGTCGTACGCCTCGCGGGCCTCGGTGACCGCGCACATCCGGGCCTCCACCCAGTGGGCCAGGCCGGAGACCTGTTCGGCCACCTCGGCGCCGAGCGGGGTGAGGCTGTAGTCGACGCGGGGCGGGATGACCGGGTGGGCGACCCGCAGGACGAAGCCGTCGCGTTCGAGGTTCTGCAGGGTCTGGGCGAGCATCTTCTCGCTCACCCCCGCGACCCGGCGGCGCAGCTCGCTGAACCGGTACCCCCGCTCGAGCAGGGCGACCAGCACCAGCACGCCCCAGCGGCTGGTGACGTGCTCCAGGACTCCGCGGGAGGGGCACATCCGGTCGTAGACGTCCGGCAGCCGCTCCAGCAGTGAGCGTTCTTCCATTACCTCCATGTCAGTACCCTACTTTGAAGTGCGTACTTTCGGAAGGTTAGTGCCCTCCATAAAGTGAGTGGCGAAGCAGAGCGGAACACGAGAACACCTTCCGAGGAGCGCAACATGATCGTCGTCACCGGTGCCACCGGCCAGCTGGGCCGCCTGATCGTCGAGGGCCTGCTGGCCGAGGTCCCCGCCGCCGGGGTCGCGGTCGCCGTCCGCTCGGCGGAGAAGGCCGCCGACTTCGCCGCCCGCGGGGTGGAGGTCCGGGTGGTGGACTACGACCGCCCCGAGACGCTGGCCGGCGCGTTCGCCGAGGGCGACCGGGTGCTGCTGATCTCCGCCAACGAGATCGGCAGGCGCACCCCGCAGCACCGCGCCGTGATCGAGGCCGCCAAGGCCGCCCGGGTCGGCCTGCTGGCGTACACCGGGGTGCTCGGCGGCGACGAGGCGAGCTTCACGCTGGCCGACGAGCACAAGGAGACCGAGGCCGCGATCCGCGCGTCCGGACTGCCCTTCGTCTTCCTGCGCAACGGCTGGTACACCGAGAACTACACCGCGCAGGCCGCCGACGCGGTCGCCCGCGGCGTGGTGGTCGGCAGCAGCGGCGACGGCCGGGTGGCCAGCGCCCCCCGCGCCGACTACGCCGACGCGGCGGTCGCGGTGCTCACCGGCGAGGGCCACGAGAACGCCGTGTACGAGCTGAGCGGTGACGTCGCCTGGAGCTTCTCCGAGTACGCGGCCGCGCTGGCCGAGCACTCCGGCCGCCCGGTGGCGTACCGCGACGTCCCGCCCGCCGAGCACCAGGAGGTGCTGGTCGGCGCCGGTCTGCCGGAGGGCTACGCGGCGGTCTTCGTCGACGTCGACCGGGCGATCGGCCGCGGTGACCTGGCCCGGGCCAACGGCGATCTGGCCCGTCTGATCGGCCGCCCGACCGTCCCGCTCGCCGAGACGGTGAAGGCCGCCCTGGGCGCCTGAGCCGGGACGGCCGCACCTCCGGGAGGGCCGCACCGCCGGGACGGCCGCACCATCAGGGATGTCATGACCAAAGAGTGAGAACGGGGATGACATCCCGCCCTCC
>NZ_JAIZ01000468.1 GCF_000710465.2 Kitasatospora sp. MBT63 | reverse complement strand
ACCTACAGGCGCGTCCGAGCTTTGTGTTAGCTCCTCTAAGGGGCTGACCTGACGCTCGACCGGGGATTTTCCGTAGCACCCTGGTCACCTGCACCGATGCCGGAGAGCACCGCGTGCCACGGGCCTGCGAACTCACCAGCACGGGCAGCGACGCACACCGCCCCGGGGCAGCCCCGTAGCGGGGAGCGGTGGCGGTAGGAGTCGCTCGTCATCGGGGCCAGAAAGCACAGGGACGGCGGCGGGCTCGGCGGCCCGATCGAGGACGGGCCGACGGCCGGGTAGAGGTGGAGGCCGGCCGCCGAGGCGAGCGGCAGCCACACCACCGGCGCCCGGCCCGGGTCGTCCTGCTCGGCGGCGGCGACCATGCGGCGGAGGTGGCCAGGGCGGGTTGACGGTGACGACATGTGCCGCTGGCGGAACAGCCCGCTCTCGCCCGGACGCCCGCTCACCTGGTCCTGGACGAAGCGAGGCACCGGCGGCCCGGGCAGCGTCCAGGTCGAGGCCGAGCTCCTCCAGCAGCTCCCGGCGCAACGCCGCCGCCGGCACGTCGCCTTCTTCGATCAGGCCACCCGGCAGCGAATGCTGAAGGCCGGCTTCCCACTGACGCCGGATCAGGCACACCTCGCCGCCGTGGACCAGGATGGCCCGCCTCCGCACCCGCACCGGCCCGCTGCCTGTACTGGTCGTCACCGGCGTGCCCAGGCTGGGAGGCGGCTTATCGGCTGCGCTGAACGGCTCCAGAGGCAAACAACTGCACTAGGAGCGCAGCCAGGTGCACCGCCATCAAGGCCTCCTGCGCTGTCTCCTCCCGAGTGACCTTCAGGTTTCCGTGCCGACTGGTCTGCCCGGTCCAGAGCAGGGCCATGAGGCGCTCGATAGCATCGATTCCCTCAGTGCCACCCGGCCCTACGATCGGGACGCTGACCTTGTCACGCACTTGGCGGAACTCACCGAGCATCGTGCCCAGCGTCGCGGTCGCGTGCTTCGGCTGGAGGGTGACGTGAGCGGCGGACTCCACCGCCTTGATCGCCTCGCTGTAGGCCCGGACCGGGTCCGGATGAAGAGCGTACGCGGCGTCCATTGCAGTACGAAGGTGCTTGGCGGCGGAGCCCCGCTCGGGCTGCTTGGCGCTCGTGATCGCGGCGTCGACCGAGGTGCTGACGGCCGGAACGATCCGGCGCTCCAGCCCACGCCCGTCCAAGGAGACCACGAACGCGGAGTCGCCCTCGCGCAGAATGCCGTCCAGTACGCGGGCGAAATGTTCGGCGGTCCGACGGTGGTGCAGAGGAACACCTTCGAGCGCTTGTGCCATGCAGGCGAGCGTCGCATCGACGATTTCCAGGCGCAGCATCGAGTGCGTCCGATGGTTGAGAACGGCGATGGCCCAATCCGGGTTGTCAGCCTTCAGAACGTCGGACGGCAGCTTCAGCCGGACCGCCACCGGGTAGGCGAGGCCGAAGTTCTTCAGAACCTCGTACAGCCAGTCGCGGACGGGCACGTCAAGGTGGTCGGGTATGCCCTCCGTCCACAAGGGCTCCGGCTCAGTTCGTCCTGTCAGGCGGTCGGTCAGCCGTCTCCACGTGCTCGTCATGAAGTGACTGTAGAGCGACCACGAATCCGCGCACGACTGACTTGTTGCCAGCGGCACAGGGCCCGAGCCGTGCGGACCCCGAGCAACGGCGAAGGCGGAACGTCAACGCCACCAGTAGGAGGCGTTGGTCATCGGCGGGAGCAGCAGCGGGCCGCGGGTGGCAGGCTCGGCGGCCCGGTGAAGGACGGGGTCGACGGCCGGGTAGAGGTGGAGGCCAGCCGCTGCGGCCAGTGGCAGCCACACCACCGGTGCCCGGCCCGGGTCGTCCTGCTCGACGGAGGTGGCCAGGCAGGCGGGCGGTGAAGACCAGGTGC